>JBCDKB010000166.1:0-15628 GCA_038747035.1 Acidobacteriota bacterium | reverse complement strand
CGAGGCTTTTGATTGACCCCCGGCAAGGCGGGGTCGTGGGCGCTATTCATCTTCGAGTTGGCGGGGACTCGCAATGGCCCTGGCGAGCATCGGAGACCGAAGTTGGGGGTGAACCGGAGGCAGGCATCGAGTCGTGAAAGACGGGGCGCACCTTTCGTCGTCGAGAGTTCTAGAGTCCTACGGACAACAGACCGCCGCCTGGATGGATCGCTACATGCCCGCGGCCAGAAGCAGCCGTCTTGCGCCGTTGATCAGGGATTACCCGCAGCGGGGCGGCAAGAAGCTGCGGCCGTGCCTGCTTATCGCGTCGGCTCGGAGCTTCGGAGCGTCGGTTACGCAGGCGATCCGAGCTGCCGTTGCCCTGGAGCTTCTTCACAATGCCCTGCTGATCCATGACGACATCCAGGACTTCAGCCAGGAACGCCGCGGACTTCCGGCCCTCCACCAGCTTTATGGGTCGACTCTAGCCCTGGGCGCCGGCGATGCCCTCGCGCTGCATAGCCTCAAGCCGTTGATGGAGTGTCCGTCGATTTTGGGCCCGGTGAAAACAATGAGGCTACTGCGAGAGGTCGAGAGAATGTCTCGGGAAACGGCCGAAGGGCAAGCGCTAGAACTCGGCTGGCGCCGCGATAATTTGATTATTGACCGGGAAGCTGACTACTACGTCATGGTGCTGAAGAAAACCTGCTGGTTCAGCTTCATTTACCCCCTGCGGGCGGGAGCGCTAATCGGCGAGGCCGCCGCCGCCGAATTAGAGACGTTGACCCGGTTCGGCTTTTTTCTCGGGACCGCCTTCCAGATCCAGGATGATCTCCTCAATCTTCTCGGTGACGGTCGGCAATACGGCAAGGAGATTGACGGCGACCTGCGTGAGGGCAAGCGGTCGCTGATGCTGGTCCATCTCTACCGAGTAGCCCAGCCGAACGAGAAAGCCCGACTCTCATCGATATTTCGGAAGTCGCCCGAGCAGAGGACAGACTCGGATATTCAGTGGGTAAGGCGGCGAATGGAGGCGGCGGGTAGCTTCGACTACGCCCAAGGCATCGCCGGGCGCTATGCCGGCGCCGCGTCACATGAATTTGAAGCGGCTTTTTCCCGCTGTCCGCCGAGCAGGGATCGTGACTTCATCGAAGCGATGGTGCGATGGGCCATCAGGAGGAATAAGTGATGAGGTCGCAGGGCGATAGGACCGTGCGCGACGGGGAAGGAACATTTTTTTCATCCACACAACTGCCGGATTATCTGACTCTGGATCGGCCCGGGAGCACCCAGCATGTGCCTCCGTTCAATTTTCAGCGATGTAATGCGAAGATCTTCCCGATGCGCGCCAACACCGCGACGCTTGGACGATTCATCGACCTCTATCTCAATACGATGTTCCCGCGGGAGGTGGGCAAGTTCTACCCGGCACTCCCCTACGTTACCTTGTGCATTCTGGATTACGGGCGGATGGCGAGCGACGCGATCGACGCCGGCTGGATCGCGCAACGCGAATTTTCGTTTTTCGTCCCACTCGCTTGGTATCGCCGCGATGGACGGCGCTGGGTATTCAACGACTGGGTCTGGCTTGCACCATTCCTATACGTCGACAACGAGTTCTCTCTACAAATGGGTCGTGAGGTTTACGGCTGGGAAAAAGTCCACGCCCGGGCGACGCCTCTTCTAGACGAGTGGCTGACTTCAACTCCGCAGGTCGGCGCCAGCGTCTTGAACGTGTCGTCGCATGTATGGCCCGCCACCTATGAGTCGAGGCGGCAGGAGCTACGGCAGATCCTCACCATCCGCCGAAAAGCCTCGCCTTCGATACTGCAAGTGCCCCCAAATCCTCGGCAAGCCTGGAATCCCTTGGCTGCTGGGTCGAACGCGGTCGTCGCAGGCGCGTCTCTTGCGATGGCCACACTGGAAGGTGTCGTCCGGTGGCCCCTAGCCGGCTTCCAGGCTCCGGCTGGGATGAAGAACGATCTCGAACAGCTCCGGCTTCTGCTGACCCACGGCTGGGACTTTCTACGCGGTACGCCCTACGTCGATATCGTGTCCCTCAAGCAGCTCAGGGCGCCGAGTCGGCCGGAGCTCGCCAGCTATCAGGCGATCATCCGATCCCGGATGGAAACGATTGAGGTAAACCGGATGGGGGCCCTCGGGGAAGATTTCCTGCTGACGGGTGACGCCTCCGGAGGCTTTCGCCTCAGTCTGCACTCGTATCCGTCGTTGCAGATCGTTGAAACCCTCGGGATTGAAACCGAGCAGAGCTATGACGCCGGTGATCACCGGGTGCACTGGGTCGAACCGATAGCCCCCTTCTGGCTTGATATGCATCTCCGTTACAACCGCGGGATCCCCCTCGCCTGGCGTACCCGAAGCGGGGAGGGCGGTCCTAAGCACCGCTATGGAGCCCGAGGCCGCGAGGTGCGAAGTGCTGGTGTTGGTTCTGCTCGCCGAGGGCGTCGGGTGCCACAGGCGTCCGCGGGCGATCCGCGAACATTCCAGGAAGCGTCTGGGGAGTCGCCGCGCTTCGCGGCGCCGACGGAGCCTCCGAGATACAACTCGACGCTGGAGAGATCCGATCCCACGCCCCTCGGACCGTTTCGATTTCCCAGCTCGACCGTCCGAGTTCTCCCTCTGTTGGCCGATAGGCTTAAGCTATTCAAGTTTGTCGCTGCCTACTCGGCAGCTCCCTGGAGCACGGATTCCCTTTTAGAAGATCTCTTCAGCGACGACCCAGCTAGAGGGACAGCAGGGAAAGACTGGGACGACTTGGTAGATGAGTTTGGGAGTCAACATAAGGTGGCATTGCAGGAGTTCGGGTGTTTCGAGCCCATGGGAGACTATGTCTACCTCTGTATCTTCAACCATGATTCCGTCCATTCGGAACAGAACGACGTCGGTGCCTGGGCAAAGACTTCGGTCGAGTTCGCGATACCGGTTCGTTTCTACCGAGAAGACGAGTCGGGGGCCGAGGGGCAAGACAGCGATTCTCCATTCCGCTCAGTAGGACTATTGACGCCCTATGTTTTCACGGACAGCAGTCTCAGCGCCCGGACTCGCCGTGAACTCTTCGGCCTGATGGTGCAGCAAGCCACGATTAAGTCCGGGGAAACGGGGTGGCTGGAGAAGTACAGTCCGGACTTGGAACGCCAGACCCTTATGATCCTGGAGTCCTATCTTGCAGCGGGCCCCGGACAAAAAAATACATCCCACCGGCTGCTCGAAATCTCGAGCGGGTCGCCCATGGCTGCGACCGACACGGCACGCTGGCGTGTCGTCGCCCGCGATTGGTTCAGAAAGCTAAGCTTCGCGACGGCTTATAAACTGAATACGGCGGCGGGGGGAGCAGAGGAAGCCAAACGATTTGAGAGGGCCCGTTCGCTCGCCGTGGATTTGTTGGTCGGCGAGGAGGCCTTAAATTTTTTCGCTCTCCGGCAACTTCGAGCCGCCGAAGATCCGACCAAGGCTTGCTTTCAATCCATGTCTCGTTTTGAGCGACGACTCTTGGAGGTAAAAGAGATCGAAGAGATCGAAGAGCCACTCCACGTCGAGATTGAGAGGTTTGCCAATCTGCCGATCGCCGAGTCCCTCGGATTGGTGCCGAAGGCCTATGGCGGTGGCGGGAGCGGGAGCTCTCAGATCTTTCAGCCGGTCCGGCCCTTCCGGATGAAGGTGCACCTGACCGAGAAGCCTTGCGGCGACGTTCACTGGGCATCCCGCGGAGTGTCAAGCAGCTCGGGGGCGAGAAGACGATGGACAGGCTTCTTTAGACCTTCAGAGGCGCCATATGCAAAGGTCAAGGATATGTCGCTCAAAACGAGAATGGGTGTCGGCCAGTGGATCGACGACAAGCCGCAGGCTCCGCTGCGCCAGGACCTCCATCGGGCCCGGCGCGAATACCCACAAGACTCGCCGAAAGACAAGATGTCAATCGCCGAGGCTCAGGACGCTGTCGCCTCGGTCGATCCGCAGTTAGTGCTCGAGAATATCCTTTCCCGGGAGTGGCTCAAGTGGCGGGATCCCCGATGGAAGCGAGGCCTCCAGAAACCCGATTTCTGCATCCCTCACCATACGATCGGAAGCCCAGAGATCCGGCGCGATTTGGGGATGGAAGACCCGTCGGGTTGGTCGACCCTGAAACCTGAGCAGTGTAGAGACTTGCCGTTCTCGATCTGCATTCCCGAGGACGGTAGATCCTTTGATCTGGTTCCTTGGTCAGCAGCGGGCACCGGGAACCAAGAGGGTTGTGCCGGGCAAGAAGAGCGGTCGCCTCCTTCAGGCGAACAAGCAGCTGAAAATCAAGAAGAGACGACTGGAGAAGCGCACCGCGATGCCCCACGCGACTGAATATCCCTCCGCCTTCGGCGGCCGAAAAGGGGGCTCGGTTTGAATCCTTTTCCGAGGTCGGATATGCAGGCACGACCTCGGCCGTTCGCTGCGCGCCCGGTGCGACTTCCGCCTTTTAACCAGGCCCTGCGGCCAGATTCATTCCCGCAGGTGCCGCCCTTCAACTTCCAGAGGACGACCGCGCGAGTCTTCCCTCTACGGGCGAATCTCGGGCAGCTCAGTCGGTTTATCGATCAATATCTGAATATCGCAGCGCCAGAAATTGGAGTCTTCTTTCCAGCCCTGCCCTATGTCTTCCTCGCTATTCTCGACTACGGAAAAATGGCGAGCAACGAGGTCGATGCCGGCTGGATTGCTCAGAATGAGTTTTCGTTCTTCGTGCCGTTGGAATGGCATCAGCGCCAGGGCGGTCGAGATGTTTTTCGTGACTGGATTGTGGTGGCCCCGTTTATTTTTGTCGACAATGAGCTGTCGCTCCAGATGGGCCGCGAGGTCTATGGATGGGAGAAGATTCTGGCGAAATCGGTATCGCAACGCGGCGATAGGCTCGTGTCGGACCCCCACGCCGATGCCAAGCTTCTCGAGGTCTCTACCCTCGTGTGGGCGGAGGCTCTCACCTCGCGAAAGCCAGAAGTCCGACCTATCCTCGGGATCAAAAGAAAAGCGGCGCCTTTCGCGGCTGAGGTGCCGCCTCGGCTACGGAGTCCTTGGAATCCCTTGTTTTCGGTGCCGAGAGCGGCTGCAGGCCTCTCTTCGCTGGGCGTCTCGGTGGCAGAAATCCTCGGGCGCTCAAACCTCTCGGGCTACCGAGCGCCGTCGGATCTCACGACGCTCACTAGCCTGATGCAAAGGCTAGCCCACACCGGGAAGAGATTCGTTCGTGAACGCCCCTATGTGAATATTCTGTCCCTGAAACATTTCCGAGACTCCAATCAGCCCGAATTCGCATCTTATCAATCGCTGGTTTACTCGCAGATGACAGTTGAGCAAGTGAACCGTTTTGGATCGCTCGACGACGTCTTCTTCGCTGCAGGCGACCTCTCGGCCGGGTATCGAATCGAGCTTTCGTCTTATCACTCCCAGCAGATCGTCGAGACGCTCGGCCTGGTTCCAAGTCGCACGCTCGATGGGGGAGATCACACCCTTTACAGTCTTGAGCCAGTGCTGCCTTTTTGGATGGATGTGCATCTCCGCTACGATCGGGGGGAGCCATTGGCCTGGCGTGGCAAAGGGACGAAATGGACGAAACCTCAGACAGTCGACAGTGTCGCGAGCGGCGGGCTTTGGCGTCCGGAATTCGCCCGCAGGTCCGGCAGGGGGAGTCGAGGGGCCGCAGGTGACGAGGCTAGCCCGGGGGCTTCTCATCAAGACGCTCCGGAATCCGGAGCCCTGCCGGCGTACAACGCTTCGCTGAGTAATTCAAATCCTGCGATGCTAGGACCCTTCGACTTTCCGGAGACGACCGTCCGCGTCTTGCCCCTGCTGGCCGACCCTGAGGTGCTGTCTGATTTCGTCAAGCGATATATGAATATTCAATCCCCGTCGGAGGGCGAAGCCGGGGACTGGTGCGATTTCGAAGCTTGGGGACGATATGTCTATCTCATGATCTGGAATCATGAGGCGGTCCACTCGCGCATGTATAGCTTCGGATCGTGGGCTCGGTATTCAGTGGAGTTTGCCGTTCCGGTGCGTTGTTTTCGACACCGGAAAAAGAAAGGGAGGTCTGTCAAGAAGCTGCACTCGGTGGGATTGATAACTCCCTACGTCTTTAGTGATCGAAGCCTGAGCGCCATGGCCCAGCGCGAAACCCTAGGCACTCCGGCCCAGCGCGCCGACATCGAGCCGTCCGATGTCGCTTGGATGGAAACGGCCGGGCCAGGGCCGATTAGTAGTTCGCTGGTGACTCTCTCCACGCGGGTCCAGCCAGGGCCAGGCCACCGCATAGAATTTCGCCGACTGCTCGAAGTGACCCGTGACCAGCCGTTGCCTTATAACGATGATGTGCGTTGGCGATTCGTGGTGTGGAATTGGCTTGAGCCGCTGGCCAAGGAGCTCGGCCGCAAGGCGAAGGCGGTAGAAAAGAAACCCAAGCATCATGAGCGCCTCCGTGCGCTGGCGGTTGAATTGCTGACTGGCCGGGAACCGATTAACTATTTCACTCTCAAGCAGATTCGCTCCGCCGAAGAGCCCCAGCTAGCCTGTTTCCAATCGTTTTCGCACTACCGGCGTCAGATCCAAGAGGTTTATGATCTGCGGGAAATCGAGAGCACTCTGCATGTTAAGCTCTTCAACTTCTACGACCTGCCGATAGCGAAGACCCTCGGGCTCATCGCCAAAACGCCGGGCCGGGATGACTCCCAGATTTTTCAGCCGGTCCGGCCGTTTTGGATGAAGATTCAGATGCGTGAAACGCTATGCGGTGATTTGCTTTGGCGATCCCGCGAGCGTTGGGGTGGTTTCGATCCGAAAGATCGCGGGTTCTTCAACTGGAAAGGAGAACTCGAGATGGACTCGGGAGTCGTAGATCGAATCGATGCCGTTCGGTCCCGGATCGGTCGGAAGGGCCAAGCCGGGGGCTGGCCAGATCTCAGTAGCTTCCGGCAGCGACCGAAGCAGGCTCTGCGAGGAAGGGCTAAGGAGTGGAGTCAGAAGCCGAAAAGGAAGAAGCGCATTTCTCGGAAGCAGGCCAGACGAGCGGTTTTGAAATCGGAACCCCAAAGCGTTGTCGAAAGCACCCTCTCCCGGCAGTGGTTGGATTGGGGAAACCCGCGCTGGTATCGGTCTTACCGGCGCAAGCCTGATTTCTGTATACCTGGCCACACCATCGGACATGGAGGCGTCCGAGACTTCTTCGGAATAGGCGCGGAAGGTGACTGGCTTTGCCATGAACCAGGTGGCGAATACCTTCAAGTCGATGTCTGGAAAGAAGATGAAGCGGAGGCCTTGGAGGAGCTATGAGCCAGCCGAGTTCAGAAGTCGCTATCGTCGGCGGTGGGATCGCAGCCCTAAGCGCAGCCTATGAGCTGACGCGGCCGGAACACCGCGGCCGCTTCGAGGTGACGATTTACCAGCGGGGATGGCGCCTGGGGGGAAAAGGGGCCTCCGGCCGAGGTGTTGACGGACGCATCGAGGAACACGGACTCCATCTTTTCTTGGGCTACTATGAAAATGCTTTTCAGTTGCTTCGGGATTGCTACGCGGAGCTGGATCGAGATCCGCAGGCGTGCCGGATCGTCGATTGTCACGACGCTTTTTCTCCCGATCCGGTGGTGACCCTGGCCGACGACTCCCCCAGTGGTGCTTGGAAGTGGTGGACGGCCTTTTTCCCCACATGGGACGAGTTGCCCGGGGAGCCCGGAGAGGCGCCGAGGCGGTTCACGATCACGGGCTATCTCCTCCGTGCCGTGGAGCTCGTTGACACGCTTCTTCGTTCGGCCCGGGATAGTGAAGCGATAGGCCGCGAGTCGCCGTTTGACCAGCCCGGCAACCCGATGCAGAGCCGCCACG
This sequence comes from Acidobacteriota bacterium, assembly GCA_038747035.1. Lineage (GTDB taxonomy): Bacteria > Acidobacteriota > Thermoanaerobaculia > Multivoradales > J023 > JAUIJL01. The sequence goes on along the minus strand of JBCDKB010000166.1, from coordinate 7,789 downwards.
TTGAGGCTGAGATCCAACGCTTCGCACGTTTGGGGCAGCTCGCGTCTTTGGGCGCGTTACTCGAGGGCCTTTCCCTTCTGCGGTGTGCCCTTGACCATCTGCCTCAGCTAGCCGTCGAGCCCCTTTTGCGGTTGCTGGACATTTTGTCCCGAAGCGTTTCCAGTGCCCTTGAGAAGTGGGTCCAAGACAGTGATGAGATGCGCCGTCTGTGGGTGGTGATAGACCTGGTCTTGACTTTTATCCGGGGAGTGATTCGCTTCGATATCGCCACTGACCCGCGGGGGTTCGACGCGATCGACGACTACGATGCGCGTGAATGGCTCGCGCTGGCTGGAGCTTCGCCGATCACCTTGCAGTCGACGCTTATCAGGTCGCTCTACAATCTGGGCTTCGCCTACCGGGAAGGGGACACCGCCGATCCGGGCATGTCGGCCGGGCAGTTCTTGCGCGGGACGCTAAGACTCTTTCTGACCTACCGTGGGTCCCTGTTCTGGAAAATGAATGCGGGTATGGGCGAGGTCGTTTTCGCCCCCATCTACGAAGTGCTCGAGCGTCGCGGGGTCCGTTTTCGTTTTTTCCATCGCCTTGAAAACGTGGGAATCGCAGCGGATCCAGACGGCAGCACCTACGTTGAATCCCTTAAGTTCGATCTCCAAGCGGAAGTTTCGGGCGGGAGGCAATATGCGCCGCTCATTGACATCGATGGATTGCCGTGTTGGCCCTCCGAGCCGCTATGGGAGCAGCTAGAGGACGGGGACCGTCTGCGGCGGGAAGGGCGGAACTTCGAGTCTTTTTGGGATGCACGGGCTGTCGATGAGAGGCGTCTTGAGGTGGGTAGCGATTTCGATTTCGTTGTCCTTGGCGTTGGCCTTGGGGCCATTCCACACGTGGCGAAGGAGCTAGTGGATCGGGACCCGCGGTGGCGCGAGATGGTGAATCAGGTCGGAACCGTCGCGACGCAAGCCTTCCAGCTGTGGCTGCGTCCTGAACTCGGGGAGCTCGGGTGGCCGGGGCCCCGGACCAACCTCACCGGATTCGTCGAGCCCTTTGACACTTGGGCCAACATGGATCAGTTGATCGAGGAAGAGTGGTGGGGTGAACATGAGCCGGGATCCATCGCTTATTTTTGTGGCGTCCTTCCAACGCCGGGAGGCGTTCCCGGGCGTTCCGAGACCGACTATCCGGATGCCGAGGATCGCGCCGTCCGAAAGAGAGTTGTCGAATTCTTGGAGCGAAACGTTGTCGATCTATGGCCGGAGGCGGCGGGTTGGCCCGGAGGTTTCCGGTGGGAATTACTCGCCCACCCACCGTCTGGGGTCCCCGGTTCCGAGCCCCTCGACTCGCAATACTGGAGGGCCAACGTTGACCCCTCGGACCGCTATGTGCTTTCCCTTCCGGGGACCCAGCGGTTTCGAATATCTCCTCTCGATAACTCCTACGACAACTTGACCTTGGCCGGGGATTGGACAGAGTGTGGCCACAATCAGGGCTGCGTAGAATCGGCCGTGATCTCGGGCCGCTTAGCGGCCCACGCCTTGTCGAGTTGGCCCCGCTTGGAAGACATTGTCGGCTATGACCATCCGTAGGGGCAGTCCGAGTGCCCGCATAGAGTCCGTATTGGCGGAGTGTGGGGCTCTCGTCGGCGCCGCTGTGGAGCCGTACCTCGCCCGCCAGGCCGGTCGGCCTTACCTCGGACCATTGATTGCTGACTACCCGGGCCGCCGCAGCCCCATACTCGGGGCTGCGCTTTTCCTCGCTACGATCCGCGCCTGCGGTGGCCGCATCGACGACGGGTTGAGGGTTGCAGCGGCGATTGAAATGACACAGAACGCGGCGCGTATACACCAAGATCTCTGGAATCGGCGCGATCGACGGTCGGGGCGACAGAGCTTGCATCGGCTTTGGGGGGAGCCCCTGGCGATTAACGCCGGCGACGCACTGCTGATGATGGGCCTCCAGCCTCTCTTGACGGAGCCGCGAGACCTCCTGGGCCAGCGCTCTCTTGTCATGCTCCACTACCTGGATACGATGTCACGCTACGGCATCCAGGCGCAGATGGCCGAGCGTTTCTGGCGCCAGGAAGGGGTCTTTGCGCCGAGTGAGGCGGACTACTTCCGCACTGTGCTCGGAAAAACCTGCTGGCCATTGATCATCGGTCCGCTTCTGATGGCGTCTTGGATGGCCCGGATCAGTCGTCAGCAGGTCGACTCCTGGATCCGATTCGGGTACTTCTGGGGCGTGGCGCTCAACATCCGGACTGAGGTGAACTGGTGGAGCGCGCTCATCGAGGAAGGGTCGTGGCCCGCCCCTTCGGTGGGTGCGCGTCAGTTCGACCTGCCGCTCGTCCATCTTTCAGGTTCGTTGAGCGATGGGGAGAAGCAGCGAATTCTCACGCTCCTCGAAGCTGCTGAATCGGGCCCTCCTGCTGCCGGTGTCCTCGATATCGGCCGGCAGCTCGAAGCGACCGGTTGCCTAGATTCCTCCCTGGCGACGTCAAGTCGAATGCATCGGGCCGCCGTTTCTGAAGCGGAGCGTCTCATGGGCGCCCTGCCGGCCACACGTGAGCGGGATCTGCTTCTCGATCTCGCGAGGTGGGAAGGGCCACCGCAGGAGCTGCGGTGAGCCGAAGAGATCGCCACTTGGCGATTGTCGGAGGCGGTATTGCGGGACTGGCCAGCGCCATCGCCTTGGAGCGGATCGGTGTTGAGGTCACTATTTTCGAGAAACTGGATGCCCCCCCGACCGAAGGTGGACCGCTGGGTGTCTGGCCCAACGCGCTTGAAGCGCTAGAGCAGCTGGATCTCGCGGATGAGGTTCTAGACCACGGTGTTCCGCTGACGGGTATGACGATTCGATCTGCCTCGGGGCGTCTCTTGTGGCGCTTTCCTCTCGCCCAGTTGACGAAGGGGAGAGGTCCCTTCGTGATCATCCCGCGCGCCCATCTATTGAGTCTCCTCGAAGAACGCGTGCGGGGTGTGACCCGCCGTCGCGCCCTCGTTTCAGGGTTCCGAGAGGGGCCTGCCGGGGTACGGCCGCTGGTGTCTTTCCCGACGCAGCCGCCCGGAATATTCGACGGCCTAATCGGAGCGGACGGTGTGCGATCGGTGGTGCGGGCCCAACGTTTCCCGCGGCGTTTTCACGAACTAAAAATTGTCGGTGCGATTCTGGCCGGTGAGTCTCAAGTTGATGGAAGGGCCTGGCCATTCCCACCTGGAGAATCCGTGTCGATTCCCGGTCATGCCCGTTTCCTACAAGCGATATCCATACGTTCGAGTCAGCAAAGCCGGATCTTGACCGTGCACTGGTGGAGCGCATGCTTCGGTGAGGAGGACGCGGCTGTCCGAGCTATGATGCGCCCGACCTGCGGCTTGGAAGGCTTTCTGAGAAACCAAGCGGTGCGAGCTCCTCTGCACTTGCCTCTGCGCACGCGCCCCCCGGCCCGTCGGGGGCGAGGGCGGGTCACCTTGGTGGGCGACGCTGCGCACCTGTTCTTTCCGACAATCGGCCAGGGGGCAGCGCAGGGTCTGTGCGGCGCGGTCGAGCTCGCGAGACAAGTCGCACAAACCCCCGACCTCGAAACCGCTTTTCGGAGATATGAAGGATGGCGACAGGCCGCAGTGGCTCGGGTTCGGCGACTCGACGCTGCGGTAACTGTCGGATTGGCGGCCTACACTCCCGAGACGCTGAAGACATGGACGGTGATGGCGACAGCACCCCTCTTGCTCAATGAGTATCGAGCGGTACTCGGCGGCCGCAGTTAGCCTGCCATTCCCGGGCTAGGCGGAGGTCGTCGCAGAGAAGTTCAGCCTGAGCGCGTTCTGATTCTGGGACCACTCCGTTGAAGCGCCCCAAGCTCGCGGCCAGCTGGTCGATCGGCTCGTCGCTAGTCTTAAAGTCTTTTGCTAGGTGGACCCGCCCGAGGGCAGCTCGTATTTCGAAGAGCAGTGCCCCTTGCCGTCTAGCGATCAGTAGAGCTCTTTGAAAGCAGCGGTCTGCCTCGTGGAGGTCGTTCCCGAGCCGTGCCAGGAGCGCCCCTTTGAGCCGAAAGGATTCGGCTTCATAGAAGATACCCAAATTCCCCTCAGTGACCGCCAAAGCCTCTTCAGCCGCCCGTAACCCCATTTCTAGTTGGTCAACTTCTAGGTGGGCCCGGGCCAAGCGTGTGAGATACACCGGTAAAAGAGCCATGGCGCCCAGTGCTCTCATCTCTTCGATTCGGCCGCGCACGTCTCGAAACGCGTCTCGGGAACCATCGAACATGGCTGAGAGTCCCCTGTGCGTCTCCGCCAAAATTCTGTAGTGGGGCACATTATTTTCCACCGACAGCGAATGGGCCTCTTCGATTAGATCAGATATTCCTTCTTGGTACTCCAGGTCGCACGATAGGCCAACTTTGAACATAACGGCGCGAATCGTATTGAAGGGCTCTTCAAGCTCCCGTGCGATCTGCCGGAGAGAGTCTAAGTCCCGCCAAGCCCCTGGGAAATTGCCGGCGAGAGTATGAACCCAAGCGCGAGCCATAATCGACTTGAGCATCGGGTTGTCGCCGTAGAGCCACGAGATCTCTGAGTGTTGAGATACATCGAAGACAGCCGCCGAGCTGTCAAGCAAGGCTAGGGAGCGTTTAAGACTGCCTTGGAACAGATGGATAGCCCCGTCGACGAAGTCGCTTGTCGCTAGGGCCACGGGGCTACCGATTCTCTCGGCTGTTTCGCGGCAGCGCAGGGCCGCTTCGTGGACGTGTGTGTTGTCCCCCTGATTGACGTAGAGATAGGCGAAGCGAAAAAGGAATGGGTGGAGCTCGTGAAGGTCTTTTGAACCCCCGTGGAGTTCCTGGGCTCGAGAGGCGATTGTCTGGAAGACTTCGGTTGTGTAGCCCTCGGTGGCCAGCAGCGGACGGCATCGAGCCATCTGAAGACTCAGCTCTTGGCGGCTTGTTCTGGGGCTATGGGGGACCGTTTCGAGCAGCCTCAGGCCCCGTTCGAAGTGGCTCATCGCCTCGACGAAGGCCGAATCGTTGGTGTGGAGCTTGCCGGCTGAGTGGAAATAGTCGACCGCCCGCAGGGGTTCTTGGGCATGTTCGAGGTGGTGGCCGAGGAGTTCCGGCTTGCTAATAGCTATATCCGGGAATCGTGATTCGAGCGTTTCTGCCACTCGATGGTGCCAATCGGTCCTTTGCTTGAGGAGCAGAGAGTCATAGGCGGCTTCTTGAATCAAGGCGTGGCGAAACAGGTATCGAGCCCGCCGTCCATACCCTCGCCGCCGCAGCAGCTTGGCGTCGACCAGCTGATGGAGGGCGACGGACAACGCTTCTTGTTCGATTTCGCTCACCGCCCCGATCACCGCGAGAGAGAACTCTCGACCGACCACCGATGCGAGCTGCAGCAGCGGCTTAGCCTCTCCGAGCCTTTCGAGGCGCGCCGCGAGGGAGCTTCGAAGGGTGGTGGGAACCTCCAAGTTCGCCAAAACTTCCCTCAGTTCCCACCGATCGTCCTGCTCGATGAAGTGCTTTGACTCCAACAAGTATCTTGTCAGCTCCTGCACGAAAAGCGGGATGCCGTCGGTCCTAGACACGATCAGTTGCACGACGTCGTCTGGTAGTCCCTTGCCTCCTGCGACCGCTTCGATCAGGGCACCAGTCACGGGGGTAGAGAGCCGGCTCAGGTCGAGACTCGTGTGATTCGCCGATTCCCAAGGCGGCGAGAATTCCGGTCTAGCCGTCATTAGCAGGAGGCCGCGGGCTGCTCTGATTCGGGGAATCAGTTGGCCCACCAGCTCGAGCGTTGAAGGGTCAGCCCAATGGAGGTCTTCGATGAGAATTCCAAAGGAAGTGTCCTCAGAAGGCTCCAGGAGCAGCCTGATGATGAGGTCGAAGGTCATCTCGCGTCTTTTCTCAGGCGACCAGGGAGACTGCTCAACATCCTCTGGTAGCGGAATTTCCAGGACCGGGGCGAGTAAAGGCAGTGACTCATCGACGGCACAACCCAATCGCTCGAGTCCAGACCGGAGGTCGGCCCGCTGTTCCACTGCAGTACCGATGGACGAAATGGCAAACATCTTGCGGAGGATTTCGGTGAAGGGAACGAGCGGCGTGTTTGCCAAGCGCTGCACGCACTGGCCCTGTCGCCATTGCATCGCGGCGCTAGAGTCTCGGCGAACCTCGTGGGCTAGCCTAGACTTGCCGACCCCCGGCTCTCCAGTCATTAGGATGATTTGCCCACGCCCGTCCGTGGCTAGCTGACAACAGCTCCGCAGTAGATCGACTTCGCGCTCCCTGCCGATGAAGGGGGTGTCAGGCTCGTCTGTCCACGAGCCCGAATCACCTTTCGAGTCTTTCTGAATCTGATAAGTCTCCAGCTTATCGGAGAGATTTGAGCCGACGTAAACCATTTCATCGGGATGGAGTCGGCCGAGGATCAGCCGCCGAGTGGGTCCCGTCACCAAGATCTGGTCGTTGTTGGCTTTGTGGAGAAGACCTTCAGCTGTGTCGACGGTGGTGCCGAGCACGAGTTGTTCGCGGCCGTTGGTTCTGAGAATGACGGCCGGGCCGGTGTGCAAAACGGTGCGAATGGAGAGGCGGACGGGGGAAGGCGTCGTGGTGTTCAGTCGTGCGACCTCTTCGTGCAGACGCCTTGCACAGTGAAAAGCGCGGATGGTGTCGTCCTCTCGGGCCTCCGGGTAGCCGAAGCATGCCAGGCTTCGGTTACCGATACTCCGATTCTCGAGGTATCCATGAAATTCGCCAACAACGTTTCCAAGGATCCGATCGAAAGCGGAGAGAAATTCGTGTTCTTCAGGAGGGCCCTTACGGGTTTCCTCAGAGGAATTCACCACGAACTCGCAGTATAGGGCTGTGATTTGCCGGCGCTCGCTGAGGTCAAACGGCATGACTGCGTCTTCGTCCACTAGCGTGGCCTGCGAGCTCTGCGAATGGCTGGGGGCCCCCGCGACGTCGAGGCCGGTCTCCAGGCGCCGCAGAGTACGGCGCACATCCATGGCACTTTGGGGCCGGTGGGAGGGATCTTTCTCAAGCAGCCTCGCGACCAATTGCGCCAATCCAGTAGGGACCTCGGGATTGCGCTGCTGCAGTGGGATTGGCCTCTCGGTACAGACTCGGTGAATGCAGTCTAGGGGGTCCCGCCCCTTAAAAGGAGCCTCGCCGGAGGCCATCTCATAGAGCAGGCTTCCTAGGGCGAAAAGATCCGATCGAGTATCGACCCGGCGTCCCATGGCTTGCTCGGGGGACATGGCATGAGGGGTCCCGAGAATTTGTCCGTCCACCGTCAAAGTGGTTGACTCGGATTCGGTGGCCCATTTGGTCAGTCCGAAATCGAGGACCTTGGGCCGACCCGACGGGCTAAGGATGACGTTTTGTGCTTTAAGGTCGCGGTGAATGATCTGTGCCTGATGGGCTGCTACGAGCGCATCGGCGATGCCGAGTCCGATAGTGATGACGCCATCCGGGGGCAAAACACCGCGGCTGAGTCTTTGGCTTAGGGTTTCGCCGTCGACTAGCTCCATGATGAGCCAGTCCGTTCCAGCCTCACTGATGACATCGTGGATTCGTACGATATTTGGATGGTTGAGGCGCGCGACCGAGCGGGCCTCTTTAAGTAGTCGTTTTCTGCCTGTGGAGCGTTCGCCAGACTTCTGATGGGCCCGTTTGATGGCAACTTCACGGTGGAGTCGTTCGTCGAAAGCGCGGAAGACTTCGCCCATACCGCCGCCCCCAAGGCGACCTCTTATTCGATAAGGGCCGACTCGGGGCTCAGGGCGCTGGAAGTCTCTG
>JBCDKB010000165.1:0-15681 GCA_038747035.1 Acidobacteriota bacterium | reverse complement strand
GCCGAGACCCTTCTCCGCGACGCCGAGGGCCACCTCAACCGCGGCAACTTGGAACAGGCCCTACAGATCTTCCGCAAAGCGAAGACCGCCGACGGCGCCAACGCCGAGATCGAAAGCAAAGCGACCTCCGGCGAGGAGCGGGTGGTGAGCGCCGTTCAGAACCGCGGCGTTGACCTCAACCGCGTCCCGAAGCTCAAATGCGACATGTCGGAGCTCGCCAACCTCGACATCTCGCCGCAGCAGGGCTTCATGCTGACCCGCATCGACGGCACCTACGACATCAAGTCGATCCTGCGCATGAGTCCGATGCCCAAACCCGACGCGCTCGTCTTCTTCTGGAAGCTCCGCGAGTCGGGCCACATCGGCCTCTAGTCCCCAGGCCCCTCGAGGCGCACCGAGCCTCCGGTCTAAGGCTGCGTGGCGACGCCCGTGCCTTCGAGCAGAACGCGGGCGAGGCCGCCTTCGGCGTTGTGTCGAATCGCCAAAGCCGCGAGACGCTGCCCCGGGGCCCGGGGCGAGAAAGCCACGCCGACGGTGCACGACGTGCCGGCCGCCACAAAGGTCGCGCACGACCCGGGGACGATCTGGAAATCCGCCGCGCCTTCGCCTTCGAGCTCCATCTCCCGCAGGTCGAGGCGGGCTGTTCCGCGGTTGCGAAGCGTGATGACTTCGATCGGGCTCCGCTCACCGAGGTAGCGCTCCGTGAAGGCGACGCGCCGCTCGTCCACCGCCAGCACGGGCTTCGGCCGAGGACGTGCTTCGAGCTGGATCGGGACCGACACGGGCGGCCCCCCGTCTTGATTCACCACCAAGCGACCGCGCACCGGTCCAGCCTGCTGCGGCGTCGCGCGGACGGAGACCGCACACCGGGACGCCGCCGCCAGGGACCGGCCGCCGCAGTCCCGTTCGAGCTCGAGGCCACGACCTTCGACCACGAGGCGCCCTAAGAGCAGCGGCGCCCGGCCGTCGTTGCGCACCTGGAGCTCGAGGCTGCGGGTGGTGCCGAGGGTGATCTCACCGAAATCGAGGACCTGGGGCACCACGACGAGTCGCGCCGAGGTGCCGAGGCCGTTGAGGGCCACGGTGCCGGCCCGGCCCGACGCGTCATGGGTCAATTCGACCTCCGCGCGGTGGGGACCGTCTCGGCGGGCGCGGAATCGCACCTCCACGCCGCAGCTTTGACCCGGGGGAATCGGGGCCCGGACGCACCCGTCGGCGGAAACCTCGAAGGCTTTGGCGTCCGCGCCACCGAGCGTCGCTCCGGTCACCCGGAGCGGCGCGCTGCCGCCGTTGCGCACCTCGAGGGTGCGCCACGGGCTCTGTCGCCCCTTCGCCGCTTCCCCGAAGCTCAACTGCCTCGCCGAGAGGAGGAATCGCGGCGCCGTCCCGGAGCCCACGACCGGCAGTCGATGACGCCCGGGGGCCGCGCTGTGCTTGATCTCCACTACGGCCCCCAGCTGACCTTCGGACCGCGGCCGGAAGGCCACCTTGAGCTGACACGACGACCCCGGAGCCAGGCGGGTGCCGGCGCAGCCGCCGTCGATCACCCTGAAGCTCTCCGCCATCGCGCCGTCGCCGATGACGCCTACACCGGCGATATCGAGGGGACCATTGCCGTCATTGCGCAGCGCCACCGCCACCGGATCCGAGTCCCGGCCCACGCGGAGGCTGGCAAAGTCGAGTCGCGCAGGCTCCATCGCCAGCAGCGGCAGCTGCGGAAGCCCGCGGCCGCGCAGCGCCGGCGCCGAGGCGACCGGCGCGGCGGCCCGCACTTCCACCGCCGCGCGGCGGTCACCGTCGGTAGTCGGTACAAATTCGAAGCTCACTTCACAGTCGCCGCCGGCGGCCACTTCGGTCCCGGAGCAACCGTCCTGACGTCGGATGAAGTCCGCCGCGGCGAGGCCCGACAGGCGGACGGTCTCGACGCGCACCGACGCAGAGCCCCGGTTGGCGACGCGAATCGCCCCGCGGCCGCCGCGCTCACCCACCGTGGCTTCGCCGAAATCGAGACTCGCCGGCGTCAGCTCGAGGGACGGCGCCGTGCCACGGCCGATCAGGGGAACCGACCGCTCCGCCGCCGCCGGGGCGTTGGTCAGCATCCGCAGACGGGCCCGAGCATCGCCAGGTCCCGTGGGGGAGAAGGCGAGCGCCAGCTCGCAGGTCGCCCCTTCGGCTAGGGGGCCGCCGCAGGTGCCCTCGAGGCGCCGGAACGCGCCGTCCGGATCGCCGACGATCTCAACCGCCACCAGCTCCAGGTCCGACTGGCCGTCGTTGCGCAGCGCCAGGCGCGCCGACGCTCCCTCACCCACCCGCACGTCCCCGAATTCGAGCAGGTCGTTTGAAAGGGTGAGGACCGGCGGCGTCGGACGCAGGAAGTAGCCGGCGGCGACGGCGAGCGGCAGGAGGAGGAGCAGCAGGACCCAAGCCCACGGGAAGCCGCCGCGCCGGTCGCCATCGCGACGTCTTTTCGCCGCCGCGCGGGCCCGGTGAGGCGAGCCCGCGGCGTCAAGCTCGGGAGCAGGTCGAAGAAGATCGGCGCCGGGTTCGGGCCGCCATCGAGCGCCGGGGTTCTCACCGGCCGGTTCCGGGGCGCTGATCGAACCGGGGGCCTGACCGGGCGGCGCAGGAGAGTCCGGTGGCGCTGCCCTCGCCGGTGGCTCCTGCCTGAGGGTCGGAGCTTCGGAGGGCGGAGACGGGGAACCGGCAATATCCGGAGGAGGAGGCGGGGCCGGGGGCTGCACCGCCGGGGGGTGGACGGCCCGGGGCGGGGCCGGCTGTGGCGGAGGCGCCTGGGCCGGGGCGGCCGGCCGCGGAGGCGCCGGAGGCTGCACAACCGGCTGCGGCTCCCGGGGCCGGCCGAAGCCGAGCTCTTCCGCGGGCGGGGCGGCGTCGCCCAGGGGCAAATCGAGCATCGGCGACGCTCCGCCCTGGTTTTCGGGCGGCGACTCCGCGGGAACGCGGCGGCGTCGAATCATGGGGCGACGTTGCGTCATCGTCTGCAGGCCCAGGGGTCGAGGCTCGGCGAAGGCGCCGCCACGCCCCCAAGGCCCTCGCTTTTTTATACGGATCGCAGCGCCCCGCGTTTACTCGCCGGGTCGAGCTCAGGGCCCCGCGTGCCGCCTAGCCCTTATCGGCCGGCAGAGGAGGCCGGACAGTGGGCGACACCCGCGAGGAAGACGGTGGCGTCCCCTTCGAGGCGGTAGGGCCCCAGGCCGCCCGGGAGGAAAAACGACTCTCCCTGGCCGAACTCGACCGGTCCGCGCTCACCGCCCCAGGGGACGACCAGGCCGCGGCCCCGGCTGCAGAGCAGGATCTCCGCCGCGGACACCGGACGCGTCGCGTGGAATGGGCGCCCCGTCTCGAGCTCGATCACCGACAGCTGCAGCTCGTCGGCGGGCGTCTTGAAAGTGCGGACCCCAGGCTCCTCCCGCGGCTCGATCCGGCCCGGCGTCGGGTCGAATCTGGCGATGCGCAGGAGCTCGTCCTTATCCACATGCTTCTGGGTCAAGGCGCAGCGCAGCACGTTGTCGGAGCTCGCCATCAGCTCCACCCCGAAGCCGTCGAGGTAAGCGTGGAGCACGCCCGGCCCCGTAAAGAGCGCTTCCCCCGGCTCGAGGGTTAGCAGGTGGAGAAAGATCGGCGCCAAGACTCCCCGGTCGCCGGGGTAGTGGGCCTCGAGTCGGCCGATCCATTCGGCGCTCGCGGCGTCGAGTCGGTGGCGCCCTTCGAGCGCGCGGCGGTGGGCCATCTCGAGGGCCGGCCCCTCAAGCCGCAGGAAGAGGTCTAAGACATCCCGCGCCCCGAGGCTTGCGACAGGCGCCGGCAAGAGCGGATCGAGGCCGCAGGCTTCCAGGCGCCGCTGCACCTCCGCCATCGGCCGGAAGCCGCGCAGCGCGGTGAACGGCGTCAAGGCGTAGAGGATCTCGGGCTTGTGATTCCGATCGCGGTAGTTGCGCTCCCGCTGATCCAGGGACAATCCACGGGCTTGCTCGCGGGCGAAGCCGTCGGCGGCCTGGGCGGCATCCGGGTGGGCCTGAATCGACAGCGGCTGGCCGGCCGCGAGCACCTTCAGCAGGAAAGGCAGCCGCGGTCCGTAGGCCGCCGCCATATCGGCGCCGAGCAAAGTCTCCGGCCGACGGTCGACGGCCTCGTGCAGCGCCAGCCGCTCGCCGTCGAGCTCGACGATCGACGGCGCCTTGGGGTGCGCCCCCATCCACAGCTCGGCTTCGGGCTCCAGGGCCGGCGGCCGGCCGAGGAAAGCGGCGATCGCCGTATGGGAGCCCCAGGCGTAGGCCTGGATCGGGTTCTCGAGCTTGAGTACGGGGATGGTGGAACTCTTCGTCGCGGTCATGGTCGCTTCTCGCCGCCGGCGGCGGTCCGCCGGGAGCGCCAGTCTATTAGCGTTCGCCCGATCGTCGCCACGAGAATCAGCGCGCCCCCCGCCACCGTCCCGAGGCTCGGCACCTCCGCATGGAGACCGTAGGCCCAAAATGGCGAAAGCACCGGCTCGACGAGCAGCAGCAGCGACGCTTCAAAGGCCGGTACGCCCGCCATGCCGCGGGTCAAGAGCCAGTAGGCCAAGCCGATCTGGAAAGCGCCGAGGTACAGAATCCACAGCCAGTCGGAGAGCGTCGGCGGGGTGCCGGCGGCGGTCTCGAGCGGCAGCGCCATCGGAAGGAGGACCGTGAACGCCAAGACGCTGCCGGCGACCACCGCCTGCACCGCCTCGCCGGGGGGGCCGCCGTCCGACTCCGCGCCGGGCTCGCCGCTTGACCCACGACCCGTCGTCTCGCTCGCGAGCCAGCGCAGGCCGAGGACCGTAAAAGCCCACGCCACGCCGGCCAAGAGCCCCCACCAATTCCCCGCCGCCGGATCCGGCGCCGTCGCCGAAGATGGCTGGGCGACGCCGAAGCAAAGGGCCAGCCCGACGCCGATCAGCACCATCGTCACCAGATCGCGGCGTCGGATCGACTCCCCGAGGAAGAACGGCGCCAGCACCAGGAGATAGAGCGGCGACGCGGACTGGAGGAAGATCGCGTTGGCCGCCGTGGTCAACTTATTCGACAGCACGTAGGCGATGAGCGTCGTCGCGTAGGCGGAGCCCACGAGGAAGGTCCGCCAGGAGTAGCGGCGCCGCGTCGCGGGGATCAGCAGCACCAGCACCACCGCCGCGACCCCGCAGCGGAAGCTCGCCACCTGCCAGGCGGTGAGCTGGCAGGCTTTGATGCCGGCGCCGCCGGAGGAGAAGAGCAACGCAGCGCCGATGAGCTGCAGGCGCGCGGTAAGCGGATTGATCCGTGCCGTCGTCATACGGCGCGGATACTGGCCGCGACGTCCTCTGACGTCAAGGGGCTATCGCGCTTTTACGCGGTGCTCGGGGCTTCCGGCAGCGGGAAGGCGACCTTGAAGACCGCGCCGCCGCGGGGCGCGTCATGGTAGGTGATGTCGGCCCCCTGGGCGCGGGCGAGCATGCGTACGAGCACCAGCCCGAGCCCGAGGCCTTCGGGCGAATCGGTCTCGCTGCCGCGGCTGAACGGTCGGAAAAGGCGACGTTGGAGACTCTTCGAGATCCCGCGACCGTTATCGGCGACGGACAAAACGACGTTTTCCGTCTCCCGTTCGAGGCTCAACACGATGCGTCGATTCTCGGTTTCGCGCGTGTACTTCTCGGCGTTGTCCAGCAGATTCTGGATGATGTGGGTCATGGCGTCGCGGTCGAAGGCGATCGGCGGCAGCTCTTCATCGAGCCGCAGCTCGACCTCCGCGCCGGACTCTTCGAGCGTCAAGCGCTGGCGACCGAAAGCTTCGCGGACGACTTCCTGCAGGCGCCCTTGCTCCGAGCTCAGCGAAATGCTGCCCCGTTCGAGGCGGGCGAAGCCGAGCACGTTGGTGACCACCCGCCCGAGGCGCTCCGCCTCGCTGGCCATGCGGCGGGCGTATTTGGCGGCCCGCCCCGGCTCCCCGAGGCCCTCGGCGAGCATTTCGCCGTAGAGGCGCAAACCGGCGAGCGGCGTCCGCAGCTCATGGGCGGCGGCGGCGGCGAATTGGGACCGCTGACGGGCGAGGCGCTCGCTATGCCACACCATGAGGATCACGAGCAGCCCGGCGACGGCGGCGCCGAGGGCCGCGAGGGCGAACGTTTTCAAAAAGTCGCTACGGGTCTCGGCGAGGGTCGACACCGACTCATTCAGATCGCTGCTGTAGTTCACCCGCACCTGCCAAGGCGTCCCGTCGATGCCCAGGGAGACTTCGCCCGGCTCATCCGGCGCCTTCCGGCCCGGCATGAAGGCGACGTCGAGCCCCGAAGCGGCCATCGCCGTCTCGACGGACGTGCTGTCGATGACAAATCCTTGGGTCCACAGGCCAGCCGGCGTATCGACCGTGCGCAGGGCGACGAGCGCCGACTCGCCACCCACCGGCAGGGTATGCCAGTGGAAAGGCGATAGGCGCACTTTGACCTTGACGCCGCGCACACCGGGGGCGAAGTCCAAAGCGTCATCGCCGGTGACCCCTAGCCCCTGCAGGTCCGCGTAAAGCTCGTTCGCCCGCAGGTGCTGACGCCACGACTCGGCGGGGATCTCGAGCACCTTGGTCGCATCTTCCAGTCCCCCCGATTCCTCCGGGTTGACGACCTCCAGGGATCCGGAATTCCAACGGGAACCGAGCGGCAAAGTATCCGCGGATTCGAGATCGTAAAAGATCGCGACGTCCGACAGCTTCCACAACAGCTCGCACTGGGCCGACTCGGACCCGTCGAAGCCGAGCTCGGGGAACTTATCGTTGAGGGTCGGTAGGCTGAGCACCCCCTCGGCGTCGACCTGGAAATAGGCGTCGATGAGGGGATCCGTCGGCCCCTGGGCGAGGGGGGACACGCTGATCGAACGCCCCTCGGCGACGCCTTTCGGGTCGTGGTAGAGATTCTGGTACTGGTAGAAACCTCGTCGCGATTCGGCTTCGCGCAAGAGCTCGAAGCGGGTGCTGAGGCGCTGCGCCAGGATCGCGCCTTTCTCAAAAGCCTGGGTGTGCAGCTCGGAGGCCTGGAGCTGCTCTTCCCGCATCAGCTGGTTTTGGCCGGCGAGGAACCACGCGGCGCACGGCAGCGCCACGGCGGCGGCGGTGAGCAAAGCAGCGACGGAGGTACGGGGATATTCCAGTCGCATCCGACGACTCACGCGTCCGCCGCGCCGTCCCCGGCCTCGCCATAGGCCCAGCGATAGCCGACGCCGGTGACGGTAGCGATGATGCGGGGCTGGGACGGATCCCGTTCGATCTTCTGCCGGAGCTTGGCGATCGTCATGTCGACGGTGCGGGTCTGCAAAGTGCCGAGGGTGCCCCAGACATTCTCCAGCAGCTCGGCGCGGGTGACGCCCCGCTCGTGGTGGCGGTGCAGCCAGCGCAAAATGCCGACTTCGCGGGCGGTCAAGCTCTGGACGTCGCCTTCCCGCTCCACTTCGCACCGCCCCAGATCAAAGCGAGCTCCGTCGGCTTCGATGACCTCCGCCTCCGTCGGCATCGCCGCCTGGCGTCGACCGAAGGCTTCCACGCGGGCGAGCAGCTCACGGACGCCGAAGGGCTTGCTGACGTAGTCGTCCGCGCCGGCGTTGAGGCCCCGCACTTTGTCTTCCTCTGCGCCGCGGGCGGTGAGCATCAAGATCGGCAAGCCGGGACGCACCGTACGCAGTCGGCGACACACTTCCACGCCGTCGAGCTTCGGCAGCATGAGGTCGAGCAGGACCAGGTCGAAGGCATTTTCGCGGCCCTGCTGGGCACCGGCGGCGCCGTCGGACACGGCGGTCACTTCGTGTCCGGCGCCGCTCAGCAAGTCCACCAGGCCTTCGCGCAGCATGGGATCGTCTTCTACGACAAGAATCTTCATACTCAAAAGGATACGCACGCAAAAGCGCGCCGTCGAGCAGCGCGCGTAAATCTGGTGTAAGGGCTGACCCTAGGGGTCTTATTCACCTTCACCTCGGGGGCACGGCCCGGGCCGCCGGTGCGGGTATCCGGCGTCAGAAGTCGCCGTCGTCGTTGTTGACGAAGAAAGTGCGCTCGCCGATCTCGGTCCGGGCGCCTTCCAGGTCTTCCACGAAGACCTGGATCTGGTGGTTGCCGTCCGAGATCGTGGTCGTATCGAAGGACAGGCGCCACACCGGCGCATCGGCGTCCGGGTAGCCCGGGTATTCCGAGGCGACGCCCGGCCGCGAATCGACACCGAAGCTCGCGACGCCGCCGAAGAGCAGACCGTCGATGAAGACTTCAACGCGGGCGACGCCGGCGATGGCGAGGGCCCAGCCCTGGATCTCCATGACGCCGGCGTATTGGAAGCCCTCCACCGGGGTCTCGATGTCGCCGATGGTGCCGGAGCCCGGCAGCAGGTCTTCCACGCACTGCATGAAGACCGGAATCTCATCGATATTGGCGACCTGGGTGGAGATATCGCCGGAGCGGATGGTGATCGTCTGGAAGCCGCGCGGATAGCCGCGGCAGGTGATCAGGTCGCCGACGTCCATCAGGAAGCGGAAGCCCGCGTTCGGCGCGTTGAGCGCAAAGGGGAAGCGAGTCTCCGCGTCAAGACGGACCAGGCCGTAGCATTGGTGCAGACCCAGGCCCGGTCGGAACGTGCAGTCGGTGCGCGTGTTGTAGATCAGCGCGCCGTTGAGCAGCAGCTCGACGTAGCCGACGCCGGCGTCGCCGGTCTCGACGCCGAGGTCGAGCGCGTAGCCGGTCACCGGCGTCAAGATATTCGGCACGGGGTCGACGCCACAGAACCGGGAGCACGTGCCGTAAATGAAGGCATTGCGCAGCGGCTTGTCGATCTCACCGAAGGGCGCCAGGATCGCGGTGTTGTTGTTGAACAGGATGGTGGCGGCGTTGCCCTCAACCGTCTCCAGGATCTGTACGGTCCCGAGGTTCGTGACCACCCGCGCCTGCACGTGGTGCGTGCCGTTAGTGAAGTCGGTGGTGTTGAGCTGGTAAACGAAACCGGCGCCGGCGCTGTCGGGGAATCCGGGGAAGAACTCCTGGACCTGGGTGCGCGGGCTGCCGTAGCGAGCCTGGCCGATGACGATACCGTCCACCAGGATTTCAACGCGCTGGACGCCCGAGGCCGCCAACGCCCAACCGGTCATCCCGGTTGCGCCCGTACCCGCGTTATTCAAGCCGCTATTGGCGCCTTCGAAGAAACCGAGGATCTCTTCCTGGCCGGCCGCCGGCAGGGCGACGAGTAGGGAAAGCAATGCGAGGCTGAGTATTGTCCAGCTTTTTTTCATGACCGTCTCCAACAGCGCCGTCTGGACTTTAGCCCGGATGCGGGGGCATCGCGGGGACGTCATCGCGCGGAGGCTTCCGGCCTCCGTCCATCCGGCGTGTGCTGATTTGTGAAGCGCTATCACACAAGCTATTCGCCTGATTCTATCTATGCCAGAACAGCAAGGTCAATGCCCCATTTGCGGTTAATCTTTGATTCCACGGATATTTAGCCGACCGCCTCGATCGCCGAAGCGGACTCTCGACAGGCGCTTCGGCCAGGATTCGCGGCCCGCCGAGGCAGCTCGACCCCGTGCTTTTCCAACCGACGACGCAGTCTCCGGATCAAGGTATCGACGGTCGATCGACTGACGCCGAGCTGGGCCGCCGCCTCCCGGCTGGTGCAGCCCCCGAAGACGATCCAGCCGAGGGCCAGGGCGCGGCGCCGACGCTGGGCTTCCCCGCCGCCGTCGCCGACCGCCAGGCAGTGGCCGAAGAACTTGCGACGCCCTTCATGGCGAACCGTCGCTTCAAAAGGTCCGGGGGCTTTCGGCGCCTGGAGCGCCGACGACGGCCGGGGACGCCGCTTGTCGGCCTCAAGGAATCTGCGTCGGTCCTGGAGGGTATGCCGCACCGACGTCCGGATGAAGCTCCAGAAGGCGCCGGCACTCTCACCGTCGAAGCCGGAGTCGGACCGCAGCCAGCGCAAGTACACCTCCTGGACCAGCTCGTCGACGGCGTCGCGGCAGGTGCCGAATCCAGAGAGGCAGAGGGTCCGGGCGACGATATTTCGCATTGAGCCCTCGAAGCGCCGCTTGAAAAGGCGCCAATCCTCCTCGGTCCGCTGCGCGCTCAAGCACCTGTGGAGCAAGGCGGGGTCCGCCCGGACCTTCTGGACGAGGCGACGGCGCGGCTGATGGCGTTCAGGCCATAGGCCGACGCGGCGCCAGCTCGCGGATCGGGGCGTAACGCCGGGGCGGCGCCCGCGCCCCGAGTGACGCGGCCTATCGCCTGCGGCGAACGTGAAGTCACCCGGCGGCGAGTCGCGCCCGCACCGAGAATTCCCGAGCCCCGGATCTGCGGCCAGGAACGCGTCCTCCAAGAACCACGTAAGCGGCTCCGGCCGTTCCAGGTCGTCGGGTGCGTTTCCATGTCCGTCTAGCCCATAGGGCGATGACGGGTCACAGGCTGAAGATGGATCAAAGTCGAGCTGGCGGTGGCGCATGGCGTCTTCTCTCGGTTAGAGAGGAAGGGGCCGATCACCGCCCGAGGTCAACAAGCAGAGCCCCAGCTTAGCACCGCCCGGGCCCCTTGGGGTCCGCGTCTTTGAGCGGGCGGCCTGGGGAGCTCAGTCCCTAGGCGACATCGCCGCGCAATCGCGCCGCCAGCAGCGTCTGGCGCCGACCTGCATCCTTGTTATGGACCGCGATATCGAGCGCCCGGCGGCTCCCGAGGACCACCACCAGACGCCGTCCGCGGGTAATGGCGGTGTAGAGCAGGTGGCGCTGGAGCAGGGCGAAATGCTGGGTGTGCAGCGGAATCACGACGCACGGGTACTCGCTGCCCTGGCTCTTGTGGATGGACGACGCGTAGGCGAGCGTCAGCTGATCGAGCTCGGCGAAAGGCATCAAGACGAGGCGACCGTCGAAGTCGAGTGAGGCCCGCTGCTCTTGCAAGTCGAGCTGCTGTACCCGCCCCACATCGCCGTTGAAGACCCCCAGATCGTAGTCATTCCGCCGCTGCATGACCCGATCCCCGACGCGCAGTAGGTGTCCGCTGCGCCGCACCGACACCCCGTCGGGGTTGAGCAGCGACTGCAGCTCGGCGTTGAGGTTGGCCGCCCCGAGGACCCCCTTGCGCATCGGGGTCAGGACCTGGATGTCAGCCAGGGCGTCGAAGCCGAGGTGGTTCGGAATCCTCTCCGTCACCAGGTGCATCAGCGTATCGAGGATGGCTTCGGGGCTCTGGCGTTCGATAAAGAAGAAATCGTCTTGGCCGTCGCGCCCCGGCTCCCGGGCACCGGAAATCGGCATCAAGCCGTCCCGCACGCGGTGGGCGTTGGTCACGATCAGGCTCGAGCGCTTCTGGCGGAAGATCTCCCCCAATCGAGCCACCTGGATGACGCCGGACTCGATCAGGTCGGCGAGGACCCGTCCGGGTCCGATCGACGGCAGCTGGTCGACATCCCCCACCAGCACCAGGCGCGCCGACGGCGGCAGCGCTTGGATCACGTGGCGGGCCAGGGAGATGTCGATCATCGACGCTTCGTCCACCACCAGCAGGTCGACCGAGAGCGGCTGTTTGGGGCCGCGGGCGAATCGGTTCTGGTCCGGCAGGTACTCAAGCAGACGGTGCAGCGTCTTCGCCTCCTTCCCGGTCGACTCCTGCATCCGCTTGGCGGCCCGGCCGGTGGGCGCGGCCAGCATCAGCCGCAGGCCCTTGCGCGACAGAATCTCGACGATTCCCCGCACGAGGGTCGTCTTACCGGTGCCCGGCCCGCCGGTGAGCACCAGAACTTTTTCGGTCAGTGCGGCGCCGAGGGCGCGACGCTGCGACGGCGCCAATTCGATGCGTGCTTCGCCTTGGTACCAGTCAATCGCTTTGTCGACGTCGAGCTGGAGCGGCAGGTCCCGCTGCGCGGTGAGCGCCAGGAGCCCCGAAGCGAGCTCCTCTTCGGCCCGGGCGAGTCGTCGCGGAAAGACCGCCTCCAGCGGCCCGGACCGCATGGCCTCGAGCGCCCCGTCTTCGACCAGCGCCTCGAGTGCCGATTCCGCGAGCTCGATCGGCACCTCGAGGAGATCGCGGGCGGCGGCGACGAGCTCCAGCCGTTCGACGAAGCAGTGTCCCTTATCGGCCGCCTGGTCCAGCACGTGCTCGAGGCCCGCCATGACCCGCTGCTGCGACTCCTTCGGCACTCCGATCTCGGCGGCGATGCGGTCGGCGGTGCGGAAACCGATGCCGCGCACTTCCCGGGCCAAGCGGTGGGGCTCCCGGCGCACGATCTCGAGGGCCTCGTCCCCGTAGCGCTTCTGGATCCGCGACGCGAGACCGGGGGAGAGGCCCCGCCCCTGGAGGAAGACCATCACCTCTCGGACCGAGTGCTGGCGGCGCCACGAGTCGCATATCCGCTCCGCGCGCTTGGCGCCGATCCCCGGCACCTCGCGGAGTCGCTCCGGCGCCTCTTCGATGATGTCCAGCGTCTCGAGACCAAAGTGGGACACCAGGCGCTTCGCCGTCGTCGGCCCGATGCCTTCGATCGCCCCCGACGCGAGGTAGCGCTCGATTCCCACCAGGCCCGCCGGACGCACGGTCTCGAAGCGCTCGACCCGCAGCTGCCGGCCGAACCGGCGGTCGCGGACCCACTCGCCGACCACCTTCACGCTCTCGCCCGGCTGCACGCCGTTCAAAGAACCGACCACCGAGATCTCACCGCGTCCGAGTACGGTCAAAAGCGCCACCGTCCAGCCCGTTTCTTCGTTGGCGTAGACGATGCGCGTGATGCTGCCCTCGAGGGTCTCAGTATTCGACGCGGCCATCGGGGTCATTCTAGAGCGCCTGTGCCGTCGGGCTCCTCTCCCCGACACCGGGTCCGAGCGGGGGCCCCACGCTGGTAAAGTTGGGCGGTGACAAAACGGTGGATGCCCGTGATCGTAATCCTGCTCGGCGGCTGGGCGATGCTCGAGGTGATGACCTGGCAAGCCGGCCTCGGGGACTACGCCCGCAGCCCGCAGCGGGTGCAGTTGCGCCAAGGCCTGACTTCACTGGTCGGCGGTGGACGCGCGGGCCTGGTCTTCGTCGAAGAGCGCTTCCGCAAAAAAGCCCAGATTCTGGTGCGCTGCGAAGCCGGGCGCCGGACGCTGAATATGAGACCGGGCGCCGTGTCCGAGGAAATCTGCGGCGTCCAAGTGGAGCTGCTCGCCATCCTCTCGGACGGACTCATCAACGTCGAAGTGCGCTGGGGCGACGATCTGGGGCGTGACAGGACCGACGACGGACAGGTCCCAACATCACACTCCGCCGAAGACACCCAAGGCGATCAAACAGAAACGGTCCACACGGCGCTCCAGCCCACGGATCCCGCCCGCGCGTCGGAAGCGACTGAAGCGGCCGGGGCCACCGCCGGGACGGCGGACGGCGACGAAGGCAACCCATGACCGAGATTGAACAACGCGCCGCCGAGCTGCGCACCGAGCTCGACCGCCACAACCAGCTCTACTACGTCCACAACCGGCCGGAGATCAGCGATCGCGAGTTCGATGCGCTGATGGCGGAGCTCATCCAGCTCGAGACGGACCACCCCCAGCTCCAGCGCGCCGACAGTCCGACGCAGCGCGTCGGCGGCGCGCCCGTCGACGGCTTCGAGTCGGTCCGCCACGACCCGCCGATGCTCTCCCTCGATAACTCCTACGACGCGGAGGAGCTCGACGAATGGATCGCTCGCCTCGGTCGGCAGGCGCCCGGGGTCGAGCTTTCCTACGTCGCCGAGCTCAAGATCGACGGCGTTTCGATTTCGCTCCGCTATGTCGACCGGGTCCTCACCCAGGCCGTCACCCGCGGCAACGGTGAAGTCGGTGACGACATCACGGTCAACGTCCGAACGATCCGCAATCTCCCCTTGCGGCTGCCGGAGGACGCGCCGGCGGAAGTCCTCCTGCGGGGCGAGATCTTCATGCCGCGGGACGTCTTCCAGCGCCTCAACCGCGAGCGGGAAGCGCGGGGGGAAGCGCTCTACGCCAATCCCCGCAACACCACCGCCGGGACCATCCGCCTCCTCGATAGTCGCGAAGTTTCGCGGCGCAACCTCGCGGTGACGGTATTCGCCGCCGCCAACGACCTCGGCCTCGGAAGCCACGGCGAGACGCTCGAGCAGCTCAAAGCCTGGGGGCTGCCGGTGGCCGACTCGTGGCGGCGCTGCGCCGACGGGGCGGCCCTCCAAGCCTTCATCGAGCACTGGGGCACCGAACGGCACGGGCTGTCCTTTGAAACCGACGGCGTGGTCATCAAGGTCGACTCGCTGGCGCTCCACGACCAGCTCGGCCGTACCGGCAAAGCGCCGCGCTGGGCTATCGCCTACAAATTCGAAGCCGAGCAAGCCCAGACGCGGGTCCTCGGCATCGGCGTCCAGGTGGGCCGGACCGGGGTGCTAACGCCGGTGGCGGAACTCGAGCCGGTGCTGCTCGCCGGCACCACGGTCAAACGCGCGACGCTCCACAACTACGAAGACCTGGCGCGCAAGGACGTGCGGGTCGGCGACCTCGTGCGGGTCGAAAAGGGCGGCGACATCATCCCAAAGGTGCTCGGCGCGGTGCTCGAGGCCCGCCCCCCGGGGGCCCTGCCCTACGTCATGCCGACGATCTGCCCCGTCCCCGCCTGTGGCCAAGCGGTTTCGCGTTTCGAAGGGGAAGTGGCGGTGCGCTGCGTCAACGTGGCCTGCTCGGCCGTGGTGGCGCAGTCGATCGGGCACTTCGTCTCGCGCAACGCCATGGATATCGAAGGCCTAGGGAGCAAATCGATCGAGCTCCTGCTGCGCGAGAAACTGGTCTCCGACTACACGTCCCTCTACGAGCTCCGATTCGACGATCTGAGCGGCCTCGACGGCTGGGGTCAAAAGTCAGCGGAAAACGTGCTCGAGCAGATCGAAGCGTCGAAGCAGCGCCCGCTGGCGCGCCTTCTCTTCGCCATCGGCATCCGATTCGTCGGGGTCGGGGTGGCGCGCGTCTTGGCCGAGCGTTTCCGCGACCTCGACGGCCTGATGAAGGCGGAGCGGGAAGACCTGGAAGACACCCCCGAGATCGGCCCGAAGGTGGCGGATTCGGTGCTCCGCTTCTTCGCCGATTCGAGCAATCGAGAGCGCCTCGACAAGCTCCGCAGCTACGGCCTACGGCTCGACCAGCCGGCGCCCGACGCCGTGCCGGATGTCGCCGACAGCCCGTTTGCGGGCAAGACCGTCGTGCTCACCGGCACGCTGTCCATGCCGCGCAGCGCCGCCAAGAAACGGCTCGAGGCCGCCGGCGCCAAGGTGACCGGCTCGGTGTCCAAGAAGACCGACCTCGTGGTCGCCGGTGAATCGGCGGGCTCAAAGCTCGAGAAGGCGCAGAAACTCGGCGTCGAGGTCATCGATGACGCTGGCTTCTCCGAGCTCCTGGCCGCGCTCGACGCTTAGCCCGCGGCCGCCGGCTTGGCCTGCCCCCAAAAGTCTAAGGTCCCCCGAGAGCCCAGGTCCCCGAGAAGCCCAGTCCGCCCGAAAGCCCAGGTCCGCCCGGGAGCTCAGGTCTGCCCGAGCATCAAGGCCGCCGTCGCGATCAGCACGGACAGTAAACTCAAGGTCACGCCGAGCAGCGCCACTTCGACGCCGAAGAGCACCCGGGGGCCGCCGAGGATGATCGTCGCCAGCCCGAGCAGCGGCGTCGCCACAAACGCGCAGAGCATCACCTG
>JBCDKB010000164.1:0-15768 GCA_038747035.1 Acidobacteriota bacterium | reverse complement strand
GAGCTCCTCGACCGGCGCCTCAGCGGGGGCGCTACGGAACCCGCGAAGGTATTGCGCTTTTGGCCCCGCGGTCCCATGACGTCGGCGCTGCTGGCGGCGATGCTGACGCTCGGCGCCTCACTGGCGGTGCTGGGGCCTCGATCCGGTATGGATCCGGCGTCGCCTGCCGCGGAATCCTCGATAGCCGACGGACCTTCTGCGGTCCCGCCCGTCAAGTCGACTTTTATCATCGAGCCGCTCACCCGATCGGAACGCGCCGCCGGCGCCTTGGCTATCGCGGAAGGCACGGAGCTCGTCGGGCTCTGGTTTGAAGTGCTAGGCGCCGGCGAGTTTCTTCAAGTCTCCATCCAAACGGGCGATGACGTCATAGCCCGCATCGACGCCCCGGACATCGTGCGTCAGCCGTGGGGAACCTATGTGGCGGTGGAGCTCCCCGCAGACACGATCCCCGCCTCCCCATTCGAGGTTCTGATCGAGCAGAAGCGGGGAGAGGACTGGGCGAGTGTCGCCAGTTACTCTGTCGTGATCGCTAAAGAGTAGCCAGTTTCTCCGACCGCGAAATATCCAGCTTCGCGTGGGCATAAACAAGTAGTGAGGTCAGCGTGTGTCAGCGTGACCTCGGCCCTATCTTGTGATGACCACGAGGAGAACGCGATGGAATTGACGGTTGGACCTGTCCTGGCGAATGAGCATGAACTCGAGGATTCCCCCCAAGGCCTACCCGACGGCCGTCGAGATGACGGGGTGAATGATGAAAACGGAGGCGGCGACGCCCCGTCGTGACGGCACGCCAAAGGCCGACCCCGCTAGCGGTCGTAATAGCCCTGGCGGTGTCGAACTTTGAGGTCGCGGCGGTTGACTGAAACGGTGACCTGGCGCCACGCGCCGTCGCCGCGACGTTGGGAGGGATAGAAGCCGAGTGCGTATTGCTCGCGCAGCTCGGCGAGGATGTCTTCAAAGGCGGGCTGGATATGCCGGTCGCTCGGTATCGGCAGGATCCGCCCGCCGGACTCTTTGACCAAGCGCTTGAGGCCGTCGAGCTCGGCGACAGCTTTTCGGCGCGTGCGCCACGCGCTCGTCGGGTGTTCGTATTTTCCGATGCGCTCCTGCACTCGCTCGCCGCGCTGGAGCAGGCCGCCGCTGGTGGTTTCGCCGAGCAGCAGCCAGTAAATCATCGCTTGGCTTTCCCTCGCGACTTCGAGGACCTCCCTCGAGTGCAGCAGGCTGTGGTTGTCACGGCCGTCCGAGAGCAGAATCACCACCCGGCGTCCGAGGCGGGACTCGAGGTGCTGCATGGCGAGGTAGAGGTGGTCGTTGATCGCCGTGCCGCCGGCGGCGCCGAGGTCTTGGAGCACATCGCTGACGTCGCCTTCGGGGTCGAGCACTTCGAGGCGGGCGACGACATCGGTGAACACCATGACCGTGGCTTCGTCCAGCGGGTTGAGGCCGCGGGCGAAGGCGTGGACACCCCGCCGAGCGTTCTCAAGTCGCTCGCCGCGCATCGAAAGGGAGCCGTCGACGAGCACCGCGGCGGCTAGGGGCAGGTCGCCGCTTTCGAAGGTGACGAGGTCCTGCGGCACGCCGTTGTCGGACACCGTGAAGTCGGACATGTCCAGGTCGAGGACCCGCAGGCCGTTGCGTTCAGTGACGCTCACGTAGAGGGGCTGGAGATGGAGATCGAGGCCGTCGTCGATGCGCAGGGCCTCGAAGGTGTGTTCGAGCGCCGCCACCTGGCCCCGACGATTCCGGGCGACGACCTTGACGGTCCGGTCCCGATTCTCCTCGCCGACGTCGACGACGATTCGATAGGGCGGCGCGTGTACCTCTCCGAGTCTGCGGCCGTCGAGGAGAAAACTCACCGCGAGTCGGTCTCCCGTCGGCGACAGGGCGACTTCGAGCGCGACCTGGCCGAAGAGGGCATCCCGGAGGTTCGGGCTCTTCCACTCGATGTGGACGGGAGCCTCGGCGTCGGCGCCGGGGGGCGGCTGTCCCCAGGCCGGGAGAGTGAGTAGGAACAGCCCCAGGAGCGCTGCGCCCGCAGGGAATAGACCTCCCAGGCCTTGGCCGATGGGCCGCCGTCGAGGGCCCCTACTGATCAACGCGCTCCGCCTCCCAGCGGGCGATCGCGGCGCGGGCGGCGACCAGATGGGCTTGCAGGTCATCGGCGACCTGCTGCCGGATGGCGATGTCGTCGTCCATCGGTCCTTCATAGCGAGTCCGCGGGCGGGTGGCCTGGCCTCCCGGCGACTCGTCGAGGACCCGGCGGACGCGCGTATTCGACGTTTCCCATTGCGGGCGCTCTGCAAAAGCGAGCAAGGTCAGAATGCGGTGATTCTCCGGAAAATGTGAATGGGCGGTCCGTAGCGTTCCAAGCGCCGACGCCGTGCGGTCGGCGTCGAGCTGAAGGCGGGCGAGCTGCTGGGCGGCGACGATACGGATCCAGGGCGGGTGGACGGGCGATTCGAAAAGTTCCTTCAGCCGAGGTTCCGCGTCGTCGAGGCGCCCGGCCTGCATCAGGCTTACGGCGCGTCGGAGCTGGGCTTCGTGGTGCTCAGGATCGAGCTTCAGAAGATCCTTGAGATCGTCGAGTGCTTTGGCCGGAGTGCCGATACGCTCGAGCGTAATCGTCCGGATGTGAAGCGTGCGAATCCGCGCATCGCGGACGTCGGGGTGGTCTTCCTTCGGCTTCAGGTGGCCGAGGCCTTCGCTCAAGCAGGCGACCGCTGGCCCCAGGTGTTCCCCGCCCCGGGCTAGCAGGCTGAGGGCGAGGGCCGCCCACTGGCGACCCGCGGCGGCCCGAGCGTCGGGGCTTCCTGAACGGCGGGCGTAGAGATCGACCACGTCCCGGAGTCGGCGAGCGCTATGGCGAACGCCCCGCTTCGAACCGTCCTCGAGGTGTCGGTCGTAGGCGAAGCGGTGCAGCGCCGCGATGGGCAGCAAAGCCGCCGGGTCGAGGCGCGCCAGGTCGTTGACGACCCTCTCTTCGGCCTCGTCGAGTCTCTCGAGCCGTGGGCCGGGGGCGTTCGCCTCCAGCCCGATGAGCATCGTCGCCGAGATATCGCCGGGGTCGGTGAGCCAGGCTTTGATCGCCTCCACGTAGAGACGCTCGTCTTCGTCGGCGATGCTCGCGCCGTAAGCCGGCCCGTGAGCGATCAACCCAATCCACAGCGCGGCCGTCACGACAAGGCGTCGCGGGATTCGACATCGGGACCTTTGGGTTTTGGGACGGCCCATGCCCGTAGACGCAGCAAGCGCGATGCCAGTGTCGGCGGATCCCGCAGGCCGCCGCCGGTGGTGGGGCGTCGTGGTCCGCACAGGATGTCCTCTGGCCGGGACGGCGCCGCGCTGTCCCCTAAAGGCGACGGGCTCGGCCCCTACGAAGGTCAAGGCAGCTCAAGCTCGAGGCGTTCCGCGACTTCGCGGCAAAGCGCGGTGAAGTCGGCGGCCGCCCGCGAGCTGGGGGCGTAGTCAAAAATGTCTCGGCGGTGTCCGGGGGCTTCGAGCAGCCGGACGTCCGAGCGGATGACGGCGCGGAAGGCCTCGTCACCGAATTGGCTGCGCAGCAGCTCGTCGACCTCGCGGTGGAGGCGGGTTCGGGTATCGGCTCGGCACTGGAGGACGCCGAAGAGGGAAAGCTCCGGATTGAGTCGGTCGCGGACCCTGCGGATGACCCGATCGAGGCCGACGAGGGAACCGAGGGCCATGGCGCCAGACTCCACGGCGACCAGCACGTCGGACGCCGCGGTCAGCGCCGAATGCATCAGCCAACCTTGGGCGGGCGGCGTGTCGATAATGGCGACGGTCCAGCGCGGCGGAAGGGCGCGGACGCGCAGGCCGAGCACCGTTTCTGAGCCGGGCTCGCCGGCGAGCATGGCCTCGGCCCGAGCCAAAGAGGGGTGGCCGGGCACGAGGTCCAGTCCCGGGACGCCGGTGGGCCAGACGAGGTCGAAGAGCTCGCCCCCGTCCTGGAGCACCTCCAGAAAGAGGCGACTGCCTTCCGGCGCCCCGAGCCACGACGACGCCGACGCCTCGGTCTGCGGATCGAGGTCGATGAGCAGGATGCGCTCACCCCGTTCCGCGAGGCGCCGGGCTAGGCCGGCCGCCAGGTTCACGGCCGTCGTTGTCTTGCCGACGCCGCCCTTGAGGTTGGTGATCGCAATCCGACGCATGCCCTGGAGCTTATCCTGAGTCCCGAAGGCGGAAGGGCGGAGCCGGCTACTCGGCGGCGGGCTGGAGCAGGTGCTTCTCGAGGAAGAGGACAACAGCCGCCTGGAAGGCGTCGCGGTTGGGGCGTTTGCGGAACCCGTGGCCTTCATCTTTGGCCAGGAAGTACCACACGTCGCCGCCGGCTTTCCGAATCTCAGCCACCATCTGCTCGCTTTCGCTCGCCGGCACCCGGGGATCGTTGAGGCCTTGGCCGATCAGCAGCGGCTTGGTGAGCTCGGAGGCGCGGGCGGTCGGTGAGATCTTCTCCAGGTGGGCGCGCATGGCGGGGTCCCTTTCGTCGCCGTACTCGACCCGACGCAGATCTCGTCGGTAGTCTTTCGTGTTGGTCAGGAACGTCACGAAATTGCTGATGCCGACGATGTCGACGCCGGCGCGCAGGCGGTCGCCGTAGTGGATCATCGAGGCGAGCACCATGTAGCCGCCGTAGGAGGCGCCGTAGACCGCCACGCGGTCCGAGTCGAGCTGGGGCTGTTCGGCGATCCAGTCGAGCAGACTGCCGATATCTTTGACCGAGTCCTCGCGCAGGAAACCGTTGTCGAGCTGGAGGTAGTTGCGACCGTAGCCGGAAGAGCCGCGGACGTTGGGCAGGATGACGGCGGCGCCGAGTTCTCGGACCCAGTACTGGAGGTTGGCGTCGAAGCCGGGCCGGGATTGCCCTTCCGGTCCGCCGTGGATGCGGATGATGACCGGGTGGGGGCCATCCCCGGGCGGCTTGTAGTAGATCGCCGGAATCTGGCGGGGGCCGCCGCCGTCGACGGTGTCGAAGGTGGGGTAGTGGATCAGCTCCGGTTCGACGAAATGGTCCTCGGGTAGGCCTGCGTTTTCGCTGAAGGTCCAGCGCACCAGACGGGTGGCGTCCAGGTCGATGGAATAGGCATCACCCGATTGGCTCGGCCGCTCCATCTCGAAGCCGAGGTGCTGGCCGTCGGGCCGGAAGGCCAGGGCCCGGATCCGACCCGTCGGTAGGGCGGGCAGCGGCAGATCCTTGAAGGTCTCGGTGTCTTTCAGGAAGAGGCGACTCGAACCGTTCTCGTTGATCGTGAAGGCGAGCTTCGAGCCGTCCGGGGAGAGCACGACGCTTTCGATGTCCCAACCGATGGAGTCAGATAGCGTTTCAACCGACCCGGTCTCGAGGTGTCGCCGGTAGAGCTTGCGGAACTCGCCGTCTTTGTTCGACGCGAAGTAGAGTTCCTTGCCGTCCGGGGTGAATCGGAAGGCGTTGGAGACGGCGGCGTCCCCTTCGTGGAGGGGCGTTAGTTCGCCGGACTCGAGGTCGAGTAGCGCTGGGTGGTTTTCGCGCACCGAGACCAGCCGCGTGACGATGAGGAAGCGCCCGTCCGGGGAGAAGTCGCCGGGGATATAAGCGCCGTTCGCTTCCAGCACGGTGGTGCGCTTCCCGTCGGGCGTGCCGATCAGGACGTCCCAATCTCGGCCGTTGCGGGCGGTGGAGAAGAAGGCGAAGCGGCTGCCGTCGGCGTCCCAGGAGGGGGAGCCGTTGCGCGACGCACCGTCGGTCAGTAGTCGGCTTTCTCCGGTCGCGAAGTCATAGTAGAAGATCTGGAAATACTCGGAACCGCCGACGTCACGGGCGTAGAGGAAACCCGAGGACGCCGCCGCCGGACTCGGGAGCGCCGTGGGCACCGGCTCTTGGAAGAAAGTGAGCTGGCGGCGGGTGCCGCCGGGCGATTCGACCCAGTGGATTTGGTTGGTGTCGCCAAATCGCGTGGTGATCAAAATCCCTCGGCCCTCGGGGTGCCAGCCGCGGAAACCGGCCGATCGAGTGCTTTGGTATCGCCGCAGATCGTCGGCGATGCGTTGGGGCACTTCCGGAATGCCTTCGAGCACCAGCTGGCCCCGCTCGACGCGGGGGACGTCCACGGCCTCACCCATGGCGGGTGGAGCCATCAGCACGAGGGCCAGGGCGAGGCCGGCGGCGCAGGGAGTTCGGGCAGAGGGGCGATGGTCCAGCATGGGCGGTCTCCGTCGAGGGGGGGCGCCCGCGGGGCCTCTTGCGTGGGCGCCCCTCGGTGGCTTTGGGGAAAATCGTCTGGAGCGCCGGAAAGCTCGGAGCTTTAAGGCATCGAGGCCGGGGGCATAGAAGTCGGGCCAATCCAGGTGATAGCGGTCGGACTCGCCGATGGCCGATCTATGCGCCGGGCCCGCCGTCGTCGGGGTCTTGCCCGGCGACGGTGACGCGATTGCGACCGCCGCGCTTCGATTGGTACATCGCCTGGTCGGCGGCGTGGTAGAGCCCCTCCCGATTCATCTCAGGCAAAAGGTTCGCGACGCCGAAAGAGCAGGTGACGTCGAGGTCGACGTCGGCGTATTCGAAGCGTGCACTTTCGAAGTGGACTCGCAGTTTCTCCGCCAGGCTCGAGGCGCCGGCGAGCGGCGTCTCCGGGCTCAAGATGGCGAATTCTTCGCCGCCGACGCGGGCGAAGACCTGCTCGGGGCGGAGGAACGGGCGAACCAGGCGCACGATCTGCTGGAGCACGTAGTCGCCGCAGAGGTGGCCATGGCGGTCGTTGACGCGTTTGAAGTGATCGATATCGAAATAGATCAGACTCAAGGGGCGGTCGTGCCGCTGCGCACGGCCGATTTCCCGGCCGAGCTCTTCGTCGAAGTGGCGCTTGTTGAAGACGCCGGTGAGGCCGTCGCACGTCACCAGGTGGTAGATCGCTTCGTGGTAAGCGTTCTCGGGATCTTTTTCGTGCAGAAACTTAAAGTGCAGGGCGCCGACCTGGAATCGGTCGCCGCTGCGCAGGCGCTGGGCGCCGGAGATGCGCTCATCATTGACCCACGTGCCGTTGGTCGAGCCCGCGTCTTCGATGCGCACCACCGGCCCGTGGTGCTCCAACTTGGCATGGTGGCGGGAAAGGGAGCGGACGCCGGGCATGCTGATGTCGGCGGTCGAGGAGCGCCCGATTTCCAGCCGGTTGTGGGGCGGCAGGCGGAAGCGCGTGCCCAGCATGCGATCTTCGGGGTGGGCGAAGAGAATCAGGTGAGCTTCGAACTCGAGCTCTTTCTTGGCCCGTCCGATGGACGAAAGCTCGCCGGTTTCGAAATCGGAGAAAACCGTCTGCTCCAGCTTGGCGCTGAGGTCGTCGGTGGTGGCGTCGCTCGTGCGTTCGCCATCCGGCTCTTGAATCTCTCGGGTCTTTTCGTCAAACACGGTGTCGGCTTTCGTCGGGCCCGCGGGTTCGGGTCGGCGAATTATAGCTCCTACGCCCGCTTCGCCGCCCGTTCAGCCCGCAGCGCCTTTAACTCGCGGTACCGGCGCTTTCGCCGCAGCGTCTCCCGGATCTGGGGAAAGCTGGTCAAAACGTTGAGCAGCACGAGGCCGACGCCGTATTGGATCGTCAGCGCCACCGGTTTTTGGCCGTCGAGAACCGCCAGCAGAATGGCCGGTGCATACCAGGTGTGGAGCAGGGTGGCCGGGAGCAGGCCGAGCGTCGACGTGACGAAATATCGCCCGGTCGACACTCCGGCCAACGCCGCACTGTAGGCGACGATCGAAAAAGGAATCGGTAGGAAGCGCACCTGGACCAGGGGCCAGAATCCGCGCTTCTCGAAGAGCTTTTCCGCCCGCTTTAGCTTCGGCCCGGCGAGCTGCACGAGGGCCTCCCGACCGATGGCCTTGCCGACGAAGTAGCCGACCATGGCGCCGAAGATCAAGCCGAGCACGTTGTAGATCGATCCGAAGAGCCGACCGAAGACGACGCCGCCGCCGATCAGCACCGGGCTCGCCGGCAGCCCGAAGATCGCCACCAGGCTGTAGAGGCCGAAGAGGGCGAAGGGCGCCCACGGCTTATCCGCGAAACCCTGGAGGACGTCGATCATCCGCTCTTTGTCGAAGAGCTCGCCGAGCGGCGTGAATCGGACCAGCAGGAAGCCGCTGAGGATGAGCACACCGAGCAGCGCTAGTCGCAGCAGCAGGCCGCGGCGTTGGCGCTGGGCGGTGTCGCTCATTATTCGGCCGACGGCGCGTCGCTGTCTTGGGCTTGGCGGACGTCGGCGGGGGTGCCGTCGAGGGCCGAGGTGCCTTCGGACTTGGCGAGCCGAAAATACTCGCGCATGTGCTGGATCAACGTTTCGAGGGCCTTGGGATCCATAAAGTTGAGCCGCAGCTCGTTGATCACCATGACCTCCATGCCTTGCCACTCCTGCCAACAGGTTTGGCAGACGTTCTTGCGAATCTCTTCGCCGACCTTGCCACCGTAGGTGACGTTTTCCGCGGCGGGTGTTTCCTTATCGCAGCGGGTGCAATCCACCATGATCATCGGGCGTCCTCCGTGAGGCGGCCGTCGGCCTCGAGTACGGTACGGAAGTACTCGATGGTGGCGCGGAGACCCTCGTCGAGGGGCACTTCCGGCTGCCAGTCGAGGTGCTTCCGGGCGTTGGTGATGTCGGGCTGGCGCGTCTTCGGATCATCGACCGGCAGATCTTTGTAGACGATCTCGCTGGGGCTTTCGGTCAAAGCGATGATGCGTTCAGCGAATTGGTGGATCGTCATCTCGTGCGGATTGCCGATATTGGTCGGCTCGACCCGATCCGAGAGGAGGAGACGATAGATACCGTTGATCAGGTCGTCGACGTAGCAGAACGAGCGGGTTTGGGAGCCGTCGCCGAAGACCGTGAGGGACGCGCCGGTGAGCGCCTGCTGGATAAAAGCGGGCACCACGCGGCCGTCGTTGGGCCGCATCCTCGGTCCGTAGGTGTTGAAGATACGGACAATCCGGGTCTCGACGCCGTGGGCCGTGTGGTAGGCCATGACCATCGCTTCCGCGAACCGCTTGGCTTCGTCGTAGACGCCGCGCGGGCCGACGGGGTTGACGTTGCCCCAGTAGGTTTCGGGCTGCGGATGGACGAGGGGGTCGCCGTAGACCTCCGACGTCGACGCGAGAAGGACCCGGGCGTTCTTGGCCTTGGCGAGGCCGAGCACGTTGTGGGTGCCCAATGAGCCGACCTTCAGCGTCTGAATCGGCAGCTCGAGGTAGTCGATCGGGCTCGCCGGCGACGCGAAGTGCAGCACGTAATCGACATCCTCGGCGACGTAGAAGGGCTTCGTGACGTCATGTTCGAGGAAGTGGAAGTCGTCGCGATCGCGCAGATGGGCGATATTCGCCGGCTGGCCGGTGATGAAATTGTCGACGGCGATGACCCGATGGCCGTTCCCGAGCAGCTTGTCACACAGGTGGGAGCCGAGAAATCCGGCGCCGCCGGTCACCAAGGCGGTTGTCACGTGCTTGTCCTCCCGGAATGGGGCGTCGTTAATGCTCGGCCGGAATGCCGTTGGGGCGACCGATGGAGACGTAGCGGAAACCGGCGTCGGCCATCTTCGTCGGCTCGTAGAGGTTGCGCAGGTCGATCACCAGCGGCTGCGTGAGGCACTGGCGAAGCCGCTCGAGCTCCAGCGCGCGGAACTGATTCCACTCGGTGAGGATCAGGACCGCGTCGGCGCCGTCGGCGGCGTCGTAGGCGTTCTCCGCGTACTCGACCGACGGCGGAAGCTCTTTGGCGCAGTGCTCCATGGCGGCGGGGTCATAGGCGCGCACGTGGGCGCCGCCGGCGACCAGACCCTCAACGATCGGCAGGGCCGGGGACTCGCGAATATCGTCGGTGTCGGGCTTGAAGGACAGGCCGAGCACGGCCACCCGCTTCCCGGAAAAATCACCGCCGAAGGCGTCGCTCACCTTGTCGAGCATGCGCGCCTTGGTGGCCTCGTTGGCCTCGAGCACGGCGTCGATAATCCGAAACGTCAAGCCTTGCTGGGCAGCAATCTGGGAGACGGCGCGGGTGTCCTTCGGGAAGCAGGAGCCGCCGAAGCCGGGGCCGGTGCGCAGGAACTTGGGGCCGATGCGGTTGTCGAGGCCCATGCCGCGGGACACGACCTCGACGTCGGCGCCGTAGGCTTCGCAAATCGCCGCCATCTCGTTGATGAAGGAGATCTTGGTGGCGAGGAAGCCGTTCGAGGCGTACTTGATCATCTCCGCCGTTTCGACGTCGCAGTCGACGAAGGGGACGCCCGCCGCTTCGAGGGGGGCGTAGATCTGATGCATGATGTCGATGGCCTTCGGGTCGCGGCTGCCGACCACGACGCGATCCGGGCGCAGGAAGTCTTGGATCGCCGAGCCTTCGCGCAAGAACTCGGGATTCGAGACCACAGCGAATTCGTGGCGTCGCTCACTCTTCTCGGCGACGATCTCTTCGACCATTTTGCCCGTGCCGGTGGGCACCGTGCTCTTGGTGATGATGACTTTGTAGCCATTGAGGTGCTCACCGATCGATTCGGCCACCTGCCGGATGAACTTCAAATCGGCGGAACCGTCTTCCTTGGGGGGCGTGCCGACGGCGATGAAGACGGCGACGGCCTCTTCGATGGCGGGGCCCAGCTCGGTGGTGAATCGAAGGCGGCCCTGTTCTGAGTTCTTGCGCACGATCGTCGCCAGGCCGGGCTCGAAGATCGGAATTTCGCCGGCGCGCAGGCGCTCGACTTTCGAGGCGTCTTTGTCGACGCCGGTGACGTCCATGCCGAAATCAGCCAGGCAGGCTCCGGTCACCAGACCGACGTAGCCGCTGCCAACCACACAGATTTTCATGTCGAAGTCTCCGCGGGGGGAAAGAACCGGGCGCCGTTTGAAGGAGAGAGGAGGCTAGCGCCCTGGGGGGAGGTTTTGTTCTCGGTACCAGGCGACGAATCGCTGCAGGCCTTGGCGAATGGGAACGCGCGGTGAGTAGCCGAGCAGACGACCTGCCTTGGAAACATCCGCATACGTGATCGGCACGTCGCCCGGTTGGTCGGGAAGATACTCGATACGCGGTTCGACGGCAAGCGCGTCCGCGAGCCACTCGATGAGGTCCCGGAGGCGGGTGGTCTCGGCGCCGCCGAGGTTGAAAATTTCGAATCCGGGGGCGAGGTCGTAGGCCGCGACGATGCCGTCGACGATGTCGTCCACATAGGTGTAGTCGCGCCGACTGTCGCCGTCGCCGTACATCGGAATTTTCTCGCCGCGGGCCAAGAGGTCGGTGAACTTGTGGATCGCCATCTCCGGCCGCTGGGCGGGCCCATAAACGGTGAAGAAGCGCAAGCAAGAGGTCTTGAGCCCGTAGAGGTGGTGGTAGTTGAAGCAGAGCAGCTCGCCGGTCCGCTTCGTGGTGGCGTACGGGCTGATCGGTACGTCCACGGGATCCTCTTCGGAGAAGGGCACCTTCTTATTGATGCCGTAGACCGAGGACGAAGAACCGAAGGTGAAGACGTCCGGTCCGTATTCCCGCGCCGCCTGCAGGAGATGGAGCGTGCCGATGCAGTTCACCTCTTCGTAGAGGATCGGCTCCGCCAGACTCGGACGGACGCCGGCGCGGGCCGCGAGGTGGATGACGCCGTCAAAGCGCCCCCAGCCGTCGCCATTGTCGCCGCGGAAGAGGCGGTTGACCAAGTCCACGTCGCGGATGTCGCCTTCCACCAGCCGGTAGTCGTCGCGCGGCAGGAAGGCTTCAATATTGCGACGTTTGATGGCCGGGGTGTAGTAGTCGTTGAAGTCGTCGAGCACGGTGACGCGATCGCCGCGGCCGAGGAGGTGTCGGGTCAGATGGGAGCCGATGAAGCCGGCGCCGCCCGTAATCAGAATGTGTTGGCTCATGGTCTTAAAAGCCGCTGGTGCCCGGCCGATCGCCGAAGCAGGGGGGCTATCGATCTCCCTAGCAGTCTCCCGAAGACTTGTGATGAGAACGGCGTCGACGGACTCCTGAGGTCGACGGCGCTGAGGCCAGAGAGGCCGGCGGCAGCGTCGGCGCGGAAACCGGATTCCAAGGGCGCGGAGCCCGCGAGTCCGGGCCGACGAAGTGGAGGTCTGCGGCGAGTGGCCAGAGGCTGGACGGAGGCCGCGTCCACAACAACAGTCATGGTCCCAGAATCTGTCACGAATACTGTCTCCGGTCCAACGTCGGGGCGCCGGCCCACGTCGTTTTCAGCGGTGGCGAATCGGCCACCAGAAAATGGCGTGGAGTCCCGCGAAGGTCAAGTCGCAGGCTCCGAGCACATAGAGCCCCCAGAGTGACGGGTCGACGATGGCGCCGGCGCACATGACGCAGAAACCGGCGGTCCGCCCGATGATCGCGACGCGGATATTGCCGGAGTAGGCTCGGGGGTCGTAGGCCGCGTAAAAATAAAACGCGGACAGCATCAAGAGAAAGACAGCAAAGAGCCAGAGGTAGAAGGACTCCCCGGGAGGTCGGACCTCGAGGAGGCGTTCGGGCAGCTCGGGGGCAGCTACGATGACGGCGGCGAGGATGACGTCGAAGACGGCGCCGGCGACGAGGCTGATCTTGAGCCAGCGCAGGAAGAACGCGTGCCGGGAAGGCTCGGATGGGGCGGTGGACATGGTGGCAAAATCATAACGCAGGCCCGGAGTGGACGCCGCGCCGTCGTCGGTGGAGAATGCACCGAATATTGCGCTCCAGTCCTGAAGTCCCAGAGAGGTTCCGTCGGGGCCTTGTTAGTCCGCTCCCCGCATCGAATTGGCGCCCCGCGCGTCGTTTTGGCCGCGGCCTTCGTGTCGCAGTCTAGGAGGCCCATCCGTGAACGCGAATGACCGACCGCCGTCAGCACCCTCCGGCCGTTTGGCGACCCTCGTCCGCACCCTGTGGGGCAACCTCGTCCTGGTGCTCGCGACCCTGATCCTCGGTTCGATCGCCAGCGTCGTCGGCTGGCTACCGCCGCGGGGCAAGTGGATGTACCTCTGCGCCCAGTGGTGGAGTCGCCTGCTTCTAAGGGGCGCCGGCGTGCGTTTGACGAGCGTTTTCGAAGAGCCGCTCGAGCCTGGGGTGGGCTATATCTACATGGCGAACCACCAGAGTCTTTACGACATCCCGGCGCTGATCGCCGAACTGCCGGGGGAAGTCCGTTTCCTCGCCAAGAAGAGTCTTTTCCGGATTCCGATCTTCGGCTGGGCTCTGAGCGCCGGTGGCTTCGTGCCGGTCGACCGGGGAAATCGAAAGGCGGCCGCCGAAACCTACGAGGCCTCGATCGCGTGCTTGTCGAGCGGCCGGTCGCTGCTGATCTTCCCGGAACAGACCCGCTCTAAGGACGGCCGACTCCTGCCGTTTAAGAAAGGTGGCTCGGTCATCGCGCTCCAGACGGGCCACAGCATCGTGCCGGTGGGTATCCGGGGGACCCACCGCGTCCGGCCCAAGAACACGTGGGCGATCCATCCGAGTCCGGTGGAGGTTCACTACGGCCGTCCGATTGAGATCGGCGACCGCACGGTCGACGATCGGGACGAGATAACCGCCGAGGTGCGCGCCGAGGTCGCCAGGCTCGCCGGCGCCCCCCCAACCCGCCAGCGCATAGGCGAAGGGCGACGCAACGCTAACGGCGTCAACATTTGTACTTGGTTCCCCGCAGGCTATAATCCAGTTTCTTCGGACTCTTTAATAGCGACTTCGCTGGCGGCAAAGCGCATGGCTGATCAGGCACAAGACCCCAATCTCGAACGGCTCGAGCTTCTCTGGGAAAGCGACCCTTCCTCGAAGGTTTATCTCGAATTGGCCGAGACGTACCGCGAGTCAGGAAAGCTCGCCGATGCGATTCGGGTCCTTGAAACGAGCCTGACCCACCGCCCCCGCGATCCCCGAGGTCGGGTGGCTCTGGCGCGCTGTCGGCTCGACCAGCACGAGCCGCAGATGGCCGCCGAGCTGCTCGAAGCGGTGACCCGTCAAGATCCCGCCCACCTCGAAGCGAACAAGATGCTCCTTGAGGCCTACCTTCGCCTCGGAGACCCCGCGAAGGCCGAAGAGCGTCTCAATATCTACCGGCTGCTCAACGATCGGGATCCGGAGCTCGCCCATTTGGAGTACCGCCTCGAAGGGCTGCGCTCGAACTCGGGCGCCGTCGAGGCTAGCGACGCCGATCCAAGCGCCGTCGCGGCTTCGGGTGAGGCCGACGACGACCTCTTGGACGACGATGAGGAGACCGCCGAATCGGTCGCCATGCGTCCGGTCGCTCGAGAACCGGTGGCCGAAGAACACGCCGCTGAAGAGCCCGCCGAGGAACGGACCCCCACCGAGATGGTTGCGGCCATCGCAGCGGAGGCCAAGGTCGCCGCCGATTCCCCCGAGTCTGGCTTGCAGTCCGCCGATTCTCCCGCCTTCGAGCTGGCGCCCCTCGAAGCTGAGGCTCCGGGTCCGGAAGACTTAGAGACGACCGAAGCGTCGGTCTCGCTCGAATCGACGGCGCCGGCCCCGGACGCATCACCGACTCCGCCATCCGCCGAGGCCTCCGATCAGGAAGCTGGTCAGGACGGCGGCGGTGAGGAAGGCGGGGTCGATCAAGAAGGCGGGGCCGAGCTCGAAAGCAGTGCGATTTTCGAGATGGTGGACGACGCGCCCTCAGGGGCTGCGGCGCCGGACACTCCGGAGGTCGTCGACCCCGAACCGATGCCGGCGGCGGCCGGACCGAGCGATGGGGCCGCCGAGCCAACGCCCGAGGCCTCCGCCGAGCCCGCGTCGCTCGAAGACCCCGCGCCGGCTATCGCGATCGAGTCTGCCGCGCCCGTAGGCGGTTCTGAACCGTTCGGGTCGGCTGAGCCCGAACCGGCCGCTCCTGCACCCTTCGGAGACCTGGCGCCGCCTGCTCCAACCCTCGATCTGACGGCTGCTCCGTCGCCGGCTGGAACCGCTGGCGATATCTTCGACCTCGGGCCGCCGCCGCCGGCGCCGTCGCTCGACAGCCTCTTTGACCTGGGCGCCGCAGCGCCGGCGCCGACGCTCGACTCGTTGTGGGGAGACCCCGCGCCGCCGGTCGCTTCGTCGGAGACTTCCGCCGGGGTCGTCGAAGCTGCGCCTGAGGTGGCGCCGATCGTCGAGCTCCAGCCGGAGCCCGCCGTCGCGCCGGATCCGATTTTCGATTTGTCGGCCGCCGAGGCGCCAAGCGTAGAGCCGGCGGCCGTCGAGGCGGCCCCAGAGGGGCTGGCCGCTCAGGAAGAGCTCGCCGCTCCAGGCGAGTCCGCGACCCTTGAAGAAGCGGCATCCGCCGACGATCTCGAGATTTCTTCTGAAGAGCCCGAGACCTCTGAAGAGCCCGAGACCCCTGAAGAGGCGGCGACCGTCACGCTTGGCGAGCTCTATTTGAGCCAAGGCCACCTCGACGAGGCCGAGAAGATCTTCCGCCGCGTCCTCGCCGATGACCCGACCAACGCCGCGGCGCAAGCCGCCCTTGGGCAGCTTGAGGCGCAGGCTGAAGGGGCGGACGAGGAGGGCGAATCCGCCGCGGCAGCCGCGGCCCTCCCCGAACCCGCCGTCGACGCGGCCGGCGTCGAGACGCTGGCCGTGGAAGCCGCGGTCGAGGCGGCCCCCGCCGCTGTCGAGCCTGCATACGATGAAGTTCAGGCCTTCGATGACGGGCAGGCCATCGCGCCGGCTCCGTCCGTGGAAGCCGTCGGTTTTGAGGACCTGGAGTCAACGGCGCCGATCGACGTCGAGCCCGACGACGAGGTCGAATCGCCGCCGCCCGAGCCGGCCGCTGAGGCGGCGCCCGCGGCGTCG
>JBCDKB010000163.1:0-15796 GCA_038747035.1 Acidobacteriota bacterium | reverse complement strand
GATCGCCTTCGCCCCGCTCGGCGTCTTCGGTTTGATGACCCGCACCGTCGGCGAAACGGGCTTCAGCGCCTTCAAGGCGCTCGGTCTCTATATGGTGACCATCGCGTCGGGCTTGTTGATCCACCTGCTGATTACGTTGCCGCTGCTTCTGATCCTGCTCGGCCGCATCAAGCCGTCGATCCATTTCCGGAATATGGCCGAGCCGCTGACGATGGCCTTCTCCACCAGCTCGTCGAGCGCCACCTTGCCGGTGACCCTCAACGCCGTAGAGAAGAAGGTCAAAGTCCCCAATAAGGTCTCTTCGTTCGTACTTCCGATGGGCGCCACGGTCAATATGGACGGCACCGCCCTCTATGAATGCGCGGGCGTTCTCTTTATCGCCCAAGCCCTCGATTTCCACCTCACCTTCGGCCAGCAGCTGATCGTCGTCATGACCGCCCTGCTGGCGTCGATCGGCGCCGCCGCGGTGCCCTCCGCCGGTTTGGTGATCATCTTCCTCGTGCTCGAAGCGGTGAACCTCCGCGGGCCGCAGGTCGACCTCATCGTCGGCATGATGCTCGCGATCGACCGTCCGCTCGACATGCTGCGCACCGCCGTGAACGTCTTCTCCGACTCCTGCGGCGCGGCGCTCATCGCCAAGTCGGAGGGCTATGACGAGGTCGACGACGCCGTCGTGCTGGATTAGCTCGTGCTCGGCTAGTCCGTCCTGCGCGCCAGAACACCCTCCCACGCCTCGCTAGGGACTCCTGTCTCGCTCCCCTATCCGTCAGTTTTCGACTCCCTCACCGTCCGTCCGCGGCTCGCGTTGAGATCGCAACGCCCCAGCTCTGTCGGCGTTGGCCCACCGACCCGGACACCTCACTCCATGGACACATCAACCGAAGGACAGTGCCATGAGCCGTCTCAAACTCAAACGCGTATTGGTCACCGGAGCCGCCCGCGGCCTCGGCCGTGAGATCGCCGAGCAGGCCGCCGACAAGGGCGCCGAGCTCGTCATTACCGACATTCAAGAAGAGCTGCTGGCGGAAACCCGCGAGGCGATCGCGGCCAAAGGCGTGCGCTGCCGGGCGTATACCCTGGACGTCACCGATCACAAGGCTATCCTCGCGACCCGCGAACAGATCCACCGCGACCTCGGCCCCATCGACATTTTGGTGAACAACGCCGGCGTTGTTTTCGGCGGCAGCTTCCTCGACGTGCCGATCGAGCAGCACCAGCTGACCTATCGAGTGAACGTCGAAGGCGTCGTCTCGATGACCCACGCCTTCCTCCCCGACATCCAAGAGAGCCCGGGCGGCCACGTGACCTTCATCGCCAGCGCCTCCGGCTTCGTCGGCCTGCCCAACGGCGCGACCTACGCGTCCTCCAAATGGGCGGTGATCGGCTTCGCCGAGTCCCTGCGCGCCGAGCTCAAGCACTACCGGCGCAAGAACGTCCACGTGACCACGGTCTGCCCGACCTATATCGCCACCGGCATGTTCGAAGGCGCGACGCCGCCCAAAACAGCCCCCATGCTCGACCCGAAAGACATCGCCGGCAAGGTGATCGAAGCGGTCGAAAAGAACCGCGTCTGGGTTCTGGAGCCGTGGATCGTCAAGATCACGCCGCTCCTCAAGCACGGTCTTCCGACGCCGGTCTCCGACTTCCTGTCCGACGCCTTCGGCGCCTCCAAGAGCATGGATAGCTGGTCCGGTCACGGGACCCACTGAGGAATTGGATCATTTCTGATCAGATTTCCACCGCCGACACTGACGCCGAAAGCGCGGCGCCCGCCGCGGGGCCGGACGCTGAAGACGAATTCCGCGTGAACGACGTCACCGCCGTCGAAGACTTCAAGGACGTCCGCGTCCTCGATGTCGACGGCCGACGCATCGTCTTGGTCGGCACGGCCCACGTCTCCCGGTCCTCGGTCGAAGTCGTGCACCGCGCCATCGAGCTCGAGCGCCCGGACTGCGTCTGCGTTGAGCTGGACGCCCAACGCTTCGAGGCGCTCTCGAAGCAGACGGCCTGGGAGAACCTCGACCTCAAAGAGATTATTCGTCGAAAGCAGCTGACGACCCTGATCGTCAACCTGCTGCTGGCGTCCTACCAGAAGCGACTCGGCGAAGACCTCGGCGTCAAGCCCGGGGCGGAACTGCTCGAAGCGGCGCAGACCGCCGAGGAGCTCGGCATCACGGTGGCACTCTGCGACCGTGACGTGCGCGTCACGCTGCGCCGGGCCGCCCACGCGACCCCGTTCCTGCGCCGGCTTCTCCTGCTCTCTGAGATTCTCCTGACGCTCTTCGACTCTCCGGAGATCACCGAAGAGGAGCTCCAGGAGCTGCGCGACCAGGACGTGCTGAGCGAGATGATGAAGGAGGTCGGCGAACGCCACCCGTCCTTGAAGCGGGTCCTCATCGACGAACGTGACGCTTACCTCGCGCAGAAAATCCGCAACGCCCCGGGCGATCGGCTGGTGGCGGTGGTCGGCGCCGGCCACCTCCAAGGCATCGTCGAGACCCTCGAATCGGGCCGTGAAGCGGACCTCGAAGCGCTCGACGTGATCCCGCCGGTCCGCCCGATCTGGAAGGTCGTGGGTTGGGCGGTCCCCTTCCTGATCCTCGGCGCCATCGCCCTGATCGGTTTTCAACAGGGGGTGGAATCCGCCGGCGACAGCGCGATCTACTGGATCCTCGCCAACAGCATTCCCGCCACCCTCGGCGCGATCCTAGCCCTCGGCCACCCGCTGACCATCCTCTCGGCTTTCGTCGCGGCGCCGATTACGAGCCTGTCGCCGGTCATCGGGACGGCCTACGTCACGGCCTTCGTCCAGGCCTATATGCGCCCGCCGAAGGTCAAGGAATTCGAAACGGTCGGCGAAGACATCTCCCAGCCTTCGATGTGGTGGCGCAACCGACTCCTGCGCATCTTCCTGGCTTATATTTTGCCGGGCCTCGGCTCCATGATCGGCTCCGTCATCGGCGGCGGCAAAATCCTCTCCGAGCTCTTCTAACGCCCCATCAACCGGCCCCCGGTCACGACGCGCTGTTGCTATAGTAGGGGCGACGGCGCAGCCGTCCACCGCCATGCGTCACCGCTACCGCTACCTCGACCCGGCGTTGATCGAAGCCCTGCTCCAAGGCATGGGCCTCGAACGGCTGTTCAATCAACTCCTGCTTTCCGCCGCCGGCGATGTCGAGCAGGTCATGGACTGGTTGAAGCAGCTCCAGGAGCAAGGCTACCTCCCGGAAGGCCTCGACCTCGAAGAATTCCTCGAGCAGATGGCGGACACGCAGGTCGTCGGCTTTGACGGCCAAGGTCAAGCGCAGCTCACGGCCCTCGGCGAGCGGCGAATCCGCCGCAGCGCCTTCGAGGAAATCTTCTCCTCGCTCAAGCGCGGCGGCGCCGGCTACCACCGGGTCAACGCCACCGGCGACGGCACCGAGCGTCTGCCCGAGACGCGCTCTTACCGGTTCGGGGACGATATGCATCGCCTCGACGTCGGCCGCTCGCTGCACAACGCCCTGCGCCGAACCCACGGTCAGCTGGAGCTTTCCGAACAGGATCTCGAAGTTCACGAAACCGAGCACCTCACGGACTGCGCCACGATCGTCGCCATCGACATCAGCCACTCGATGGTGCTTTACGGCGAAGATCGCATCACCCCGGCGAAGAAAGTCGCCTTGGCGCTGACCGAATTGATTCAAACGAAGTATCCGAAGGACCACCTCGGCGTCATCCAATTCGGCGATCGCGCGGAGCCGGTGATGATCGGCGAATTGCCCTATGTTGACGCGGGGCCCTACCACACGAATACCCGCGAAGCGCTCCAGCTCTCGCGGTCTCTGCTGGCGCGCCAGAAGCAGCCGAATAAGCAGATTTTCCTGATCACCGACGGCAAGCCCTCGGCGATCACCGAGGTCGACGGCGAGGTCTATAAAAACCCGTTCGGCCTCGACATGCGAATCGTCAATCTGACGCTGGAGGAGGCGGATTTGTGCCGTCGGCAGAAGGTCGTCATCACCACCTTCATGATCGCCAGCGACCCGACCCTGCAGAATTTCGTAGAAAAACTCACCCAGACAAACCGCGGCCGGGCCTATTTCGCGTCCCCCGATAATCTCGGTGAATTTATCCTCGCCGACTACATCCGAAATCGCCGACAGCGCATCCGCTAAGGAGGCCGCCATGCGTGCCCGCTTCTCCCTCCGATTCCTCCTCTGCGCCTTGCCGAGCCTCGCCGCCTTCGTGGCGACGGCCCCAGCCGTCGCAGAACCTGTCCATACGATCAAACAGAGCTACTTCGCCGGCGACGCGTCGGGGGTGGATATCGAGCTGGTGCTCGGCTCCTTGGCCATCGAAGGCACCCGCGGCCGCAACGTCGAGATCGAGGTCGAGCTCACCTGTAACCGTGATGATGCGGCGAAGTGTAAGCGTCGAGCCGAACGCATCAGGCTACGGCCCCGGCTCTCCGGCGAGAAACTCTACCTTTCGCTCGAGAATACGCCGCGCGGTCGCGCCGGCGGCATCGAAGCCACCATGACCGTCCGGATGCCGCGCAAGATGGGCCTCGAAATCGATATCGCCGGGGGCGATATGAAGATCGAAGACATCCGCGGCAATATCGAAATCGACTCCG
The DNA here is from genome assembly GCA_038747035.1 of Acidobacteriota bacterium. Classification (GTDB taxonomy): domain Bacteria; phylum Acidobacteriota; class Thermoanaerobaculia; order Multivoradales; family J023; genus JAUIJL01. The sequence goes on along the minus strand of JBCDKB010000163.1, from coordinate 11,178 downwards.
CCGGCGGCTCCGTCGATCTCAAAGGCACCGCGGACCGGGTCGGCACCTTCAAGGCCGACGTCGGTTTCGGCAAAGGCGAGCTAATCCTGCGGGATAGCCGCATCGAAGCGAGCGGCATCCCTCGCTCGATCACGTGGCGGGGCTCCGGAAGCCAGCGGATTGAGATCGACTTGGGCGGCGGCGAGATCACCGCCCGCCTCGACTAGCTTCCCCCCTCTGTGGGCGCCGCCGAGGCCAGTCCGTCGCCGGCGCCCGACCACGGCCTCGGGGGCCGATTCGCGCGCCTGAGCGCGCTCAATATCCTGGCCAACATCACCGTGCCGCTCACCGGCTTGGTCGATACGGCCATGCTCGGGCACCTGGATGACATTCGGTTTCTGGCGGGCGTTGCGCTGGGCAGCCTGGTCTTCGACTACGTCTTTTGGACCTTCGGCTTCCTGCGGATGGCGACGACGGGCTTGGTCGCCCAGGCCGTCGGGCGGCGAGACGCTAGGGAAATTGAAGCGATTCTCCGCCGCTCCCTGGTGCTCGCCGCAGCGGCCGGCGCCGCGATTCTTCTACTTCGGGGCCCCCTCGGCGCCGCGGCCTTCGCACTGCTGTCCGGCGACGCTGGCGCGGAGGCCGCCGGACTCGACTACTACGGCGCCCGCGTCTGGGGCGCCCCCGCGGCCCTCGCTAATTTCGTATTTCTTGGCTGGTTCTTAGGGCGTGAGGAAAGCCGCGTCGCTTTGGTCATGACCCTGGTCGCCAACGTCGCCAATGTGGCGCTGGACTATCTATTCATCATCCACCTCGACCAGGCCGCCGCCGGCGCCGGCTACGCGACCATGCTCAGCCAGTACCTGATGCTCACGGTCGCCGTCGTTTTCTACTGGCGGCGCCGCCGGCCCGCCGATAACCGCCGCCTCTTCACCGACCTGGTTCCCTGGAAGTCGATGTTTGGCCTCCAGCGCGACATCATGGTCCGGACTCTCTTCCTGGTGTCGACCTTCGCCGTCTTCACCGACTTCAGCGCGCGCCTGGGCACCGATACCCTCGCCGCGAACGCTTTGCTGCTGCGCTGGGTGACGCTGGCGGCTTTCTTTATCGACGGTACCGCCTTCGCCGTCGAGAGCCTCGCCGGCGTATTGCACGGCGCCGGAGCCCGGCGCGCATTCGGCCGCCTGCTCACTATGGCGTTCCAGAGCGCCGCGGCCTTCGGCGCCGCCTTCGCGTTCGCGGCCATCCTCTTTCCGGCGCCGCTCCTCGGCACGCTGACCTCCCACGCCGAGGTCATCTCCCTCGGTAGCTCGCTACGCTGGTGGCTCCTGCCGGTTCTGCTCTTCGGGTCCGCCGCCTACGTGCTGGACGGCCTCTTCCTCGGACTGACCGAGGGCCGTTCGCTACGCAACGCCATGGCCAGCTCCGCCATCCTCGGCTTCGGTCCGATGGCGTGGCTCGCCCTCCACCGGCAGGACACACACCTGCTCTGGGCTGCCCTGGCGTCCTTCATGTGTGCACGGGTGCTGACGCTCGGGCTCGCCTGGCGGCGCCTCTAGCCCCACTCGACCGCCGACCTGACATCCGCCGCCTCCGGTAATCCACGGATTGAGCGATGCCGCTCCACCGTCCGGCGATATCGAGCGGGGATGCTATGCTCGCAGCTCTTTCGTTGCGAACCCTTGCCTTCGACGCCAGGTTCCGACCTTACCCGGACTCAGGGCCCATCGACTCCGGGCCATTTTGAAGGGTCGCCCATGATGTCGCTCGCTCCCCATCGACGGCGCCTTGAGCCGTTATCCATCACGGTGACGATCGCCGTCTTGATGGTTGTGCTGCTTTACGCCTATCTGGAGTTCAAGCGGCCGGTCGATGTCCTGTGGTCGAGCTATGACTGGATCGTCAACGTCGAGGATCCCCGCTGCCGCTCGACGACGGAAGACCCGGGGAGTACCTGCCTCCAGCTGGGCGATCGAATTCTCGAGATCGACGGCGTCACTTCGGAAGAGTTCCTCGGAGATCGATCCCAGTCCATCTTGACCCAAGGACCGGCCACGCTGGTGGTCCTCCGGGGTGAGGAGGTCCTGACCGTCGAGCTCGGGCGCAGCTTCTCCGGGATGATCCACCTGCTGACGGTCCTCATCAGCGCCAGCTTCCCTCTTATTTTTTGGCTCGCCGGCGCTTGCGCCACCGTCATGGTGCGACCGAGGGATCGTCGCTGGCTGGTTCTGGTGGCTTTCAACTACTCCAGCGCCCTGCTGTTCTCAGCCGGCATTCTGTCGAAGACGCAGCAAGCCCACTCCTCGACGGTGACCCTGATCAGCATCGCCTTTTTTGCCCCCCTGATCATCCATCTCCACCTCCTGCTGCCGGATCGAATCTTCCCCCGCCTCGAGCAGTGGCTGATGCCCATTCTCTATGCCGGCGCCGTCGGCCTGGTCGGCCTGAACGTGTTCTTCTACCGAAGCCCGCCGACGCCGTTGGCCCTCTTGCCGATCGTGGCCATCGGCTCATCGCTCGCGATTTTTATCGCCCGCCAGCTCCGCGGCGGCACGCCCGAAGTCCGGACGGCCAACCGCCTGATGGCCGCCGGCGTGGCGCTCGGCCTGGTGCCGTGGCTCGCGGCGCTGATCGTCTTACCCGAACGCAGCTGGGGCGAGCTTCCGTTTGGCACCCATGAGGTGATCCTGGCCGCCCTGGCCCTCATCACCTTGCCGAATTGGCCGCTCTCCTACCTCCTCGCCATCCATCGAACGGAAGCCGGCAGCATCAAGCTTCGGGCGAACCGGGCCCTCGGAACCTACGCTTTCTGGTCGCTCTACGTCCTGAGCTTTGTGGTGTTCTTTCTGATCGCCGGGTCCCTCTTCCCGATTTTGAATCGCCAGCCCTTGCTCAGCGGTTTGCTCGTGAGTCTGCCCTTTGTCGGCGTCGCCCCGGCACTCCGGCGGCAATTCCAATCGTGGGTCGACCGGCGAATCTTCGGCATCCGCTACTCGCCCGACGAACTCGTCCGCAACTTCGCCACCCGGATTCCCATGGCCGCCGACCGCGAGGCCCTCCGTCGCACCTTGGTGGACGATGTGCTCCCCCAGCTGATGATCCGACAATCGGCGCTCGTGGTGGTCGACCAAGACGACCATGAGCTGCTCTACGCCCAGGACGTCGATGGCGACGCGCTGACCGCCGCCGCACGCTCCATCGACGACATTATCGATCGCTACGGCACGGCCGTGTCGCGCGCCGAGATCTCAAAGTCGAGCGAAGACCTGCCCGCCGGCTTAACCTGGGTTCGCGCAGCGGTTCCGCTCTTCAACCGTGGCGAGAGCTTAGGCGTGTGGTTGCTCGGTCGCCGCGACCCGGATGACGAATATCCGCCGCAGGATCTGCAAAGCCTCCGGCTCCTCGCCAATCAGGTCGCCGCCCTCTACCGATCCCAGCTCGAGCATCGAGAGAATCGGCAGCTCCACGATCAGCTGCTGCACTCCCAGAAAATGGAAGCCATGGGCCGACTCTCCGCCGGTATCGCCCACGACTTCAACAACCTGCTCTCCGCCATCCTCGGCTATAGCGACCTCCTGCTGTCGACGCCTGAAGTCCACGACCCGGTGAGTCGGCAGTATTTGGAAGGGATCAAGGAGGCCGGCGACAAAGCCGCCGCGCTGACCTCACAGCTGCTGGCGTTTAGCCGTCAGCAGGCCATGGAAACACGGGTCGTTGACCTCAATGATCTCGTCGGCCACCTGGAGACACTCCTGCGCCGGGTCATTGAAGAGGACATCGTGCTCGGCACCGACCTTTGCTCCTCCGCCGCCTACGTCTACGTGGACACGGGCCACCTGGAGCAGGTCGTCCTCAATCTGGCGGTCAACGCGAGCGACGCGATGCAGCGCGGCGGCGCCCTGACCCTCCGGACCGAATTGGTGACCTCACCCCCGGAGGGTTGCCCGCCCTCGGAAGCCCACTCCGATATCCCCCAAGGCCGATATGTCCGCCTGCAGGTGAGCGATACGGGCGCCGGCATCCCGCCGGAGATTCTGGATCAAATCTTCGAGCCCTTCTTCACCACCAAGCGCGCCGGCAAGGGAACGGGCCTCGGCCTTTCGATGGTCTACGGCATCGTCACGCAGAGTCACGGCCACATTCGGGTCGATAGTACCCCTGGCGCCGGCACGACGTTCTCGATCTATTTGCCCCAGTCCACCGCCGAGCCCGCGGCCGAGGACCCGAGCAAACCGCAGCGCGCCTACAAGACGTCCGGCGCCGAGACCATCCTCCTGGTTGAGGACGAGGCCAGCGTGCGCAAAGTGGTCCAGGAAATCCTTCGTTCGCGGGGGTATACCATCCTCGAAGCGACAGACGGTGCGGAGGCGCTGCGCGTTGCGGCGGAATTCGAAGGGGACCTCGATCTCGTCCTGACCGACGTCATGATGCCCAATATGCGCGGTCCCCAGATGGTCGAGGAGCTCCTACGGACGCGCCCCGGAGTGGCCGTCGTCTTCATGTCCGGCTACTCGGACGAGCGCGCCCTCGGAGATCTGGTCCGCCGGGGCGAAGCGGTCATGGTCCGAAAACCTTTCACCCCGAACACCCTGGCGAAGGAGCTGCGGCGGGTCCTCGACGAGAGGCGCGAGGGGCCGGCGGAAGGCGGGAGCGGCGCCCAGGGCGTCGACGCGACGGTGAGCTAGCGGTTGCCGGAAAGAGGCGATCCATCCCGTCGCACGCTAAGTAGGCGGCTGAAGAATAGGCGCTGAAAAGCGAAGACGGCCGGAGAATCTCCGGCCGTCACTGAAAGCGCGGGCTCGGGCGACCAGGCCACCCAATGGAGGACCGGGCTCAGGCCGAGGCGGTCTTTCCCTTAACCCGAGCGATCAAATAATCGCGGTTCATGCGCGCGATGAAGTCGGTCGAGATGCCCTTCGGGCACGAGACTTCGCACTCCCGATGGTTGGAGCAGCTGCCGAAGCTTTCCTCCTCCATCTGGGTCACCATATCGACCACGCGCTGGTAGCGCTGCGGCTGTCCCTGGGGCAAGAGGCCGAGGTGGGACACCTTGGCCGAGGTGAAGAGCTGGGCCGCGCCGTTCGGGCACTGGGCCACGCAAGCACCGCAGCCGATGCAGGCGGCCGCGTCCATGGCGGAGTCCGAATCGGCCTTCGGAATCGGAATCTCATTCGCGTCGGGCGCCGATCCGGAGTTCACGGAGACGTAGCCGCCCGATTCGATGATGCGGTCAAACGCCCCCCGGTCGACCAGCAGATCCTTGACCACCGGAAACGCCGTCGCCCGCCACGGCTCGATGGTGATCTCATCACCGTCGCTATAGTGGCGCATATGCAGCTGACAGGCCGTCGTACGGTCCTGGGGACCATGGGCCGCTCCGTTGATCATAAGGCCGCAGGCGCCGCAGATGCCTTCGCGGCAATCGTGGTCGAAGACGATCGGCTCCTTGCCTTGCTCGATCAAGCGCTCGTTGACCACGTCGAGCATCTCGAGGAAGGACATGTCCGGGCTGATGTCCTTGGCCTCTTCCTGGTAAGTCACCATCTGGCCGGCGTCTTGGGGCCCAGACTGCCGCCATACGTGAAGGGTGAGATCCATTACTTATAACTCCTCTGCGTGAGCTTGACGTAGTCGAATTCCAGCGGCTCTTTGTGCAGGCGCCAGTCGTCCCCGGTCTTTTCCCACGCCGCGACGTAGCTGTAGTTCTCATCGTCGCGCCGGGCCTCGCCGGCGTCCGTCTGGTGGTCTTCCCGGAAGTGGGCGCCGCACGACTCGTCGCGGTCGAGGGCGTCCGTGCACATCAGCTCACCCAATTCGAAGAAGTCGGCGACGCGGCCGGCTTTCTCAAGGCTTTGATTTAAGGTCTCTCCATCGCCGAGCACCCGGACGTCACCGTAGAACTCTTCCCGGAGGGCCGGAATCTTCTGCAGCGCCGTCTCGAGACCGGACTTAGTCCGGGACATGCCGCAGTAGTCCCAGATCAGGCGTCCGAGCTCGCGGTGGAACGAGTCCACCGTGCGCGAGCCGTTCACCGCAAGCAGCTGATCGATGCGCCCCTTCACTTCCCGCTCGGTGTCGGCGAAGGCGGGGTGGCTCGTGTCGATCTTGTCCCCCATCCGCGGCGCCAGGTAGTCGCCGATCGTGTACGGCAGCACGAAATAGCCGTCGGCGAGGCCCTGCATGAGCGCCGACGCACCGAGGCGATTCGCGCCGTGGTCGGAGAAGTTCGCCTCGCCGATGGCGTAGAGGCCCGGCACGGACGTCATCAGGTTGTAGTCGACCCACAGGCCGCCCATGGTGTAGTGCACCGCGGGATAGATGCGCATCGGCACCGAGTAGGGGTCCTCGCCGGTGATGCGCTCATACATTTCGAAGAGGTTGCCGTAGCGCTCCTCCACGACCTTCTGCCCGAGGCGCTGGATCGAGTCGCGGAAATCGAGGTAGACACCGAGACCGCCGGGGCCCACGCCGCGTCCTTCGTCGCATACGGCTTTGGCGTTGCGGGACGCCACGTCTCGCGGAACCAGGTTGCCGAAGCTCGGATAGCGGCGCTCGAGGTAGTAGTCGCGCTCGTCTTCCGGAATCTGCGACGGAGGCCGCGTATCGCCGGCCTTCTTGGGAACCCAAATCCGGCCGTCGTTGCGGAGCGATTCCGACATCAGGGTCAGCTTCGACTGGTAGTCGCCGGAGACCGGGATGCACGTCGGGTGAATCTGGGTGTAGCACGGATTGGCGAACGCTGCGCCGCGACGGTGCGCCCGCCAGGCGGCGGTCACGTTGCAGCCTTTAGCGTTCGTCGACAGGTAGAAGACGTTGCCGTAGCCGCCGGTCGCCAGCACCACCGCGTCCGCGGCGTGCGATTCGATCTTGCCGGTGACGAGATTTCGCACCACGATGCCGCGGGCGTGACCGTCGATCACCACCACGTCGAGCATCTCGGTGCGCCGATGCATCTCGACCTTGCCGGCCTTCACCTGTCGCGCCAGCGCCTGGTAGGCCCCGAGCAGCAGCTGCTGCCCGGTTTGGCCACGGGCGTAGAACGTGCGCGAAACCTGGGCGCCGCCGAACGAGCGGTTCGCCAGCAGGCCACCGTAGTCGCGGGCGAAGGGCACGCCTTGGGCCGCGCACTGGTCGATGATGTTCACCGACACCTGGGCGAGGCGATAGACGTTGGCCTCACGGGAGCGGAAGTCGCCGCCTTTGACGGTGTCGTAGAACAGACGGAACACGCTGTCGCCGTCGTTCTGGTAGTTCTTCGCCGCGTTGATACCGCCCTGGGCGGCGATCGAGTGCGCCCGGCGCGGACTGTCTTGGTAGCAGAAAGACTTGACGTTGTAGCCCAACTCAGCGAGTGAGGCCGCCGCAGAACCGCCGGCGAGGCCCGTCCCGACAACGATGACGTCAAACTTACGCTTATTCGCAGGGTTCACCAGCTTCATGTCGAAGCGGTGCTGGTCCCACATCTTCTCGATGGGTGTCGAGGGTACTCTAGCGTCGAGCTCCATGTGGATTTGCTCCTATCGAGTGACTCAGTGAAAACCAGGGGAGGTTCAATGATCGGAAGTTTGTTGACCGGTGGCCGTAGCGGCGTGCTCGTCGGCGGGCGCCTCGAGCGCAACCGTGGCGGCTTCGGGTTTGACGACGCCCGCCAGCACCGCCACCGGAAACGAAATGTTGATGCCTGCAATCAGCAGCGCGAAGGCCACCGCGAAGGCTTTGCGCGCCGGATTGAAGCGCGGCCCATTCCAGCCGAGGGTTTGGAACATGCTCCAAAGACCGTGGAAGAGGTGCAGTCCTAGCGCGAGATTCGCCAGGATGTAGAAGCTCGCAGATAGCGGATTCTGGAAACCTAAGACCACGTTGTTGAAGACCTTGCCGTGCTCGAATTCAGGATGGGCGTGGCCGGTGGTGAAATGAAGAAGGTGGTAGACCACGAAGAGGACGATGATCACGCCGCCCCAACGCATCGTGCGGGAAGCGTAGGTCGACTCGCGGTGCCGGGTCTTTTTGTAGGCGGAAGCCCGGGCCCGACGATTGACCATCGTCAGCTGGTAGGCGCTGAGGATGTGCAGCACGACCGCAGCCACCAGACCGCCGCGCATGAGCCACAGCGCTTCACCGTAGCCGAGCACCGGCGCGCCGAGCTCGCGGAGGCCGACCGCATAAGCGTCAAGTTTCTCGGCGCCCTGGTAGATTTTGAGGTTGCCGACCATGTGGGCTAGGACGAAACCGAAAAGCATCAATCCGGTGACCGCCATGACCACCTTCTTGGCCATCGGCGAACGGTAGAGGTCGAGTATCCACGACATGCTCTTATGATCCTGAAGTCTGGAAGAAAACTAGATGCCGAGCGCAGCAGCGTAAGGGCCTTCGCGCTGTCGAACCGGCGAGAAATTCGGCGGCCGGGGTGTGGGTGGGCGCCGAGTTGTCAGTGCTGAACATTAGAGTCGGCATTTTAGCGCATGTACGACGTGACGGCACCTGAGGAGCTCCGGGGCTCACCGCGGCGCCGGTGCCGTCCACCGCGGCTGGTCCGTTGAAAGACTAGCGTCGGCGAGGACGGCGGCGACGGCGGCGCTTTTGCGGGTGTGGTCGTGGCTTCGACCCGCGCTTGCGCTGCGCATCTTTCCACCGCCGAAGTGCGCTATGTCCTTCGTTGGTGGCGCGAACTAGGATGTCAAAAAGCTCAAGCGCGTCATCGAAATAGCTCTTGGAGGCGAAACGGGCGCGCTGCGCCGACGTCCAATCCTGGACGCACAGACGGTGGAAGCCCTCGAGGGCATGCACCGTCATCGAGCGCTTGTGCTTGGCGACGGAAAAGCGCTGGAGGAAGGACTCAAAGGCCTCCTCCACAAGGTCCCTGAAATGCCCCACGGACATGAAACGTCCCCTAGAGCTCTCGTACTCGAAGCGCCGGAGCATCAGCTGCGGCAGCAGAATGGCACCGAGCAAGACCGAGTCGTTCGGCTTCTCGCCGTCCTGGGCCATCCGGTCGAGGGTCGGCAGAATACCGGTGAACGAACCCGCTCCGCGCTGGTCCGCCTCGATCATCGCCAGCGCTTCCGGCAAGATGACTTCAAGCAACCCGAGGTCCAGCATCCACTGCACCGCGGCGGCCGCCGACCCGCAGCGCAGAAGCTGAAGAAGCTCTTCGATCAGCCGCGCCGGCGACGCCTTGCGCAGCTCACGCCGGTTGCGCTCGATGCTGACCTGCGTGCGCCCTTCGATGGTGAATCCCAGGCGCCCGGCGAACTCACAGGCCCGCAGCATGCGCACGGGGTCTTCGCAGAAGCGAAGGTCCGGCTCCCCAATGACCCGAATGAGCCGGCTCTCGAGGTCTTCGACGCCGCCCACGTAGTCGACGATCGAGAAATCATCGATATCGTAGAAAAGCGCGTTGACAGTGAAATCGCGACGGAAAGCGTCTTCGAGGGGCGTGCCGAAGGTGTTGTCATTGGTGATCAACATCTCGTCGGGTCCCGACGCCTGCTCTTTGGGATTCGGCGTCCGGCGGAACGTCGAAACTTCCACCACTTCCTTGTGGAAGATGACGTGGGCGAGCCGGAATCGCCGTCCGATGATGCGGGCATTGCGGAATGCCCGGCGGATCTCATGGGGCCTGGCGTCGGTGGCGACGTCAAAATCCTTGGGATGGCCGCCGAGCATCAGATCGCGGACCGCGCCACCGCATAGATAGGCCTTGTAGCCGGTCTTGTTGAGTCGGTAGAGCACCTTGAGGGCCGGGGACGAGATCTTCTTCCTCGACACCGAATGGTCCGGCCGCGGCAAGATCAGGGGGGCGCCGTCGTCCTCTTCATCGTCGAAGTCATCGTCTCCTTCGTCGAAGTCGTCGTCGAAGTCATCGGGGTCGACCTCGTCATCGTCCTCGAACTGCCCGTCGCCGAACCCGCCGATCGCCCCACCGCGATCACGGCCGTGGTCGTCGAAGTCTTCATCATCGTCCGGATCGTCGTCGAGAAGATCCTCCGCACGGGCGTCCCCGGAGCCGAGAGTCTCATCTCGAGCACTCCCCGCCGTGACGCTTCCGCCGCCCAAGTCTTCCTCGAGTTCTTCCTCGATGTCTTCTTCGTCGAAGGGCTCCGCGACAAAGACCTCTTCTTCTCCTTCGAAGAAATCATCCTCGTCTTCGAAGTCGTCGACCGCGTCGTCCCTCATCGTCTGCGGCTCCGGATCACGGTCTCAGAAGTCAGGGTCCGGTGGACCGGGCAGCGGTCGGCGATTTCAAAGAGTCTTTCCCGCTGCCGGTCATCGAGGTCGCCGGTGATCTCGAGCTCCCGTTCAATGATGTCGACTTTGCCGCCCTCGGTTTCGCACTCTTCGCAGTCTTTGGCGTGCACTTTGGAATGCCGCAGCTGGGAATCTACGGTTTCAAGCGCCCATCCTTTACGGTCCGCGTACATCCGCAGCGTCATATTGGTGCAAGTGCCGAGCGCGGCGAGCAGCAGGTCATAGGGCGTCGGCCCGCGGTCGCCGCCGCCGACCTCTTCGGGTTCATCGGCGACCATGTGGTGACCGCCGCCCCCGAACCAGACTTCCTGCTCGAAAGTACCGCCGCCGCGAACCCGCACTTCGCCGTGGGGTAAGGACAGCGACACCGCCTTCTCTACTTTCTCGGCGCCGTCGGAAGTCTCCGGCTCGATGTACCGCCCGGCCCAGGTGGCGATGACGTCGGCGGCGTAGGCCGCGTCCCGCGCCTGATTGAGCAGCAGGTGGTCGGCGCCGTCGAGGGAAACGAAGCTTTTTGGATGCTTCGCCGCGCCGTAGAGCTCGGCGGCGTGTGAGATGCCGACGGTCGCATCGATCGGCGAATGGAGGATCAGGAGCGCTTTCCCGAGCTTGGCCGCCGCCTGCAGGACGCGATGTTCCGCCAGATCGTCGATCATGCGGCGCTGGATACGAAACCTCCGACCCGCGAGCCGGACCTCCGCTTCTTCGCTATCGTCCTCGAGCTCGGGCGCCGCCGACAGCAGCGACTCCCGCAGATGCTCGGTGGTCGACGGGGCGCCCAAGGTCACCACGGCCCGGCACTCGGTCACTTCGCTCGCCATCGACACCACGGCCGCGCCGCCCAGGCTATGGCCGATCATCAGCTGCGGCGCGCGGTGTTCGCCGCGCATATAGGCCACCGCGGCCCGCAGATCGTCGAGGTTCGACGAAAAATCCGTATCGGCGAAGTCG
>JBCDKB010000162.1:0-15829 GCA_038747035.1 Acidobacteriota bacterium | reverse complement strand
GACGAGCCATCGATCAGCGACACACCTCCATCCGGCGTAGGGTCGGGGCTTGCCCCCGACCGCGCAGCTGCAACGCCGTCAAATGCTGCAGAAACGAAAACGGGACTTGAAACAAAACCTGCAGCCTCGCGTGAACGCGATGGCGCACCATTAGTTCTCTAGGGGCTATGCGGTGCAAACGGCCGCCCCCCTCGGATAGCTCGGCTGCGCCTCGCATGGCGGGGACAAGCCCCGCCACTACTCCGGAAAGGGGCTCATTGAATTGTGGAACCTCACGGAACCGGAGCGGCGTAGTCATACGCACTCCGGTCCCCAGACGAGCCATCGATCAGCGACACACCTCCATCCGGCGTAGGGTCGGGGCTTGCCCCCGACCGCGCAGCTGCAACGCGGCCTAGAGCTGCTGAAACGAGCGAGGGTCCTACCTAGCTCTCGGCGCCGAGCACGCCGTCTTGGAGGAGACGGGCGCCGTCCTTGAGGGCGGCGAGCACCGTCGCCTTCAAGCCGCGCTCTTCATCGAGCTGGCGCGCCCGCTCGAAGGCGGCGCGGGCTTCATCGCGGCGCTTGACGGCGAGAAGGGCCAGACCGAGTCGAGTGAGCACCCGCTTCGACGTCCCCAGATCACTCGCCGACTCCAGGCACTGGACGGCGTCATCCCACTCGCCGCGCTGATAGTGCACCCAGCCCAATTCGCCCAACGGCAGTCGACGCCAAATCTTGGGGGCGAGCTCGGCGGCCCGGCGGCTGTGCTCCAGGGCGTCATCGAGGTCGTCGCCGCTTTCCGCCAGGCTGGCGGCGAGCTCGTAGCTGGCGATGGCCCGCGTCGAGTCTTCGTGGACCCGCTTGAGCAGCTCGCGGGCGATGCGGGCGCTTTCCCGCAGGCGCCCGTGGTCGCGCAGGGTCTCGATCCAAGTCGCCCAGGCGGCGATCTCGAGCGGTTCCCCGGGATCGAGCTGCAGGACTTTCTTGATCACGGGCTCGATGTCTTCCGCCCGGCGTAGGGTCAAGCACGCCATGGCGTAGGCCACCAGCAGGGTCGGATTCTCGGGGTCGAGGGCGAGGGACTGACGATACGCCGAGAGCGCACCTCGCACGTCGCCGCCGCGCATGGCTTCTTCGGCCTCGTGCAGCCGACGCATCACCACGTCGCCCACGGCCGGCAGGCTCTCTTCGGCGCCGCCGAGGAAGTGCAGCAGCTCGTGGTAATCGAGCCTCGACGGCTGGAGCCGCTGGCCCAGTTTCAAGGCACTGAGCGCTTTCTTATTCCAGCCTCGCTCGAGGTACGCCAATCCGAGCAAAAGATACGCCTCTTCAAAGGCCGGATCCTGCTCGACGGCGGTCTCCAGGCTCTTGATCGCCCGCCCCGGCTTCCCCAGCTCAAGGTAGGAGCTGCCGAGCAGATAGGACGCCTGGGGCAGCGAGTCACCGGATTCCGTGGCGCGTTCGAGGTAGACGCTCGCTTCTCGGAGGCGGCCGCGGCTGGCGTGGATCGCGCCGAGGCTAAAAGACGCTAGGAACGACTGCGGGAAGAGCGACACCGCGCGCTCGAGCAGCCGGCACGCCAGCTCGTCGTGGCCGGCTTCGTGGTGGAGGACGCCGCTGTAGACCAGGCTCTCGAAGTGCTGGGGCTTGATCAAAAGGACCCGGCCAAAAAAGCTCAAGGCCTCCGTCACTCGACCTTCGTTGAAAAACGCTTCGGCCAGGAAGAATGAGAGCTCGTAATTCATCGGATCGAGGGACATCGCTTCGTCCAAGATCTCGAGGGCGCCGTCGATATCGAGGCCGACCAGCGCATGCTCCGCCTGTTCCAGCAAATCGTTAAAGAGCGGACGCTGCTCGCCGCCGTAGAGGCTCAGGATGCGCTCTTTGATCTGGATGAATCGTTCGCGCTTCTCAAGCGCCAGCAGCTCCCGGTCCGACCGCGACTCGTAGAGCTCGCTCCACTCCTGGTGGGAGATGACGCTCTTGTCTTCGAGCAGGTCGCGCAGGGCGGTCAGGCCGCTCTGGTTGAGCAGGATCTTCTGCTCGAGCTTGTAGACCGTGCTCAGCATCTGGCCCACCGAGAGCGCCGTGCGCCGGAGCACCTCTTCGAGCAGCGAGACGCGCTCGAGCAGGTGCTCGTCGAACGACATCACCTCTTCGGTGCTGTCGTCGAAGGTCTCCTGATCTTCCTCGGTGTAGTCCCCGGAAACCACCAGCAGCTTATGTCCGCAACGCAGGCAATAATCCGCGTCGTCGGGGTTGGTGGCGGAACACAGCTGACAAAGCATGGCGGCGGGACTCAACGGACGTGGTGCGGTCGCAGGGGAAGGCGGCGGCAGGAAGGGCGCATGGGCGCCGCGGCTCGCAAAACTATCATGCGGTCGGCGTCTATCCCGCCCGCGCCAGCCGACCCGGCGCCTACTCGAAAAGAGGCGCCAAGCGGGGCTTCTGCACCTTGCCCAGGGCGTTGCGCGGCAGCGCATCGACGACCGCCAGGCGGGACGGCACCTTGTAGACCGCGAGGCGCTCTTTGCACCACGCCCGCAGCGCGTCGAGCTCGAGCGACTCGCCGTCTTCGATTTCCACCGCCGCCGCCACCCGCTGCCCCCAGTCAATATCGGCGACGCCGACCACCGCACACTCCGAGATAGCCGGATGCCGACGCAAGACGGCTTCAATCTCGAGCGCGGAGACCTTCTCGCCGCCCGTCTTCAGGATGTCGACGCTCGAACGGCCGAGCAAGCGATAGACGCCGGCTTCGCGGATCGCCACATCGCCGGTCTGGAACCACCCCGCGCGGAACGCATCGCGGGTCGCGTCGGGGCGACGCCAATAGCCATCGAAGACGGCGGGGCCTTTGACCTCGACTTCGCCGGACTCACCGTCTCCGAGCTCCAGGCCCTCCGCGTCGACGATGCGGAGCTGCACCCCCGGCAGCGGCCGGCCGACGGAGCCGGGGATCCGATCCCCGTCGAGGGGATTCGACAGCGCCATGCCGATCTCGCTCATGCCGTAGCGCTCGAGCAGCGTATGTCCGGTGAGCTCACGCCAGCGCTCAAGCACCGGCACCGGCAGCGCCGCCGACCCCGAGACCATCAAGCGGAGCGTCCGCGCCGCCGCCGAGTAGGCGACCCGGTCCGCTTCGGAGGCCGCTTCCCAGGCCCGGACGAGCCGGCCGTAGATGGTGGGAACCGCCATGAAAAGCGTCGGCCGCTCGCCGGCGAAGGCGCGCCAGACCGTCTCGGCGTCAAAGCGTGGATAGAGCCGGCACGACGCGCCGCTCCACAGGCTGGTCAGCACCACGTTGACGATGCCGTGCACGTGGTGGAGCGGCAGCACTTCGAGAATCCGATCGTCGGCGGTCCATCCCCACGCCTGCTCCAGACTCTCGACCTGGGCCCGCAGGTTGCCGTGTGACAGCACGACCCCCTTCGGCGTTCCGGTGGTGCCGGAGGTGTAGATCAACAGCGCCGGGTCAGCGTCATCGACCTGTCCATCAGCCGCAGCCGTCGGTGTCTCGGCGGACAAGGCCTCCGCCACGTCGATGACCCGCAGGCCGCGCTCCCGCGCCGGGGTTTCAAGAGGCGGGCGGAGCGCCGTGCTGACCAGCGCCGACACCGCATCGCTATCGTCGAGCACGTAGGCAATTTCGCGCTCCGGGTGGGCGAGGGCGATCGGCACGGCGAAGCCGCCTGCGCGCCAAATGCCGAGCAGCCCCGCGACCCAGTCACGCCCTGGCTCCACCAGCAGCCCGACGCGGGCGCCGTCGAGTCCCGAGCCGCCACCCCCTGCAAGCAGCGTCGCCGCGATCCGGCCGCTCGCGTCGAGCAGCTCGGCGTAGGTCCATGCGCCCCGGCCGTCGTCCACGGCGGGACGGTCCTTCGGCACCTCGCGATGGGCAAGAAGTCGGTCGAAAAATGTCCAGGCCATGGACCATTCTCCCAAGACCCGGCGACGACGACAATCCGGCCGGATAGGCCCCCTCCCCGACCACCCCCCCGGCGGCGGGCGGGTTGCGATATGATGGGCAGCGGTGGAGGTCCCTTCTCCACCGCACCCCCCGACAAGATGCCCAATACCGAACCCCGCCCCACTATCCGCAGTCTGGATACCGTCGACATCGACGACATCGTCGCCATCGACGAGAAGATCACCGGCCACTACCGGCCGGAGACCTGGGAAACCCGCTGCGGCTATTACCTGCGCCGGGACCCCGACGCGGCCCTCGTCGCTGAAGTCGACGGCCGGGTGGTCGGCTTTATGCTCGGCGAGGTCCGCTCCGGCGAATTCGGGCTCGAGGAGCCCACCGGCTGGATCGAGGTGCTGGGTGTCGAACCGGAGGTGCGCGGACAGTCGATCGGCCGTCAGCTGGCCGAAGCCATGCTCGAGCACTTCAGAAGCCTCGACGCTGCAACCGTCCGGACCTTCGTCGACGAAGATATGGATGGCATCGCAGCTTTCTTCAGCTCGCTCGGTTTCGAACCTGCCACCCTGAGGCCCTTCGCGCGGGAGCTCTGAGCTCCTCAGCTTAAGCCGGGGGCGTTTCCCCCCGGAACTCTCAGCCAGCCACGACAGAATTTCACCGGGCCCCTGCGCCCGTTTCCTCCCCTGGATCCTCACCCATCGCTCCCGCCAGGAGGTTCCGATATGCCCGTTCGCGAAGCACTGCTGCCCAAGAATTTCCACCAGGCCGTCGAGGACTGGCGGGACATGTTCCTGCCGGACTACGGTTTCCTGCTTGAGAATTGGGAGAAGCACTTCCCCAAGCAGCCGATGTTCAAGCTCTGCGCCTTCCGCGAGCTCGGCGTCTGCGGCGAGATCGAATGCGGACCGCGCAAAGGTGAACCCAAGGCGACCAAGCCTTCCGAGCTCGATGAAGACCAGGCCCGCTACCTGCTGGGCGCCATCCGAGCCCAAGCGTCGACGGAATTCGGCTCGATCCAGCAGCACCGACTGACCCTCGCCCGCGCCCAAGAGGAAGAGGAACAGATCTGGGTCCTCCGCATGATGGCCGAGGAACTGCGTCACGGGTACCAGATGCTGCACCTGCTGGTCGACGACGACTGGACGTGCCAGACGTCGCAGTCGAAGGCCGATATGGTCGAAGAGATCCTGTCGATGCAGACCGGTTCCCACGTGCTCGGAGCGTTCAATATCGACTTCGACTCCTTCGTCGACAACGTCGTTTTCTGCGCGCTGATCGACCGGGTCGGCAAGTACCAGCTCGCCATGCAGCGCATCTCCGCCTATCAGCCGATGGCCGAGTCGATGCCGCAGATGCTGCGCGAAGAAGCCTTCCACCTCGCCACCGGCGTCGTGCCCATGCGTCGCTGGGTCACCCGCGCCGCGGAGGGTGAGGTCTACGTCACGATGGATGTCCTCCAAAAAGCCATCAACAAATGGCTGCCCCGCGGCCTTGAGATGTTCGGCGACGAGCGGGGCGGCGGCTCCAACGTGCGCATGGGCCTCAAGCCGATGAAGAACGGCGAGGCGCAAGAGGACTACTACAAAGAGGTTGAGAAGCTCATCACCAACCTCAACATGCGCTATATCCGCGCCAAGCTCCCCAACCTCGGCGCCGGCGAAGCTCGCGAGCTTTACGGGAAGCTGCAGGCCGAAGGCGGTGTTCAAAAGGGCGTCGACTACGACGACCTGCTGCGCATGCCGGTCCACGGTTTCTTCCGCCGCCGCGGCGTCCCGGCCTTCACGCTCACGGGCGTCGACGGCGAGACTTTCGAGGACTACGACTCCTACCTGAAGCACCTGCGACAGAATCTGCCGGAGTCCTACCTCGCCGGCCGAGATTTCAAGGATTACGCCCAGACCCTCAAGAAGATCTGCGACGGCGACATGACCGCCGACCAGGGCGCCCGCCAAATGCCGGAGCTGCGTCGCGTGGCCGGCAACTGCCCGTGCTCCAAGTCGGTCCGCTGGGTCCGCGACGAACCCGTGGCCAGCGACGACTCGGGCCTCATCGTCAACGGCGGCTAGTTGCGGCGACCCGCCCGTCGTTCCAGTCTTCCCACAGATCCTGCCTAGGAGCCTTGCGCCTTGAGTCTCTTCGATAAGTTGATCGTCACCACCCTGCCGCTGGTGCCAAAATTCATCGTCGGCAAGGTGGCGTCCCGCTACGTCGCCGGCGCCACCCTGGACGAGGCGATCGAGACGATCAAGGCCCTCAACGCCGAGGGGGCGTGCTGTACGGTCGATCTCTTGGGCGAAGAGATTAAAGAGATGTCCAAGGCCCGAGAGGCGGTGGAGACCTATGAGCAAGTGCTCGACGCCATCGTCGAGCACTCGCTCGACTGCAATATCTCCGTCAAGCCGACGCAGCTCGGCCTGGGCCTCGATGACGCCCAGTGCCGGGCGAATTACGAGCGCCTGGTCTCAAAGGCGAAGGGCCAAGACAACTTTGTGCGCCTCGATATGGAAGATCGGCACACGACCGATCCGACGCTCGAGCTGTTCCGCCACCTCCACAGCACCTACGGCAACGCCGGACCAGTGCTCCAGGCCTATATGCGCCGCACGCTCGACGACATCGCCGAGCTCCCCGACGGCGACGTCAATGTGCGCTTGTGCAAAGGCATCTACATCGAGCCCCGCGAAGACGCCTGGAAAGGCTTCGACACCGTCCGCCTCAATTTCGTCGCCGCGCTCGAAAAGCTCTTCCGCCAAGGCGTCTACGTCGGTATCGCGACCCACGATGAGTATCTCTGCTGCGCCGCCATCGACCTGATCCATCGCCTCGAGGTGCCGAAGGATCGCTACGAATTCCAGATGCTGCTCGGCGTCGAGAATCAGCTGCGGCGTATTCTGATCGCCGAAGGCCACAAACTTCGCGTCTACGTGCCCTACGGCAAGGATTGGTACCTCTACTCCATGCGCCGGCTGCGCGAGAACCCGCAGGTGGCGGGCCACGTGATGCGCGCCATGCTGCGCGGAGACTGACCCCTCTTTCTTCACATCCTCTGCTTTCAGCTTCCCCTGGAGACGTCATGTCCACGACGCCCCCCGACGTAAAGATCGGCCGCCTCGCCGTGCTCGGCGCCGGCAAGATGGGCGAGACTTTGATCGCCGCCCTGCTCGCCACCGACGTGATCGCCGCGCCGGACATCGTCGCGACGGCGCGTCAACAGGCGCGCCTCAACCGGCTCCATGACCGATTCGGAGTCAAGACGTCGACCGACAACCGGGCCGCGGTCGCCGGCGCCGACGTCGTCCTGCTGTGCGTCAAGCCGCAGGTGGCGGCGGAGGTGATCCGAGAAATCGCCGACGATCTGCAGACGAACCAGGTCTTGCTTTCGATCATCGCCGGCCTCACGACCCGGCAGACCGAAGAGCTGATCGGCGATCTCCCGGTGCCGGTCGTGCGCGCTATGCCCAACACGCCGGCTCGCATCGGCTACGGCATGACCGCCGTCTGCGGCGGCACCCACGCCACGGCGGACCATGTCGCCACCGGCCTAGCGATCTTCGCTAGCATGGGGCGCAGCCTCGAGCTCGACGAGAAATGCTTCGACGCCGCCACCGGCCTCTCCGGGAGCGGACCGGCGTTCGCATACATCATCATCGAAGCGCTCGCCGAAGGCGGCGTCAAGGCCGGGTTGCCGCGCTCCGTCGCCACCGAGCTGGCGGCGCAAACCTGCCTCGGTGCCGGCCACATGGTGCTCGAGACCGGCGACCACCCGGCACTGCTCAAAGACGAGGTGACGACGCCGGCCGGCTGCACCATGGAAGGCATCCTCGCGCTGGAAACCGGCGGCCTGCGGGTGACCTTGATCAAGGCCGTGCTCGAAGCCACCCGCCGCGCCGGCGAGCTCGTCGACTAGCGCGGCGACGACCGTCCACAGGCGCCCGGCCCGACGAGACCTGGAATCCGCACAGTGCGCCCCGCCCCGTTCCAGGGCCAGCGCTTGACAGGCCGCGCCGTCCTTTCTAGACTTTGGCAAAGTCAACTAAATCGTATTAGTCTTCTCGTCCATTGAGTCCTGGATCCTCTCCAAGATTAATAGCGCCAGTCCCAACAGTCACCGACCCTTCCGTCGGGAGATCCCGATGCCATCCGACGCTAGTGCCGCCGGCTTGAGCGCGCGACTCCGCGATCTGCTCGCCGACATCTCCGTGCTCCCGGTCCTCACCGTGCACGCCGCCGACGACGCCGTGCCCTTGGCGCGAGCCCTCCACGACGGCGGCCTTAAGGCCGTCGAAATCACGCTGCGCACCGCCGAGGCCCTCGAAGCGATCGGCCGTATCCGCCGCGAGCTTCCCGACGTCTTGGTGGGCGCCGGCACGGTCAACACCCCGGAGTTGATGGCCGCCGCCGCCGACGCGGGGGTCGCCTTCGCCGTCTCTCCCGGCTTGACCGGCGGACTGGTGACCGCGTCCCGGCACCACGACCTGCCGCTGCTCCCGGGTGTCGCCACGCCGTCGGAGGCGATGGTCGCCGCCAACGCGGGCCTCGGCTTTCTCAAGCTCTTCCCCGCCTCGGCCGTCGGCGGCGTCGCGTTGCTCAAGGCCTTGAACGGCCCCCTCCCAGACATCCATTTTTGCCCCACCGGCGGCATCAACGCGTCGACCTACCGGGACTACCTCGAGCTGCCTAACGTCCGCTGCGTCGGCGGGTCGTGGATGGCACCCCGTGAAGCCCTCGCCAAGAAGGACTGGTCCGCCGTGACCCGCGCCGCCCAGGAGATCGTTCCGTGAGTTCCCCTTTCGACATGATCGTGATCGGAGGTACGGGCGACCTCGCCCGCCGCAAGCTGCTGCCTTCGCTGTACTTCCTGCACAAATACGGCGAGCTCCACCCCGAAGGCCGCATCATCGCCGTCGCCCGCCACGAGATGACCTCGGAGGCCTATCGTGCGCAGGTGGAAGAAGCCCTGCGGACGGATATCTCCGCCGAAGAATTTTCCGACGACGTCTGGGCGAGCTTCGCCGAGCGCCTCGAGTACGGCGCGGCCCCGTCCGCCGACGCCGAGAGTTACCGCGCGCTCAACGAGCGTTTCGGGCTCGACGCGGATCGTGTCCGCGTGTTCTACCTCGCCACCAGTCCGTCGATCTACGGCGCCCTCGCCCACGCCGTCGGCGAGGCCGGCCTGGTCCATGAAAAGTCGCGGATCGTGCTCGAGAAGCCGGTCGGCCATGACTTGCGTTCAGCGGAAGAAATTAACTCCCGGGTCGGCGAGGTCTTCCAAGAAGACCAGATCTACCGCATCGACCACTACCTGGGCAAAGAAACCGTCCAGAACTTGATGGTCCTGCGCTTCGCCAACACCCTGCTCGAACCGCTGTGGCGCGCCGAGTACATCGACCATGTGCAGATCACCGCCGCCGAGCGGCTCGGCATGGAAGGCCGCGGCGACTATTACGACCACTCCGGCGCCCTCCGCGACATGGTCCAGAATCACCTGCTCCAGCTGCTGTGCCTGGTGGCGATGGAGCCCCCGGCGCGCCTCGAGCAGGAAGTGATCCGCGAGGAAAAAATCAAAGTCTTGCGCTCCCTGCGGCCGATCTCCGCTGCGGATGCGGCCCAAAAGACCGTGCGCGCCCAGTACCGGGAAGGGGTCATCGTCGGCGACAAGGTCGTCGGCTTCCACGACGAGCCCGGTATCGCCAACGGCTCGACGACGGAGACCTTCGTCGCCCTCAAGGCCGAAATCGAAAATTGGCGCTGGGCCGGCGTGCCCTTCTATCTTCGGACCGGCAAGCGCATGGCCTACCGCGTGTCGGAGATCATCATCCAATTCAAGGCGATGCCGCACTCGATCTTCGGCGACGCGTCGTCGTCGGTCCAAGACAACCGACTGATCATCCGACTACAGCCGGATGAGTCGATCAAGCTGGCGATGATGGTCAAGAAGCCGGGGTCGTCGATGCGACTCAAGCCGGTTCACTTGAATCTGAATCTTGCCGATACCTTCGAAGATCGGACCCCCCTCGCCTATGAGCGCCTGCTGCTCGACGTCATCAAAGGCAGCGCCACGCTCTTCATGCACCGCTCCGAGGTCGAAGCGGCGTGGCGGTGGGTGGAGCCGATCCTCGAAGGCTGGGAGAGCCTCGGTCGGCGCCCGCGCAGCTACGCGGCGGGGACCTGGGGGCCCGAAGAATCCATCGCACTCATGGTGCGGGACAACCGCTCGTGGTACGAGCACCTCGCCTAATTCTCGTTCGTCGCACGCGAGGTCAAAGGGCTGGAGACGCCATAGCCAGGGGGACAGGTAGCGAGCATGAAGATTCTGGTCGGAGACATCGGGGGCACCAACGCACGCTTCGCCGTGATGTCGGGGGTGCCGGAGGGTCAACACCAAGCCGTCGGCGGCCGCTTCGAGCTGCTGGGCGAAGGGCGTCTACCGAGCGAGCGCTTCCCGTCCCTTGAAGACGCGATCTCCGCGTTCATCGCCGAGTGCCCGGCGGCTAAATCGATTGAAAGAGCCTGCTTCGGCATCGCCGGTCCGATCCGGGACGGCCGCTGCGAGACCACAAACCTCCCCTGGGTCATCGATAGCCGCGAAGTCGCCCGCCGCCTCGGCATCGCGGAGGCGCCGCTGCTGAACGACCTTGAAGCCGCGGCTTGGGGGCTCGACGTGCTCGGCCCCAATGGCCTGCGCACGCTCCACTCCGGCGCCGAAGGCGCCACCGGCAATCGGGCCCTGCTCGCGCCCGGCACCGGCCTCGGCGAAGCCGCCATGTTCTGGGACGGCCACCGCCACCACGCCATCGCCACCGAAGGCGGCCACGCCGACTTCGGGCCCGCCGACGAGCAGCAGGTCGCCCTGTGGCGCTTCATGTCCCGACGCCACGGCCACGTGTCGTGGGAGCGCATCGCGTCCGGACCGGGCCTGGTGGCGCTCTACGAATTCCTCCTCGACCAGCACGGCGAAGAGCGGCCCCCGTGGCTCGACGACGCAGAAAGTAGCGCCGCCGCCGCGATCACCTCCCGCGCCCACGACGAACGCTTCCCGCTCTGCCGCGAAACCGTGGACCTTTTCTTCGCCCTGCTCGGCGCCGAGGCGGGCAACCTCGCCCTCAAGACCATGGCCCACGGCGGTGTTTATATCGCCGGCGGCATCGTCCCCAAGCTATTGACCGAGCTGATGGAGTCATCGTTCCTCGACGCCTTCATCGCCAAAGGCCGCTTCCGCCCGCTGCTCGAGTCGATGCCGGTGCGGGTGGTCATCGACGACCGCGTCGCCCTGTGGGGCGCCGCCGCCTGCGCCCTCGAGCTGGCGACCCACGACCGGCTGGCGCCCGCCGCGGTCACCTTCGGCGGCTAGCAGCGACTAGACCCGCTTCCCCCTCCCGATCCTACGCAGGAGTCCGCCGATGGCCGACGCCCACCCCCCGCTCCACCCCCAGGTCCGCGACATCACCGATCGCATCGTCGAACGCAGCCGAGAAAGCCGAGGCGATTACGTCGCGCGCATGGAGCGCGCCGGCGACACGCCGCCCAAGCGCGCCCACCTGGCGTGCTCGAACCTGGCCCACACCATCGCCGCCAGCACCGCCGAGGAGAAAAAGCGCCTCTCGAACGCGGACGTCCCCAACGTCGGCATCGTCTCGGCCTACAACGACATGCTCTCGGCCCACCAGCCGCTGGTGGCCTACCCCGGCGAGATCAAGCTGGCGGTGCGCCAAGCCGGAGCCGTCGCCCAATACGCCGGCGGCGTGCCGGCGATGTGCGACGGCGTCACCCAGGGCGAGGCCGGCATGGAGCTCTCGCTGGCGAGCCGGGACGTCATCGCCCAAGCCACCGCCGTCTCCCTCTCCCACGACGTCTTCGACGCCGGCCTCTGCCTCGGCGTCTGCGACAAGATCGTCCCGGGCCTCCTGATCGGCGCCCTCGCCTTCGGGCACCTGCCCTTCGTCTTCATCCCCGCCGGTCCGATGCCCTCGGGCCTGCCCAACGACGAAAAGCGCAAGGCGCGCCAGCGCTACGCCGAAGGCAAGATCGGCCGTCACGACCTGCTGAGGGCGGAGGCGAGGTCGTACCACTCGCCGGGCACCTGCACTTTTTTTGGCACGGCCAACAGCAATCAGATGTTCATGGAGCTGATGGGGCTGCACCTGCCCGGGGCGTCTTTCGAGAACCCGGGGACGCCCCTGCGCAAGGCGCTCACCGCCGCCTCCGCCCGCCGCGCCGTCGAGCTCACGGGCCGCGGCGGCCGACGGCGCGCGCTCTACGAAATGCTCGACGAGCGCGCTTTCGTCAACGCCATCGTCGGTCTACTCTCCACCGGCGGCTCGACCAACCACACGATCCATCTGATCGCCATGGCCCGCGCCGCCGGCGTCGTGGTGACCTGGAAGGACTTCGACGAGCTTTCCGCCGTGGTGCCGCTGCTCACCCGGGTCTACCCGAACGGCCAAGGCGACGTGAACGACTTCCACCGCGCCGGCGGCCTCGCCTATCTGATCGCCCAGCTGCTCGCCGGCGGCCTGGTCCACGGCGACGTCGAGACGGTGGCCAAAGGCAGCGGCCTCTTGCCCTACACCCACGTCGCCTCGATCGGCGGCGACGGTCGCTTAGCCTACGCGCCGCCGATCGACGAAAGCGCCGACCTGAGCATCCTGCGGCCGATCGACGACCCCTTCCAGCCAAACGGCGGCCTCCGCCTGCTCGAAGGCAACCTCGGCCGCTCGGTGATCAAGGTCTCCGCGGTCGCGCCGGAGCGCCACCGCATCGAAGCGCCGGCGCGCATCTTCGAGCGCCAGGAAGATCTGCTCGACGCCTTCCAGCGCGGCGACCTCGACCAGGATCTGGTCGCCGTCGTCCGCCAGCAGGGCCCCCAGTCCAACGGCATGCCCGAGCTGCACAAGCTGATGACGCCGCTCGGCTCCCTGCAGAGCCGGGGTTTCAAAGTCGCCCTGGTCACCGACGGCCGCCTAAGCGGCGCCAGCGGCAAAGTCCCCGCCGCCATCCACCTGACGCCGGAAGCCAAGACCGGCGGCCCGATCGCCAAGCTCCGCGACGGCGACCCGATCGTGCTCGACGCCACCCGCGGCGTGCTCGAAGCGCAGGTCCCTGAAGACGAATGGCAGCGACGCGAAGCCGCGCCCGCCCTCGACCCGACGGCGGGCCACTTCGGCGTCGGCCGCGAGCTATTCGCCGGCTATCGCTCCCTCACCCGCTCCGCCGAGGAAGGCGCCTGGTCCTTTGGCTAGTCCCAGGGGGCACATTCCGTAATCGAGCGGACCTGAAACGGCCGGCGACGGCAACGGCAGCTCAAAGACGGAGCACGGGCGCCATGAACCCAGCTCAGACCAAAGCGTCCGCGTGAAGGCCGGCGTGGCCTTCGATCTCATCGAGTCCTGGAATCGCCCGAGCCAGCTCGTCAATACGATTCAGCCGATCGCCTATTTCTTTCTGACGCCAGTCACACTCGAGCCAGTCGTCGAGCTTCTTCGCGTAGAGCATGGCCCAACCCGCCGCAGCGCGGGCCTTACGCAATCGGCGGGCAACATCGTCGAGCGCAACGCCCGGAACGACTAGCGCCGGGATCACCTGAGATTTCGAGTAATACAAGTCGTCGACTGGATCTATTCCTAAGGCGAATCTCAAGCTAGCCAGTCGGAAGTCGATCAGCACTCTCCTGCGACTAAACAAGCTGTGGACCGACAAACCTTTGGCCCACCTCGCCGACAGCGCCTGTCGACTAGGATGCGTGGGGTCTTCCGGATCGAAACCCGCGGGATCTAAGAGCGGAATCCGGACCCTGAAATACAGCGCGGAGATGTCGGGGTCGATTCTTGCCTGGGCATCTTGCAGGGACCGGTAAGCCCTTTGGATCTCCGGGAGCTCTGAGCCCTTCAATAGCGCCAAATTGAGCTCGAGGAAGCCGATGCTGACGTCCAAACCTGGAGCGGAAGTCTGACCAAGTTTCCTGATGGCCCTGAGCCAGCTTGAGGCCCCTGCGGGATCGGACAAGTCCAAACAGCAGTAGCAAGCCTTTCTCGCGTGGGCGTACCGGTAATAGCCGCTGCTTACGGCGCTCATATACCAGGACTTCTCAAGGATGCCCAGCGCCTCGGAGTAAAGACCTCGGAGTTGGAGTATCCGCGCTTCTTCGTATCGAACGTCTGCTTGAGACTCCGCAAAGAGCTTCAGCTCCTCTATCCCTTCAGCCAGGCGATTCAACGACGGTGCGTAGTCACACCAGTAGTCGAAAAACAGCATCCTAAGTAAGGCCGCCTCTTTATTTCCCCGATCCGGCGGCTCCCCTGCGCGAGCCTCAAGGAGAAGAGACATCATTTGACTTTTCTTATCGAGGTAGGCGGCTGATTCCGCCGCCCATACAGTCGCCTTAAACCAAGCTGAACTATCACCGAGCTTCTTTGCTTCCTTCGATGCGCTCAAGAAGAGCAATAAGGCCTCCGCGTTCTGCCCAGAGCGCCTTGCACGGAAGGCGTCTGTCAGCAGGCTACTGGTCTTGGACATGGGCACTAACCACCAGACTTGGTCAGGGCTGAAACCACCCGTTCCCTGACCACCGCGGCCATGTCAGAGTCCTGCCCTAGAAGTCGGCCGACTCCTTCCGAGGAGGCGTGCTTCCATTCCGAGGTACCCGGGAATTCTCTGGCCAACTCGGTGTAGATATCTTCCGGGAATGGGAGCCGGATCCAGTCCCGGAGGCGACTCGCGGAGAGAACCTTCTCCCTCCCCTCTTTATTGAGCATCTTGTTTAAGACTTGATCTTTCTCGATCTCCGCCGTCAGATCGGCGGCGATATCCGACGAAGACATCTCCGCCGTATAGCGCATCACGATGGCCGAGCTGATGTCGGCAGGAAGATCCGGTTTGTCCGTCTTATCCGCCACGCGCTGAATCGGCACGAACGGCGGTCTCGGTTTCTGGTAGAGCACCGCCCCTAGCTCGAGCATCACGTTGGGCGATGCGCCGGTGAGATCCACGAGGAAAAAATCCGCATCGTTGAGATGGGCCCCGACATTGTCGTGGATAAACCGTTCGAAGGTTGTCTTGTCAGCCGTGTTTAGCTTGCAGCCGAGCCGATCCTCGACGGCCATCCGGACCCCCTCTCTAGCGACGTCAAATTCCGGCGCGAAGGGAGTGATGAGGAAGGCGACGAGATGCTTCCGGGCCTCGGAAGCATCGGAAGCGGGCTTGAGCCGTCGGATCTCGGCCTGAAGCTCTGCCTCTCGCTCTGCCAAACCATTCCGCTTCGAAATGAACTCGGCATTGCGCGTCATCAGCCGACCAAACTGCTGGTGGAAGATCTTCGCGTTGTCCGGCGTCATCAGCTCCTGGTTGTAGAGAATGGCGTCGTTATAAATGCCGAGCATGAGCTCCATAACGTCTTCGTCTTCGCGGCCGATTTCTTGATGAAGATCAGCAACTTGCCGAATTAGCGGGTTCGACGCGTTGATCGACATCCGGCGTGACGCCCGGCGGTTCATAAGAATCATCTCTTCCGCCATCGCGCGAAGGTCAGAAGGCGTATTGGGGTCGTTTAGGAGGCTTTCAGCCTTCTCTCGACCTTCAGAAGCTTCGCTCGACTTGATGACGGCCGTCAGGGATCGCGGCTCGAATCGACGAGCCTCGACCTGGACCTGCAGTCCGCCGACGGTGCGGATGGAGAGCGTCATCTCGTTCGCCAGCGCCTGGACGGCGCGATCTTTCACTGGATCGACGTCTTTGAAGACCGCTGGATCGTCTTCGCGGTCGATAAAAGACAAGCTGATCTCTTCCGGATGGTCGCGGGCCCACTCTTTGAGCAACTTGCTTTCAAAAGGAAAGCTCGCATCGACGACGGTGGTGCCGGCGGCGTCGGCCATTTCGAAGAATTGGTTGGCGGAAGAATGGGTCGTGAAGCATGTCAAGCGCTTGGCG
>JBCDKB010000161.1:0-15834 GCA_038747035.1 Acidobacteriota bacterium | reverse complement strand
GGTTGGAGCCTACGCGGGTGACTACGACGCGACGCCAGCGCGCTTCGCGGGCGGCGCGGCCGCCGCCGGTGTGGGGTACGGGGCCGATGGTGTGGTCGATGTCGCCGCCGGCGACGAACGCCGGGGTGTCGACCTCGCGCGGATCCACGTCGGTGAAGCCGAGCTCGCCCCCGAAAATCTCCACCTCCGGCTCAACGTCGCGCCCTCCCGCCCGGGCCCGGTCAAGCATGCCCCGCCAGCCCTTGTCGCGGAATTTGAAAGCCCGGTCAAAGGCGCGACCGTAGGCGCGCATCGGCATCACGCAGGCCGCGTCCACCGACCACACCGGTCCCTGGGCCGCCGCGGCGAGCCGCCCGGTCCAGCGCGGAAAAGGCGGCGCCGGGAACTCCTCGACCACCGTCAATGCGGCGCGGCGCGCGAGCCCGCGCAGCGGCGACCTCTCCCGGTCCTGGGGCGCAAAGAGACGGTAGGCGATTCCCCGCCCTTCGAGCTGCTCCGCCAGGTCGCGCGCGCCCTCCAGGATGAAGGTGTGGTGCCGGTCCGAATCGAATCGATGCCCGGCGCCCAGCCCCTGGTAGACGAGGACCGGCAGCCCGAGCTGATTTCCCGCCCAGACGGCGACGTCGAGGGCCGGGTTCTCAAAGGCGCGCAGGGCGTGGTGCGTCCAATAAAGCACGAAGTCGCCGCCGGTCTTGATGTCGTCATGCAGCGCGCGGCTGCGTTCCCGGAGCGGCTCAGGCAGGGCATTGAGGTCGAGTGTTCGGTCCATGGCACCGTCTTCGACGGGCCCGGGCGAGCCGATGCAGGATCGGGTCGGCGCTCCGTCTCATCGGATGAGCACGTCGACGGCTCGCACCGTGGCGATCTTCCGTGTGGAGAGCCAGGCGGCGGCCAGGCCCGTGAGGCCGAGGGTCGCGGCGCTCGTCAGGTAGCTGGCGGGGTCGGCGGCGCTGACGTCGAAGAGCAGGGCGCTGAGGGAGCGGGCCAGCGCGAAGCCGAGGCCCGCGCCGAGCGCGGTGCCGGCCGCGAGCTGGCGGGCGACGTCGCTGAGGACCCATCGCTGTACGCCCCGGGGCGTCGCCCCGAGGGCGAGCCGGACGCCGACCTCTTGACGACGCAGGCCGACGGCGAAGGCGGTGACGCCGTAGAGGCCGAGCCCAGCGAGCAGCAGGGCGGAGACGCCGTAGACCGAGAAGAGGATCGAAAAGAGGTCGAAGGCCCACATCGATCGGCGCAGGACCTGGTCGAGCGGCGCTCCGTGGTCGAGGGCGACCTGCGGTGCGAAGTCGGCGAGGACGTCATCGAGAATCTGTTCGGCTCCGCCGGGGCCGCCGGAGCTCGGGGAGCGGGCGCGGATCAGCACCGTCGCCGATCGGTACGGCGCCACGCCCCAGGAGAGAAAGATCTGACCCCGCCGAGACGTCTCGAGTCCGATGCCGCCGGTGGCCGAGCCGATGTGGGAGTCGCCGACCACGCCGACCACCTCGAGCCACGGCTCGTCGGCGCCGAAGCGTAGGCGCTGCCCGACGGGCGAACCTCCGAGCTGGGCGGCGGCGGTTTCGTTGACGATCAGCGCCGTCGGTCCGCCGAAGCGGCTTTCCTCCTCGGTGAAATCTCGCCCGGCGAGTCGCGGAATCCCGAGGGCGCCGAAGTAGCCGCGGCTCACGGGCACACCGTCGCCGCGGAGCACGTCGCGGCGCCCCTCGACCTCGAGTTCCCAGGCGAAGGTGGGGCCGGTGCCCGGCGGACTGCGCACCAATGCGATCTTTTCGACCCCCGGCGAGGATTCGACGCGCTGGCGCAGTTCGTCGAAGAAGGCCGCGCGGTGCGCCGGTTCTGGATAGGCGTGCCCGGGGAGCCGCAGGCTGGCGGTGGTGACCGACCGGGCGTCGAATCCTCGGTCCAGGTGTCGCGCGTGGTGGGCGCTGCGCCAGAGCAGTCCGGCGCCGATCATGAGCGCGCACGAGAGGGCGAGCTGGACGGTGACCAGGTGCCGACCGACGACGGAGATCCGGGGAGTCGGCCCGTGGCCGCGCACCGACGGCGGTCGGCGGTCCGTGGCCCCGGCGCCGGCGGCGGCGATGAGGCTCGCGCCGAGGGCCAGCGCGAAGGCCGCGCCGGCGACGGCGACGACCACCGGCGTATGGAGCTCAACGCTGGCCCACGCCGGCAGCGCATCCAAGAGGCGGCTCAAGTGATCGAGGCCGTAGGCGGCCGCGGTCAGGCCGACGGCGACGCCGGCGGAGGCGTAGAGCAGGGCCTCGGTAAGGAAAGGAGCTAAGGCGTCGAAACGCCCGGCGCCGAGGGCTCGCCGGATGTGGGTTTCGCGACGTCGCACGGTCGCCCGCGCTAGCAGCAGGTTCACAAGATTAGCGGCGGCGATCAGCAGCAGGCACAGTGAAATCGATCCGAGCGCCGCCATCAGCGTCTCGACACCGGCGGGGCGGCGCGCCGTCTTGAAGTCGACGAGGCGGGCAGCCAGCGGCGGAAAGAGATCGGCGTGGCGCCGGGCGAGCCGCGCCGCGAGGGCGTCGAGCTCCGCGTCCGCCCGCCGCCGCTCGATCCCGGATTTCAGGCGTCCGAAGACCGCGAACGCCCGGCCGCTGCCGCGGTCGGCCGCGGTTGGTTTGTCAAAATCCATCGGCAGCCAAAGCTGGGCGTCGTCGGGGAAGTCGAAGCCTTTTGGCATCACTCCGACGATCTCGAGACTCCGCCCGTCGACCTCGACGGTCTCGCCCACGGCGTCCTCCCTCCCGCCGAAGGACCGGCGCCAGAGGTCTTCACCGATCACGGTGTGGCCGATCTCAGCCTTGAAGTCCTCACCGGGCCTGAAGGTGCGACCGAGGCGGGGCGCCATGCCCAGGTGGTCGAGAGCTCCCGCGGTCATGACGCCGGCCCGCAGGCTGCGGGCCCTGTCTTCGCCGTGGCGCAGGGTCACCCGCTTGGTGAAATAGCCCTCGAGGGCTTCAAAGGAGGTCTGCTGCGACCGCAGGTCCTCGAGGTCCAGGGCCTCGAACTGCACCGGGCCGCCGGTTTCTTTCGCGAGGAGCTCGACACCCACCAGTCGTTCACCGCCCGGGAAAGGTAACGGCTTGAGCACCGTGCCGTAGACGGCGGCGAAAGTTACCGCGCAGAGCGCCACCGCTAGGGCGAGGGTCGCGACGGCGGCGGCCGACGTCGTCGGCGTGCGGCGCATCGAGCGCGTGCTCCAGCGCAGCTGCCGCGAGAAGTCCCCGAGGATCAGCGTCGGTCTCAGCGTGGGGCCACGGCGGGCCGGGATCGAGGCGGAGCCTCCGCGGCGGCGTCCGAGGGCAAAAACCACCGTGTCCAGGTAGGCGCCGAAGCAAAAGACGAGGCCAGCCCACAGGCGCCGGACGCCCGTCTTCCCGGCGACGGCTGCGCGGAGTGCGTCGGTAAAGACCAGCACCATCTCGTCTTCCGGGCCGATCGAATCCCGTGGGCAGAGCGCCAGCAGACGTTTGTAGCCGCCCGCGGCTAAACGGCGGCGGAAGGAGGCGTCGCGGCGGGCGATCATGAGTCGAGAACCTTCTTGCGCCGCGCCAGCGCCACCGTGCGCTCCAGCCGGGCGACCTCGGAGGCGAGCGCGACTCGCCCTTCCTCGGTGAGTTCATAGAACCGGCGACGGTCGCCGTCGCTTTCCTCGATGGGACTTTCGCGCAGCAGCTCGGCTTCATCGAGGGCGCGTAGCGAGCCGTAGAGTGAAGTGGGCCAGAGCTTCATGGCCCCCTCCGTTTGTCGCAGCACTTCCGCCATGATGCCCTGGCCGTGCCGACGACCGTCGGCGAGCGCCAGCAGGATCTGGAACCACTGGGGCTTAAGGGGTGGGGAGCTCCGGGTCTTGGAATGTGCGGTCACTGGGCCCCCGTCGTGTCGTGGTCGGTCAATGGCCTCTGCGGCGACGTCATGTGGTGATACTTCATACAACAAAATTATACTGATGAGTATAAAAAAGGTTGCAGGCCCGCCTGACGACGGAAGGCTTTTTTGCTCCGCATCGGCTTCTCGTTGATCCGATGCGCTCCGCTTTACCGCGTGAAGGGCCGACGGTGCCCGCGCCTTGCCAGGAGGCGGGCCTCGGAACCTGTTTGCCAAGGAGCTCAGCCGTGTCGCTTATTCGGATCGCGATCCTCTCTTCCTGTTTGGCGCTCACCGCAGGACCCCTCGTGGCCCTCGGCTGCGTCGCCGGCCAGGGCCAAGACCCCAACGCGTCTCGCGGTATGGCCTGCCAGTCCCGCGCGCAGTCGGCGTCGGCGGCGTCGGTCAGCTGTGGGAGCCGTGAAGACGAAGACTCCGGCGCTCGCGACGACGCATCACCTGGGTTTGCCTATCCATCGGGCGACAATCACGTCGGTTTCATCCCCGAGTTGCCCCACTTCTTTGCCCCGTCGCTCGAGCCCCTCGAGGAGCTGGAGCTGCCGTTGCACAACCCGCCGGCGCAGCCCGCCACCCCGGAGGCTTCGGCGCCGGAACAGGTATCGCCGGCGCCGGAGGAGACGCCATGAAATCGCTGACTCTCGCCCTCTCGCTGGCGGCCGCCGGCCTCGCCCTGTGGACCGTCGCCCTCCACACCGAAAGCGACGGCGCGGCCCTCCACGGAGACGTCCAGGTGGTGAGCGTCTCGGTGCTCACCGATCACGCCGCCGTCGATAGCGGATTGCGCTGCGCTGAAGGGGAGCCCGCGAGGATGCTCGTGGCGCACCTGCCCTTGGCGCCGGTGCCCGCGCTGTCCCAGTGAGCCTTACCCCCGGGTCCGCCATAACCCTGGGCCGACCAAGGCGCCGGAGCCAGAGTCCGCCGGCGTCGATGTCCCAATCAGCACGAGCTTCGCGCCTTTGGGACCTGCCGGTCGACGGTTCGG
This sequence comes from Acidobacteriota bacterium, assembly GCA_038747035.1. Lineage (GTDB taxonomy): Bacteria > Acidobacteriota > Thermoanaerobaculia > Multivoradales > J023 > JAUIJL01. The sequence goes on along the minus strand of JBCDKB010000161.1, from coordinate 10,955 downwards.
AGACCCCGTCGACCGGATTCACGGTTCTTCACAGCCTCCCCGATCTCGGAGCGGGCGTTTCGAGATCGGGGAGCTCTTTTTTGATGGCCGTCGGCCGAGAAGGCGGTGAGCGCGGGGAGGCGTCGGGGAAGAGACATGGTGACTCCTTGGGTTGGTGATGGAATGGGCACCCCGGGTCCCCTCGGTCCCTTTGCGGTAATCGTGGAGCATTCCCCCAAGCTCGGCCTGTCGGTCCTGCGGGAGTCCATGGAGTCAAACCCCGTCGTGATTCGATACTGGTTCCGTTTTGATCCGAAGGATCCCAGGGTCCGCGCCGCCGGAGCGGGCCTCGGCTGCGGCGTGACGGCGTTCACCCGCGACGACGCGGAAGTGTTGATCCGCCGGCAGGTCTTCGAAGGCGAGGCGCTGCCGCCGATTCAGGAGGTCGCCGAGGGCGTCGACGTCTCGACGCTGGACCAGGATCACGTCCTGCCGAATCTCGGCCTGGTCGTCGACCGCAGGGTGTGGTTTCCGCGGCTCTTGGCTCCGGATCTTCGGCGCCGGGGCTAGGCAGGCCTATCCGAGCCGCCGGCGCTTGCCATCGGCGGTGTGAATCGAAAGACTCTCGCCGTGATGATCGAAAACGAAGGCCTCCCCCCCGGCATCCGTCCGCTCGACGGCGTTCGGGTGCTCGAGCTTGGCCAGCTCCTCGCCGGTCCGTTCACGTCGACCCTGCTCGGGTATTTCGGCGCCGAAGTGATTAAGGTCGAACCGCCGGACGCCGGCGACCCCATCCGCAGATGGCGGGTCATGGACGGCGACACGTCGTGCTGGTGGCACTCGCTGGCGCGCAACAAGAAGTGCATCACCCTCGACCTGCGCACCGACCGCGGGCGGGAGCTGGCGCGGCGCTTGGCGCTCCAGTCCGATATTTTGATCGAGAATTTCAAGCCGGGCACGCTCGAGAAGTGGGGCCTCGGCCCCGACGCGCTGCGCGAACACAATCCGAAGCTGATCTGCGCGCGCATCTCCGGCTACGGCCAGACCGGACCCAAGTCGTCGATGCCGGGCTACGCGTCGGTCTGCGAAGGCTTCGGCGGCCTGCGCCACGTCACCGGCGTGCCGGGCGAGCGGCCGGTGCGGGCGAATCTGAGTCTCGGCGACTCTTTGGCCGGTCTGCACGCGTGCTTAGGCGTCCTGCTGGCGCTCTTCCAGCGCACCAAGGACGGCCGCGGGCAAGATATCGACATCGGCATTTTCGAGGCGGTCTACAACATGATGGAGGCGGTCGTGCCGGAATACGACCGCCGGGGCGCCGTGCGGGAGCCGTCGGGGTCGACGGTGACCGGCATCGTGCCGACCAACACCTACCTCTGCGCCGACGGGCACTACGTGATCATCGGCGGCAACGGCGACTCGATCTACAAGCGCCTGATGCGCACCGCCGGTCGCGCCGACTTGGCCGACGACCCGCGCCTCGCCGACAACGAAGGTCGGGTCGCCCACGAAGACGAGATCGACCGGGCGCTCGCGGCGTGGACGGGTGGGCTGCCGGCGGCGGAGGTCCTCCGGTTGCTGCGGTCCGCGTCGGTGCCGGCGGGGCCGATTTACAGCGTCGCCGATATGGTGGAGGACCCGCAGTACCAAGCCCGCGGCCTGTTCGAAGAGCACAACGTCAACGGTGAGCCGCTGCGCATTCCGGCGCTGATGCCGAAGCTCACCGCCACCCCGGGTCATACCGAGTGGACCGGTCCGCGCCTCGGCGCCCACAACGACGACGTGCTCGGCGGTCTGCTCGGTTTGAGCGCCGAAGAGCTCGAGACGCTCCGCCGGGACGGCATCATCAGCGGAGCGGACGGATGAGCGCGGGCGCGGCGATCGAGATCATCGAGGTGGGCCCGCGGGACGGCTTCCAGATGGAGAAGACCTTCGTCCCCACCGAGTTGAAGATCGAAACCATCGACCGTTTGGCGCGGGCGGGCCTGAAAGAAATCGAAGCGACGTCGTTCGTGCATCCCCGTGTGGTGCCCCAGATGCGGGACGCCGCCGAGGTGATGGCGGGTATCGACCGCGTGCCCGGCGTCTCGTACCTGGCGCTGGTGCCGAATTTCCGCGGCGCCGAACGCGCCTTTGACGCCGGCGTCGATGGCTTGCGCGTCGTGGTGTGCGTCACCGAGACCTACAACCAAGCCAACGTCGGACTGTCGGTGGCGGAGTCCCTGGAACGATTCGAACGGATCGCCGAAGCCGGAGCGGCGCGGGGCGTGCGGGCCGATGCCGTGCTCGGCGCCAGCCTCGGCTGTCCGTTTGAAGGCGAGGTGCCGATCGAACGCGTGGTCCAGGTCGCCCGGGATTTCGTGGCGTCGGGCAGCCGCTCCCTCGGCATCGCCGATTCCGCCGGCCTGGCGAGTCCGCCCCAGGTCCGCAGGTTGCTCGGCGCGGTGCGGGACGCGCTGCCGGAGATACCCCTCTGGCTCCACCTCCACGATACGCGCGGCCTCGGCATGGCCAATGCTTTCGCCGCCATCGAGATGGGTATCACCCGGTTCGATACCTCCCTCGGCGGCCTCGGCGGCTGCCCGGTGGTGGTCGGCGCCGCCGGCAATATCGCCACCGAGGAGACGGTCTATATGTGCCACGAGATGGGGCTTTCGACCGGCGTCGACCTCGACGGCGTACGGGAAGCCTCCCGCGGCGTGCAGGCCTTCCTTGATCGGACGCTTCCCAGCCGCGTCCTGCGCGCCGGCACCCGCGACGAGCTGATGGCGGCGAACGCCCGCTCTTCCGTCCATGGGTAAGCGGCTGGCCCTCATCGCCTTGACCGCGGCGTCACCCCTGGCGCTTGCGAGCTTCGTCTTAGACGCTGGCTTTTGGCCAGGGCTCTTCGCGGCGGTGGCCGCGGTCTTCCCCGTGGCTTTGATGGCGGTCGGCGCCGCCGGACGCGACGGTCGACTGGGTCGGGCGGCGCTGCCGATCGCAGCGCTCCTGCTGATGCTGCAGCTGGTGATGGTCGGGCTCTTCGCTTACCGGGGTGGCGTCGCCGACGGGCCGTGGTGGGGTGGTCTGCCGGCGGCGGCGGCGGTCCAGCTCTACGGACTCTTCCTGCTGCCGCTCGTGGTGTCGAGCCTCGGCTACGCCTGGGCCTTCGAGCGCCACGGCCTGCGCCAGGAGGATCTCGACGAGCTTCGCCGCCGTTTCCCCGAAAGCCTCGACGTCGACGCGGAGTCGCGGTGACGGCGCTCGATCGACCGGTGATTTTGATCACCGCGGCGGTCTACCTCGCCGTGGTGGTGGCGATCGGCGTCTGGGCGCTCGGCCGGACGCGGTCCGCCAAGGACTTCTTCATCGCCGGCCAAGGGGTGGGCCTGGTGGTGACCGGCCTCGCCACCATGTCGGCGGCCTTTTCCGGCTTTGTCTTCATCGGCGGCCCGGGCCTGACCTACCGCATGGGCCTGGCGTCGCTCTTCATCTGCATCCCGGTCAGCTTCACCGCCGCCATGCTGGCGTGGGTGGTGGCGAAGCGCCTGCGCCTGCTGGCGGAGGTGCGCGAGGTCTACACCGTACCCGACGCCATCTACTGCCGCTACCGCAGCCGACTGGCCTCGGGCCTGGCGGCGATCGCCGTGGTGATCGGCACCGTCGGATACCTCGGCGCCCAGCTGCTCGCCATGGGGGTGATGATCGAGTCGATCTTCGGCACCCGGGCGAGCTTGGGCGAGTGGAGCCTGCCGGCGGCGATGGCGGCTGGGCTGGTGGTGGTGCTGGTCTACGCGACGGCGGGCGGCATGGTGGCCGGCGTCTACACCGACCTTTTCCAAGGGGCGCTCATGGTGGTGGCCGCGGGGGGCGTCTTTTACTACGCCCTCCAGTCCGGCGGTGGCCTCGAGACGATGGCGCGTTCGATCGCTTCGTCTGAGGCTTTTGGCCCCGGATTCCTCGATCCCTTAGGCGGCGTCCCCGTGTTGACCGCCCTCGGCTTTTTCTTCGTCTTCGGCATCGGCAACCTGGGCCAGCCCCACATGCTGCACAAGTTCTACATGCTGGACGATCCCCGCAAGCTGAAGTGGATCCCGGCGCTGGTCGGCGGCACGCAGGCGCTGTGCGTCTTGATCTGGCTCGGCATCGGACTCGCGGTGCCGGCGCTGGTGGCGAGCGGACAGCTCGACGCCCTCACCAACCCCGACGACGCGGCGCCGACGTTCCTCCTGAACTACACGCCGGAGCTGCTCGCCGGCCTGGTCTTCGCCGGCATCCTGGCGGCGATCATGTCGACGGCCGACTCGTTCGTGAATATCGGCTCGGCGGCCCTGGTCCGCGACCTGCCGCGGGCCTTCGGGCGACGGGTCGATGATGAGCTGCGCTGGGGGCGGGTCGCGGTGCTCGCGATCTCCATCTCCGCGGCGCTTTTCGCCTGGCTCTACCAGGATCTGATCGCGCTGCTCGGCACCTTCGCCTTCGGCACCTTCGGCGCCGCTTTGGCGCCGGCGGTGGCCATCGGCCTCAACTGGCGACGCGTCACCGCCGGCGCGGCGTCGGCGTCGATCGCCACCGGCATGGGGCTCAACTTGGCCCTCGAGTTCCTCGCCAAGCAGGCTTTCTTCCCGGGCCTGCCCAAGCCGACCTTCCTCCAGCCCGGCGTGCTGCCGACGGCGGTGTCGCTCGCCGCGTCGTTCACGGTGCTGCTGGTCTGGTCGTGGATCGCCGGACGCGAAAACGGCGAGCACATCCCGGAAGACGTGCTCGCCGTCATGGACGCCTAGCGTCCTTCGAGTCTCGGTGGACTTGGCTTAACCCGCGCTATTTGGCGTCGGACGCCTCCGCAAAGCCGCGATTCCGCAGCAGCGCGGCGACGTCGGGCTCGCGGCCGCGGAAGCCGACGTAGGCCTCCATGGCCGGCCGGGTGTCGCCGGCGGAGTAGACGTTTTCGTAGAGCTTCTTCGCCAGCTCGGCGTCGAAGATGTCTCCGGCCTCTTCAAAGGCGGCGAAGCCGTCGTTGTCGAGCACGCCCGCCCACAGATAGCTGTAGTAACCCGAGGAGTAGCCCTCGCCGGCGAAGGTGTGCAGGAAGTGCGTCGAGCGGTGACGCATCGGAATGTCTTCCGGGCTCTTGCGGCTCGCCAGCACTTCGATTTCGAAGGCGTTGATGTCGAGCGACGCCGGATCGGTATTCAGGTGGTAAGCCAGGTCGACGAAGCCCGAGTTCAGGAACTCGGCGGTGGCGAAGCCCTGGTTGAATTTAGTGGCGTTGAGCACGCGCGCGAGCAATTCGGGCGGCATCGGCTCACCGGACTCGTGGTGCAGGGCGAAGCGCTCGAGCACCTGGGCTTCGGCCACCCAGTGCTCGTAAATCTGGGCCGGGAATTCGACGAAGTCGCGGTCCACCGCCGTGCCCGCCAGCGACGGGAATTGGGTGTTCGAGAGCAGGCCGTGCAGGCCGTGGCCGAACTCGTGGAAGAGCGTCACCGCGTCGGTGAAGGACACCAGGGCGGCCTCACCTTCGGCCGGCTTGTTGTAGTTGCAGTTGTTGAGGATGAGCGGAATCTCTCCGGTCAGCCCGTTCTGCGGACGGAAGCTCGACATCCAGGCGCCGCCGCGCTTGCCGGGGCGCGCGAAGAAGTCGCCGTAGAAGATGCCGGCGACCTCGCCCTGCGGGTTCTTCATTTCCCAGACGCGGACGTCGGGGTGGTAGGTCGCAATGTCGTCGCGCTCGACGAAGGTGATGTCGAAGAGCTCCTTGGCCACGTAGAACATGGCGTCGATCAGGTTGTCCAGTTGCAGGTAGCCTTTGACTTCGCTCTCGTCCAGGTCATAGCGCTCGGCGCGCACTTGCTGGGTGTAGTAGCGCCAGTCCCAGGGCTCCAGCTCGTGGTCCAAGCCGGCCGCGGTGATGCGCGCTTCGATGTCGGCGGCTTCTTCGAGGGCGCGGTCGCGGGCCGGCCACCAGACCTTCTCCATCAGCGACATCGCGGCATCCGGCGTGCCGGCCATGGTGCCCGCCGTGCGGTAGTGGGCGAAGGTCTCAAAGCCGAGCAGATTGGCCAGCTCCAGACGCAGCTTCAGGATCTCGCGGACGGTGTCCTTATTGTCGTTGTCGTTCCCGTTATCGCCGCGCTGGGTCCACGCGCGCCAGGCGGTCTCGCGCTGCTCTCGGTTGGGGGAGGATTGCAGGAACGGCTCGACGCTCGAGCGGGCCAGGGTGATCACGTGGCCTTCCATGTCGCGGTCAGCCGCGGCGCCGGCCGCCGCCGAGACGATGTAGTCCGGAAGATCGGCGATGTCCTCGGCACTCAGCTCCATGGTCCAGGCTTCGCGGTCGGCCTGCTCGTTCTGGGCGAATTGGGTGTAGAGACCGGCGAGCGAGGAGCGGATCTCGGCGAAGCGCTTGCGCTCCTCTTCGCCGAGCTGGGCGCCGGCGCGGATGAAGTCCTCGTGCGAGGTCTCCAGGAGGCGCGCCTGCTCGGGCGTCAGGTCGAGCTCGTCCCGCGTCTTATAAAGCGTGTCGATGCGGGCAAACAGGTCCGGGTTCAGGGTGATGGAAGCGCTGTGGGCGGCCAGGCGGGGGCTCATCTCGCGCTGGATCGCACGGATCTCGTCGTTCGAAGCCGAGCTGGTCAGGTTCGAGAAGACGCGCGAGATGCGGCCGAGGTTGGCGCCCGCGTTCTGCATCGCTAGCAGGGTGTTGTCGAAGGTCGGGGCTTCGGCGTTGGCGGCGATCTCGTCGATTTCGGCGCTGTGGGAGGCCAGGGCCGCATCGTAGGCCGGTAGGAAGTGGGCCTCCTCGATGACGTCGAGCGGTGGGGTCCCGAAGGGCGTATCCCAGTCCTCGAGGAGCGGGTTGCCATCGGCGACGTTATCGGTGCCGTCTGGGCCACTGGCGCCATCCGGGCCTTCTGAGCAGGCTGTCAAGAGAGTGATGGACATCAGGAGAATCAGTAACTGGTTGAGTTTCATCAGCTTGGTGTCGGGTTGGTTAACTGGAGCGCACCCTCGGTGGAGACGCAGGGCTTAAGGGCTGCGGGGGACACGGCGCCCGAGGCTCGAGCCGGGCAGGCTTGTGACCTTACCCGCGTGCCTTAACTCTGCGGTCTCTAGAATGCTTGGACGGTCTCTGCTCGTTCCGAATGGCTAGGAGCCGCTGACCGAAGGGGGGAGGAAGGGGTGTCCGCAGGAACGGACGTGGCGCACTGTCGTCAGCCCGGGCTGGGCGGATCTCGCGCCTGGCATGGTGGCCAGAGGCTACCAGAAGCGACGGGACGGCCTCCGACTGGCCGTTTTTGCGGGGTCCCCTACCTATTCGAACGCCCCGCGACGGTGGATCATCGCGGGGCGTAGAAGCGAACTTTTTGTGGCGCTGCGTCCCAACTACTCGTGGCGCAAGGCCTCGACCGGGGAGGCCTTCGACGCCCGGCGCAGCGGCCCGGCGGCGGCGAGGGCGCCGACCGCGAGCAGCACCGCCTGCACGGTGGCGATCAGTCCGAGGTCCCTTGGCTCAACGCCGAAGAGCTGACTCGAAAGGAGCGGTGCCCCCGCGAGCACGGCGCCGGTGCCGACCACGGTGCCGGCGACAATCAGGCGGAAGCCGCTGCCGGCGACGAGGGAAAGCACCTGCGTCAGCTGGGCGCCGAGGGCCATGCGCACGCCGATCTCGCGCTGGCGCTGGGAGACGAAGAAGGCCATGACCCCATAGAGACCCAGAGCGGCGAGCGCCAAGGCGACCCCGGAGAAGAGCGAGAGCAGCATCGACAGCACCCGCGACGCCAGCGTCGTGCGGCCGGCGACGTCGGCGACGAGGCGCGCGTTGGCGATCGGCTGGTCGCCGTCAAGACGTGCGAGGGCGGACTCGACGGCGGGCATCAAGGCCATCGGGTCCTCGAGGTCAGACGCCACCACGATCGACGTATTGCGTCGCGCCAGCTGACTTTGGGGCACGTAGATCTCGACCCGCGACTCGTTGGCGACGCCGTAATTCTTCACGTGGTCGACGACGCCGACCACGGTTCTCCATTCAACACCCTCGACCGCCGGATCTCCGGCGAGCTTCACCTTCTGGCCGATCGGATCTTGGCCGGCGAAGAGGTCGTCGGCGAAGGTGCGGTCGATAATGGCCACCGGCTCGGTGTCCGACTTGTCCCGCTCGTCGAAGACCCGGCCGCGCTGGAGGTCAACGCCCAGGGTCTCGAAGTAGCCCGGGGTGACGCGGGTCAGATCGGCGCTCCGCCCTTCGCCCGGCCCCGGCGCCGGCTGTCCGCCGACGACAAAGCTCGACTGCCAACCGCCGAGCAACGGCAGGGTGGCGGCGACGGACGTCGTCCCCGGCAGCGCGCGGACCTCGTCGAGCAGCGCCTCCTGGAGCGCCAGGATCGATTCCGTGTCGGCGTAGCGATTTTCGGGCAGCGTCAGGTCGAAGGCGAGGACCCCGGCGGGATCAAAGCCCGGATCGGCGTTCGACAGGCTGGCGAAGCTGCGGGTGAAGAGCAGCGCACCGAAAAGCAAGACCATGGCGAGGGCGACCTGGCCGACCACGAGGGCGTTCTTGAAGCGCTGGTGTCCGACGCCGCCGCTGGATTTGGACCCTTCCCGCAGGCTCGAGACCAGGTTGCGCCGCGCCGCCTGGAGGGCCGGGGCGAGGCCCGTCGCGAGGCCGCAGAGCAGGGAGATCCCGAGGGCGAAGGTGAGGGCCGCGCCGTCGAGCTCCGGCCGTCCGGTCACCGGCATCACCGACGGATCGAGGATACGCGCCAAGAACCGGATGCTGGCGAAGGCCACGAAGAGTCCCAAAGCGCCGCCGCAGAGGGCCAGAATCAAATTCTCGACCAGCAGCTGCCGCAGGATCTGCAAGCGTCCGGCGCCGAGGGCGCTGCGCAGGGACATCTCCCGAAGCCGCGTCGCGCCCCGCGCCAGCTGCAGGTTGGCGACGTTGACGGCGGCCATCAGCAGCACCAGCCCCACCGCCACGGCCAGGGTCAGAATCGCCGGCTTCACGTGCCGCACCACGTGCTCACGCAGCGGCCGTACGGCGACGCTATTGCCCGTATTGCTGTCGGGGTAGCGCTGCTCGAGGGACGCCGCCACGCTCCGCAGGTTGCTGAGCCCGCTCTCGAAAGTCGTGCCGGCGGCCAGGCGACCGGTGACGTAGATGCCGGGGTGGTTGGTCCGATTGGTCATGAACGGCTCGTCCGCCCAGTGGCCGATCGGCAGCCACATCGCCGTGCGGTTGTTGTGCAGCGGATAGGTGAATCCGGCGGGCATCACACCGATGACCTGGTACGGCGTGTCGTCGAGGATCAGCTGCCGTCCGAGCACGTCCGGATCGGCGCCGAAGCGCGTGCGCCAGAACTTGTCGCTGAGCACGACCACGGCGCCCTGGCCCGGTTGGTCCTCCGACTCGACGAAGGTCCGCCCGAGGGCCGCGTCGGTGCGCAGGACCCGGTCGAAGAGCGCCGCCGACGTCATGATCGCCCGCACCTGCTCCGGCCGCTCGAGGCCGGTGACGGTGAAGGTCTCGTTGCGGTGGGCCGCCAGCGCCTCAAAGGCCGACGCCTCTTCCCGCCAGTCGAGGAAGTTCGGATACGCCACCGACATATTCGGGATCTGCTCCGTGTGCTCGCCGATAAAGACGAGCTCGTCGGCGTCCTCAAAGGGCGCGGTTTCAAAAAGCACCGCCTGGATGACGCTAAAGATGGCGGTATTGGCGCCGATGCCGAGGGCTAGGGTGAGCAAGACGACGGCTGAGAAGCCAGGGCGCTTCCGGATTTGGCGCAGGCCAAGTCGCAGATCGTGGGCGGGCATATGGGATTCCTTTGCAGGTCGAAGTCGGGGTCCTGGTCTCCTTAGACGAAATTGGGCCCGAGAAGGTTTGCGTCGAGGCAGCTTATGGAGGTGGGCGAAAGCCGGCTTATAGATTCTCGTCAATTTGACCAATTTAGTTGACACAGGCGCGGGCTGAGAATAGATTGGTCATAAGCCCTGGATCCATGCTTGTGACCGGAAACATTACGCTCCGCCGGCGGAGTGTGATGTGTAGGAAGAAGTGCGCCGACCAAAAAATTTGTCGATTCACTGAATCGTATTAGTAAATCGATTAAGTCGATCCGCGATTCTTGATCTGCAGATTTTCGAGTCGGCAACCCCCGGCGGCGCCGAAGCTGGACGATGTGATTCGGCGCCGCCGTCCCCAGCCCCCCGGGATCCCCCCTCCCTGTGGTGCTGGGTTTTAACTCGGCGTCGCGCGGAACCGCGACGTCTTCCGAGCTCTTAAGGAGAGCCCCATGAAGTCTGCCTGCAAGTTCTTATTCACCTTGCCGTTCACCGCCCTTCTCTTTCTCTTGGCCCACCCCGTCCTCGGGCACGGGCTGATGGAAGATCCGCCATCCCGGAACTGGCTCTGCGGCGCCATCACCAAGCCCGACCAGGTGGCCAACGGAACCGCCGCCTATCCGATTTGCGGCGACGCCTTCGCCGTCGATTTCAACGGTGGCTATAGCTTTATGAGCGTCCTGACCCACGATGTCGGCCGGAGCGGCGTCACCCCCCTGCCGGAGCACGTGTGCGGCTTCGGTTCGGAGACGTGGAACGGCGGCGCCACTCCCTGGGATACGCCGATTGACTGGCCGACGAACGCCATGTCGGCGGGTCGCAACGAGATCACCTGGAATATTTCGTGGGGTCCCCACTTCGACGACACCGAGGAGTTCCGCTACTGGATCACCAAGAGTGACTTCCAGTTCCAGGTCGGCGTGCCGTTGACCTGGCAGGACTTCGAAGATCAGCCGTTCTGTGTCTTGAACTACGTCGACACCGACCCGACGGGTAACCCCGACGTGGTTCCGGATAAGGCCGGGACTCGATTTCACACCTTCTGCGACGTGCCGGCGCGGTCCGGTCGACACGTGATCTACGGCGAGTGGGGGCGAAATTTCTTCACCTTCGAGCGGTTCCACGGCTGCATCGACGCGGTCTTCGACGGCAGCCAGCCG
>JBCDKB010000160.1:0-15929 GCA_038747035.1 Acidobacteriota bacterium | reverse complement strand
GGGGCGCTCGCCCAGCGGCGCCCCCCCCGCCGCCGCCGTTAATAAACCGGGGCCCCGGGGCTGCCGGACCGGGTGTAACGGGGGGGGCCAGCTCCGGGGGATCCCGGGGCGCTGGCGGACTCGCTCTCGATGGCCCTACTCGCCGTGCTCGAGCGGCTGACGCCGAATGAAAGGGCGGCTTTCCTGCTTCGCCAGGTCTTCGACTACGCCTATGCGGACGTGGCGTCGATAATCGGCAAGCCGGAGGCGACCTGCCGCCAGCTCGTGCACCGGGCGCAAAAGCACCTGGAGCGCGGGGCGCCGCGCTTCGACGTGCCGCGTCAGAAGCGCGAAGAGCTGCTCCAGCTCTTCGCCGACGCCGCCAACGCCGGGGACCTCGCACCTTTGGTGCAGTGGCTCGACCGCGACGTCGTGCTGACCACCGACGGCGGCGGTCGGGTGCCGTCGGCGCTGCGGCCGATCGTCGGCGCGGATAAGGTCGTTCGCTTCTTCCTCGGGGTTTGGCCGAAGCGGCCGGCGGGCACGGAAGTTTTCCTGCGGGAGATCAACGGCGAGCCGGCGCTGCTCGCCGTCGCCGACGGGATTCCGGTGCAGACGCTGCACTTCGATTTTTCCGAAGACGGCCGCCTGCGCTCGATCTTCATCGTGCGCAACCCAGAGAAGCTCCACCATGTTGTGGTGGCGCCCCCCGGTGACGTCAAGAAATCGGACGGCCCACCAGCCACGTGACGCCGGCGGGTAATCCGCGGACCCCGTCGCAGCCCGCGTCGAATCGATAGCGCCCGCGGGCGCCCGTACGCTCGAGGGCGTCGTCGCCGAGCTGGCGCAGCTCCGACTCGGTGTAGCAGCGGCAGCACGAGACGAGTCCGTCCCAGACGACGACCGCCGGCACCAGCGGCACGACCCAGCTCCAGAAGAGACGTCGCCAGCGGAAAGGTCGAAGCCACGGCGCGGCGAGGAGGCTGAAGAGGCCGATCCACGGCACGGCGAGGAACTCGAGGGGGCGCCGCGACGACGGCTCGAAAATGGCGATGGCCCGCCCCCGCTGCGCGGCGTCGGCCAGGATCTGGACGGCGTCCTCGGGCCGGAAGTGGTGGAAGCCGGCGAAGAGCGTGCGCACGCCGGGAAGCTCCGGCGGCACGCATCGAGCGTCGAGCGGTTCCCGGCGGTAGGTGAATCGCCCGGAGAGGCCTTCGGTGAGCTCCGGGTGGGGATGGAGATCCGTCAGCAGCGCCTCGACGTCGAGACCCTCGCGGGCGAGTTCATCGAGCAGCGGCCCCAGCGGTCCAGAACTGCCGGAGCAGAGATCGAGAATCCGCTTTTCGCCGACGGCCTCCAAGAGATTCCGTAGGCGCTCGCCGACCCGGGTTCGGGGAATCAGGAAAGAAAAGAACGCCCTGAGACAGTCGGTGCTGTAGGCGCGCACCGACGCCGGCAGCCACGGCTGGTCTTCGAGCTCGAAGAGGTGCAGGCGGGACATCGGCGGGGGCGTTTCTGGCGCGATCCGCTCAGGATCCGCGGCGCTCGAGCAGCATAGCGTCGCCGTAGGAATAGAAGCGGTAGCCGGCCTCCACCGCTTCGCGGTAGGCGTCGAGGACGCGATCCCGGCCGCCGAAGGCCGACACCAGCATGAGCAGGGTGGAGCGCGGCAGGTGGAAATTGGTCAACAAGACGTCCACCGCCCGATACGGGAAACCGGGGGTGATGAAGAGTCGCGTCCTGCCGGCGCCGGCGTCGACGGTGCCGTCGGCACGGGCCACGGATTCGAGGGTGCGCACGACCGTCGTGCCGACGGCGACGACGCGTCCGCCCCGCTCGCGGGTGCGGCGGATGGCGGCGGCGGCTTTCGGCGACACGACGTAGCGCTCCTCGTCCATGCGGTGGTCGCTCAGCTGGTCGACGGACACCGGTTTGAAGGTGCCGAGCCCGACGTGCAGGGTCAAGGTCGTGCGTTCGATCCCCGCCGCCTCCAGCTCGTCGAGCAGCCGGTCCGTGAAATGCAGCCCGGCCGTCGGCGCGGCCACGGCGCCGTCGACCCGCGCGTAGACGGTTTGGTAGCGCTCGCGGTCCGCGGCGTCGTCGTGGCGACGGATATAGGGCGGTAGCGGTACGTGGCCGACGGTTTCGAGGTGCGGTTCGAGCGGCTCCTTGAAGTCGACGACCATCTGCCCGCCGTCGAGTCGGCCGACGATGTCACCGCGCAGCCCGGACTCGAGGGGCTCGATCTCGAGGGTGGAGCCCGGGCGCAGTCGCTTGGCGGGGCGGGCGAGGGCGCGCCAGCGGGTCGGCGTCACGCGTTCGATGAGCAGGAGCTCGCTGCGGCCGCCGCCGGCCCGACGGCCGAAAAGGCGGGCCGGGAGCACGCGGGTGTCGTTGAGAACCAGCAGGTCCCCAGGCCTGAGCAGGGACTTGAGCTCGTCGATGCGTCGGTGGCGGGCCTCACCGTCGGCGTCAAGCACGAAGAGTCGACTCTCGCCGCGCGGCAGGGCCTCTTGGGCGATCAGGTCTTCGGGGAGATCAAAATCAAAATCACTGGTCAGCATGGACTGAACTCGGCCCGGCGCTGGGGCGGGCGAACGGGGACGGCGACGCCGGGGTCCGGCGCCTAGGGTCCATCGCGTCGCGCAGACGGTCGGCGAAGAGGTGGAGCGTTAAGACCAAGGCGACCAAGCCGCCGGCGGGGAGGGAGAGCAGCCACCACGCCCGGGCCATATGGTGGCGGCCGTCCTCGATCATCGTTCCCCAGGAGGCGTGGGGCGTGGGGACGCCGAGGCCGAGGAAGGAAAGCGCCGCTTCCGCGACGATGACGTAGCCTACCGTCAGGACCGCGCTGACCGCCAGGGGCGTGGCGGCGTTGGGCAGGATGTGACGCAGGAAAACCGTGGTCTCGCGGAGCCCGAGGCCACGGGCGGCATGCACAAAGTCCCGCTGCCGGAGGCTCATGATTTCCGAACGGGCTAGCCGCGCGATGCCCATCCAGGACGTGGCGCCGAGCACGATAATCAGAATGAGGGTGCTGGGGGGCAGCACGGCCCGCAGCGCGATCAGCAGGAAGAACCAGGGCACGCTCAAGATGCCGTCGACGATGCGCATCAAGATGGCGTCGGCCGCGCGGCCGCCGAGTGCGGCGGTCGCCCCGACGCCGAGGCCGAGGATGAGCGAGAGCGCTACGGAGCAGACGCCGATGAGGATCGAAAGCCGACCGCCGTAGAGCCAGCGGGAGAGCACGTCTCGACTGAAGGCGTCGCTGCCGAGCGGGAAGTACCAACGGTCGGCGACGCCGTCGGGCGTGAGGTTGGCGACGTCGTCCGCGTCGAGCGTCTCGATGCGGTCCCCTCGCCAGATCCGCAGCCCGTCGCCCGTGCGCTCGACCCGGTCGGCGAGCATCCACCCGCCGCGCTCCAGCGCGATCGCCTGCAGCTCGGTGCCCGGCGGCTGCAGTCGACCGCCGAAGGGATCCGGTTGCGCATTTGGGTCGTGGGGCGCGAGCAGGGGAGCGGCGGCGCACACCGCCACCGCCGTCACGAGGACTACGGCGGTCGGCCACAGGGGCGAGCGCGATCCGCCGCGGAGCCAGCCCCGCACCCGGACCCTGAGCGCCTTAGACATAGTGGTCCCGAACCCTTGGGTCGAGCCAGGCGTGGGCGACGTCGGCGAGCAGGCTGCCGCCGAGCACCAGGACGCCCGAGAGGGCGGTGGCCGCGAGCACCACGGGGTAGTCGCGCTGCAGGATGGCGGCGTAGACGGCGGTGCCGAGGCCCGGCCAGGCGAAGACCACCTCCAGGATCACGGTGCCCGAGAGCAGTCGCGGCAAGCTCACCCCGAGTCGCTGGATCAGCGGTCCGAGGGTATTGGGGACAGCGTGGATCCACAGGACCCGCCACTCGGGCAGACCCTTGGCGCGGGCTGTCCTGATGAAGTCGCAGCCGAGCACGTCGAGCAGGCCCGAGCGGACGAAGCGCACCACCGCTCCGAAGCGTACGAGGGCGAGGACCAGGGCCGGCAGCACGAGGTGGTGGGCGATATCGAGGACGCGGCCCCAGCTTGAGAGCGACGGGTAGTCGACCGAGGTCATGTGCTGGGGCGGGAAGATCGGGGCCCGGATGGCCAGCCACTCGATCATCAGCAGGCCGAGCACGAAGGCGGGCACCGCGTGGAGGATCAAGGCGAGGCGGCCGGTGATCACATCGAAGCGACCGCCGGGGCGCCGCGCGGCGGTGACGCCCATCCAGAGACCCAGGAGGTGTTCCAAAGTGACCCCGGTGAGCACCAGGAGTGCCGTCGCCGGCAGCCGCTCGATGAGGAGCTCGAAGACCGGTCGACGCTGGGTGAAAGAGACGCCCCAGTCGCCGGTCAAGACGGCCCCCAGCCACCGGCCGTATTGCTCATGGAGGGGGCGATCCCAGCCGTAGAGCCGCCGGATCTCCTCTTGGCTTTCGGCGGTGGCGTGGGGATTTTCGAAGAGTCTCGCCGGCTCGCCGGGGGCGAGGTGGATGAGGAAGAAGGTCAGGGTCAAGATCAGCACGAGCAAAAGCAGCGCCGACGCGAGGCGTCGAACGATAAAAGAGCTCATGCCGACCTCAAGCCCACTCTGGCCTCAAGGTGCGTCCGACCCCTATTCAAAGTACCAGTGGCGGAGATTGGCGAAGGTCGAGGTCGAATTGGGGCTGATCCCTGCCAGCGGCTTGCGGACGCCGGAGATGCGCTCGCCTTCGTAGAGGAAGGTCAAGGGCTGCTGCTCATGGAGCCGCTCCTGTAGTTCGTAGAGCAGGGGCTTGGTAGAAAGCGCCGCGCCCTCCGCATTCACCGCGTCGATCAGCTCGTCGGTGCGGGGATCGGAAAACCGGCCCCAGTTGAGGCCGCCATTCGCGGGGGTGCCGCGGGTGTGGAAGTTGTAGGACAGGTCGAGGTCGGTGCCGATGGAGAGTCCCATGACCACGGCGTCAAAGTCGTACGCGGAGAGCGGCGCGATGAGGGCGTTGAACTCCATGGTCCGCGTCTCGACGTCGACGCCGATCTGCCGGAGCTGGCTCTGCACCATCACCATGATGTCCCGGCGCAGGGTGTTGTCCGAATTGGTGATCAGCTCGAAGCGCAGCGGCTCGCCGCCTCGTTCGAGGATGCCGTCACCGTCGGCGTCGGCGAAGCCTGAGTCGGCCAGCATCTGGCGGGCCTTCTCCGGGTCGTAGGGCCAGGGTTCCAGGCCGTCGTGGTGGGCCCAAACGTCCGACGGGATCGGGCCGAAGGACGTCTTGCCGTAGCCATAGAAGAGGCTGTCGATCAGCGCCTGGCGGTCGATGCCCAGCGTCAGAGCTTGACGCACCGCGACGTCGCCGAAGAAGCCGCGCTGGAGGTTCCAGCCGATGAAGAAGTAGTTGCGGGGGATATAAGACGTCAAGTACACGTCGGGGCGTTCGTCCATCGCCTTGGCGTCGGCGTAGGGGACGAGCTCGATGAAGTCCGCCCGCCCGGCGCGCAGCAGGCTGAGCTGCTGGCTGGTGTCGGGGACGATCTCGAAGATCACACGCTCGAGTTTCGGCAGGTCCGGCTCGAAGTAGCGGTCATAGCGTTCGAGGATAAAGCGCTGCTGGGGCTGCCACGATTCGAAAGTAAAGGGGCCGTTGGTGACCGGGTTGTCGTTGAACCAATCCGCCTTCTCGCGCCACTGTTCAAAAGGGATCTCGCTCCACGCGTGCTTGGGCAACACCACTCCCTGCACAGCCTCGAAGAGCTGCAGCGGGTAGATCTCGGTGAAGTGGAAGATCACCGTCCGCGGGTCCACGACTTCAACGTCGCGAATGCGGCTCTTGGTGGCGGCGAACGGCCAGGCGACGTCCGCGTGGGTTTGAGCTTCCCAGGTGAAGCGCACGTCTTCTGCGGTCGTCTTCACGCCGTCGCTCCAAAACACGTCGTCGCGGAGGGTAAAGGTGATGGAGAGCCGGTCCTCGGCGGCGGTCCAGCTTTCAGCGAGCCGGGGCAAGAACGTCGGCGGACCGTCTTGGTAGTCCGCCTGCTCTTCGGCCAAGGGAAGGAAAAGAGCAAAGTGGCTGATCGCCGTATTGATCGCCGCCGGCGGCTGGATCAGCTCGTTGATGCCGGTGATGTCGACACCGAAGGCGACGGTCGCCGTATCCCGGGGCGGCGTGGTCCCGGCGGGCTCATCGGCGGTGCAGCCGCCGAGCGCCAGGAGCGCTGTAAGCGCCGCGAATATCAAGGTGGCGGGGACCGCGTCCGGCCGGCCGGTTCGAGACCGGCGGGACCGGGGGGGCACGGCCACTGAAAAATACCGTTGTTCCGCGGGCGAAAAGCCCCTGTGAGAACGTGGAAATTGGCGCAAGTCGGGCAGATTTTCCATAGTCCCAAGCTATCGCGTCACCCCCAGCGGGTCAACGACACCCGGCCCCGGGCGGCCGGAGCCTGAAAAGCCTGTGCGGCGGCGGCTTTGCTATCTTCAGCCCATGCTGCGCCAAGCGTTTATCGCCGCCGGACGTCGACCGTGGCTCGTGGGGCTGGGATTCGGTCTCTTTATTCTCTTTGATATTGCACTTTTCATCTGGCTGATCTTCGATTCCCTCTCCCAGCGTGAGGTGGAGGAGGCGATTCTGCGCACCCGCCAGGACGCGGCCCCGATCGCCGCCGGCCTCGAAGCCCAGGCGGAAGCCAAGGGCAGCGAAGACCTCTACGTGCTGGTGAGCGTCGCGGAAGAGACCAAGACCTATATCGATAGCGTGCTCGCTTCGCGCCAGCTGGTCAGTCGGGTCGAAATCCGAGACCGGGACGGCAAAGTCGTCCTGCACAAGCGCGATGAAGAACAGCTGCCGCTCGAGGAAGTCGACGTGCCCCGGCTGGCCTTCGACGAGGCGCCGGAAGCCAAGCTGCTCGAGACCCACATCCCGATCGGCGAGAATTTGGGGACGCTGGTGGTCGGCGTGGACGAGACCGAAGTGCAGCGTCGCATCCAGATTCTCCGTCGGGACTTGATCCGCCAGGCGTCGATTTTCGGCGGCTTCTCGGTGACGCTCCTGGTCGTTGGCTTGGTCGCATTCCTGCGGCTCCAGCGCCGGGCCCGTCGACTCGAGGACCAGGCCCAGCAGGCGGAGCGCATGGCCTATGTCGGGACCCTCGCCTCGGGTCTGGCCCACGAGATCCGTTCCCCGCTCAATTCCTTGAACCTGAATATGCAGATGCTCGAGGAGGAAGCGCGGGAAGACAAACGGTCCGGATCGCAGCGCCGCCTGCTATCCATCACCCGCTCCGAGCTCAAGCGTCTGGAGAACCTAGCCACGGACTTCTTGGCCTACGCCAAACCCCAGCCGCTGGTGCTCGAGGAGGTGCCGATCGTCGACCTGCTCGAGCGGGCCCGCGCCGTCATGGACGGCGCCTTGCGGGAGAAGGGCGTCGCGGTCTCGATCGAAGATCTTTCTGGCGGTGAAGCTGTCGAGGTCGACCGGGGGCAGATCAATCAGCTGCTCTTGAACCTCATCCATAACGCCATTGACGCGACGGACAAGACCAAGCGCCTGCCGCGCCTGCGGCTGGTGGCGAGCTTCAAGGACGACCGGCCGATCCTTGAAGTGGTGGATAACGGCGAAGGTATCGACGAGGAAGCCCGCCGCCAGATCTTCGACGTCTTCTACTCGCAGCGCAAGGGCGGCACCGGACTCGGGCTGGCCATCGTGCAGCGCATTGCGGAAAGCCACGGCGCCCGGTTGGAGGTCGAAAGCGAGCCGGGGAAGGGCACCTGCCTGCGGGTCGTCTTCAAGGGAACGGCCACGGACCCCGGGGGATAGTCTCCAGTCCCCACGGCGCCGCGCGGGATCACCGCCTGCTGAGCGGTGCGGGCCTGTGCCCTTGGGGGCGATCAGTGCTCGCTCGAGGTGATGGCCTCGAAGTCCTCCTCCGAGACGAATTGGTCCACGTCGTCGGTGCCGCACGCGAGGCACATCGCCTCGGTGAGGATCCCGCTTCTCCACTCGAAGGTGTAGCACGGGGTTTCGCAGTCGAGGCAGATGAGGTACTCCGGTTCGGTCATCGATTGGGCTCCAAAACAACGGTCTTCTGGCTCGTCTTGGCGGCGTTGACGCCGCCGCTACTTCTTGCTATGTTCCGCCTTCGCGCCACGGATCCGCTCGTCATTTTCCATCCTCCCCGGCGAGCCACCGGCAGCCCGCAAGCGCCGGCATCCGCGCGTCCCCTCGTCCGTAGCGATCGAAAGCCGACACGGCTCCGGTCTCCGTCGGACAGTTTATTCCCGAAAGCCATCTTACGATTGTTTCGAAATCGAACTCATCCGTTGAGGAGTTCGCGGTCCGCCTGAGTCCGCCCTGCTCCTAAACGGGCCCGGCCACGTCGACGCCGATCCCCAAGCCTACGGGCGCCCCGGGGTCCTGCGTCGCCGGCCACAAGCTCTCCGGAGATTCCAGCATGTTCGCAGTCATTGAAACCGGCGGAAAGCAGTACAGGGTGCAGAAAGGCGACCTGATCGACGTCGAGCGCCTGGAAGGTGTTTCGCCGGACGAGCCGGCCGTCACCTTCGATCGCGTCCTGATGGTGGGTGCGGATGACGACGTCCGCGTCGGCGCCCCGGCGCTCGACGGCGCCAAAGTCACCGGCACGTTGCTTCGCGAAGTCCGCGGCGCCAAAGTGCTCGTCTTCAAGTTCAAGCGTCGCAAGCAGTACCGTCGCAAGAACGGTCACCGCCAGAACTACCACCGCGTGCGCATCGAAGCCATCGAGGGCTGAGGAGTTAAGTCATGGCTCATAAAAAGGGACAAGGTTCCAGTCGTAACGGCCGCGATTCCAATCCGCAATTCCTGGGCATCAAGCGCTACGGCGGCCAGGAAGTGACCGGCGGCACGATCATCGTGCGCCAGCGCGGCACCCGCTTCAAGCCCGGCCGCAACGTCGGCCGCGGCAAGGACGATACGCTCTTTGCCCTCACCGACGGCGTGGTCGAATTTCAGACCCGCGGTCGCCTGGGCAAGTTCGTCCACATCAACCCCGCCGACTGAGGCCCATAGCGCCCAGTCCGGTTGGACCTGGCTTGAGCCCGAGTCCGACGATCAGAGCCGCGGCCTTTCCGGTCGCGGCTTTGCCATACCTGCGGTTCTACAAGATCTACCGTTCCAAGAGGTGTCGACGCCATGCCATTCATCGACGAAGCGCTGATCGAAGTGATCGCCGGCGACGGCGGCAATGGCTGCGTCGCCTTCCGCCGGGAGAAATACGTCGCCCGGGGCGGCCCGTCCGGCGGTGACGGTGGCCACGGGGGGTCTGTCTACCTGGTGGGCGACAAGAACCTCGATACGCTCTATCACCTGCGGTACAAGCAGCGGATGAAGGCTGAACGGGGTCGCCACGGCGAAGGCTCGAACTGCACGGGCCGCTCCGGCGCCGACCTCGAAGTGGTCGTGCCCTTGGGTACCGCCGCACTGACCGATGACGGGGAGCCGGTCGGTGAAGTGCTCGAGCACGGCGAGCGCCTCAAGGTGGCCCAGGGCGGCCACGGCGGCCGCGGCAACGCCCGTTTCGCCACCGCGACGACGCGGGCGCCGCGGCGCGCCGAGGAAGGCTGGCCCGGGGAAGAGCGCTGGCTGCGCTTGGAGCTCAAGCTGCTCGCCGACGTCGGGCTGGTGGGACAGCCCAACGCCGGCAAGTCGACCTTGATCAGCGTGCTTTCGGCCGCCCGCCCCAAGGTGGCGGACTACCCGTTTACGACGCTGGTGCCGCAGCTCGGTGTGGTCGGAGGAGATTCATTGGATGATCCCTTCGTTATCGCCGACCTCCCCGGTTTGATCGCCGGCGCCGCCGACGGCGCAGGACTCGGCCACCAATTCTTGCGGCATATCGAGCGGTGCCGGGTCCTGGTGCACCTCGTCGACCTGAGCGGCGGCACGGAGGCGCTCCAGCTGGAAGACCCCGAAGCCCACTCCGCAGACGGCCCCGACGCCGTCGCCGAGCTCGAGCAGATCGAAAGTGAGCTCGAGGCCTTTGATGCGAGTCTCATGGAGCGCCCCCGCCTGCTGGTGGGCTCCAAAGTGGACTCGGCCCTCGAGTCCCGCCGAGACGCGATGCGGGCCGCCGCCGCCGAGCGCGGTATCGCCTACCATGAGATCAGCGCGGTGATCCACGAAGGACTCAAGCCTTTGGTTCGTGACATCCGCCAGCTCTTGGACGCGGTCAAGCGGGCTGAAGAAGAGGGCGCCTGAGCTCGCGATGCGGATCGGTCTCTATGGCGGATCTTTTGATCCGATCCACCGCGGCCATGTCGAGCCGGTCCGCGCCGCGGCGACGGCGCTGGAGCTCGACCGCGTGCTCTATCTGCCGACGGCGCAGCCTCCCCACAAGCGCGGCCGACGCTTGGCCCCCGCCTGGCGACGCTTCGCGATGGTGGAGCTGGCGCTGCTCGATGAGCCCGACTTCGAAGTCGATCCGTTTGAAATGACCGCCGACGTCGCCTACACGATCGAGACGGTGGAGCACTTCGAAAGGCAGTTTCCGGAGGGCGAGTTTTTTCTGATCGTCGGCGCCGACTCTTTCATCGCCCTCGAGACGTGGCACCGCGGCGCCGAGTTGGCCGCCCGGGTCCAGCTGGCGGTGTTGGTTCGGCGCGGCTCAACCCTCGACGTCCGCTCCCTCGCCGAGCCCCAGCGGCTCGCCCTTGGGCGGGGCCGCGTCCACCGCATCGAGCCGGCGCCGCACCCGGCGTCGTCCACGGAAATTCGTCGGCGCCTCGCGGTCGGCGAGCCGCCTCCGGAGGGCTGGCTCGAACCCGCGGTGCTAAACTACGTGCAGAAATACGGCCTTTACGCCACGTCCGAAACGGACGAGGACGCCGGCCGGGGGCCCTCTCAGGGCTCCTCCCCGCAATGACACCAAGAGCCCGAAAGTGACTTCGACCCCAGCACCTCAGCATGCCGCGCCTTCGACCGACGAGATCCTCGCCCACCTCAAGCAGCGCCTGGACGACCGTCCGCCGGCCGATTTGACCTCCGACGAGCAGGCTCGCCTCGCGGTCTCCGCCGCCCACGACAAGAAGGCCCAAGACGTCCGGGTCCTCGACCTCAGCCAGGTCAGCGACTTCACCGACCGGATCATCATCTGCTCTGGGACCAACGAGCGGCAGGTCAAGGCGATCGCCGACAGCATCGACGACACCCTCCGGCGCGCCAAGGTGAGACCGCTGCATATCGAAGGCTTCAACCACGGTCAGTGGGTCCTCCTCGACTACGGCGGCGATATGGTGGTCCACGTTTTCCATCAGGACACCCGCGGTTTCTACGACCTCGATCGCCTGTGGTCCGACGCTCCGGATCTGACCGAGCTGATGTCGGGACTTCCGAGCGCAGAAACCTCGATCGTCGAGACGCCGGAATCCGGCGCGGTCGCCGAGACGCCGGCGGACTAACTCCGGTGGGCGGGAGGCCGCGGTGAGTGGAGAGGCCCAATTCGATGGCGTCGCCCGCCGATAGCCGAGAGGCAAGCGGCGCCGGTGAAACCGCCGTCGCCGACCGGTCGAGCCTCGCCGCGTGGTTCGAAGCGTCACCGTCCCTCGGGCCGATCCTGCGCGGCCTGGAGCGGGCCGCCGTCACCGACGTGCCGATCCTCATCCTGGGCGAGCCGGGCACCGGCCGGTCGACCCTCGCGCGGGCCGTCCACCGCTCGAGCCCGCGTCGCGAGGGCGAATTGGTGGAAATCGACCCCGGCGTCGTGCCGGCGACGCTCTTTGAGAGCGATCTCTTCGGCTACCGCGCCGGCGCTTTTACCGGCGCGGAATCGCGCGGCATCGGACGGGTCGAGCGCGCCGACGGCGGCACGCTGCTTCTCGACCACGTGGAGGAGATGCCGCTGGGGGCCCAGCCGAAGCTCCTTCGGCTTCTCGCCGAGCGCCGCTACGCGCCCCTCGGCGGCGCCGAGCGCGAAGCGGACGTGCGATTCCTTGCCACCGGCACGACCGACCTCAAAGACCGGGTGCGCCGCGGCGTTTTCCGCTCTGACCTCTTCTATCGCCTGGAGGTCATGGCCTTCGTGCTGCCGCCCCTGCGACAGCGACTCGACGACCTACCTCAGATCCTCGATCGCATGCTCGTCGACTTGGCGGAGCGGATGGAACGGCCGAAGCCGAGGCTCGGGGAGAAGGCCCGACGGTGGATGGCTGAATATAGCTGGCCGGGCAATCTGCGGCAGCTGCGCAACGTCTTGGAGCGGGCGATGGTGGTCTCCGATGGCGGCCGGCTCGACCCGGAACCGCCCCGTGACGCCGCCAGTCGACCGCAGACGCTCGAAGAGCTTGAGATCGCCCATATTCGGCGCACCCTGGCGTATACCCGTGGACGCCAAGGGCGGGCGGCCGAGCTGCTCGGCATCTCGCGCAAGGCTCTCTGGGAGAAACGAAAGCGCTACGGTATCCCGTGACCGAGCGCGACCGGGAGCTCGATCAAGTCCGTGAGCTTCGCCCGGTGCTCTCGGCCAAGGCGCGAGAAGAGCTCATCGACCGTGGCGTATCGCTGTTCAACGCCGGGCGCTTCTACGACTGTCACGACGCGTGGGAGACCGTGTGGCGATCGACGACCCCCGAGCCGAGGGACCTGTGGCGGGGCCTCATCCAGGTCGCCGTCGGCTTCTACCACTTCCGGACCCGCCGCCGACCCGATGTCGCCGTGCGGGTGCTGCGCAAAGGGGCGGGCCGAGTTCGCCCCTTTACCCCGGAGACCGAAGGGTTTGACCTCGAGTCTCTCTTGGGGACGGTCGAGGTCTGGATCGCCTGTCTGGAGGCCGACGAGCCAACGCCAGATCAGGATCCGGTTTTGAACCGGCGTCGTCCGTAGTCGCCGAGCTAGCCGTCTGGCGACAGGGTCTGACCTTCGGCGTAGATGGCGGCGATCTCGTCGGCGTAGCGCTCGTGAACCACGGCGCGCTTGATTTTGAGGGTCGGCGTCATTTCCCCCGCGTCGGGGGTGAGGCGCCGCGGCAGGACGCGGAAATTTCTCACCGTCTCGACCCGGGCCAGCTGGCGGTTGGCGCGACGAATGCCGTCGCGGACCGCGTCTAAGACCTCGGGGTGCTCGTGCAGGGCGCCCTCGATCCCGCGCTCGGCGGCGAAGGCGGCGATGGCCTCCTCTTCGAGGGTTAGCAAAGCCGCGATGAAGCGCTGGCCGTCGCCGACCGCTACGGCGTCGCCCACCAGGTCGATTTGCTTGAGCTCCCCCTCGACGCCGGCGGGCGCGATGTTCTTGCCGCCCGAGGTGATGATGAGCTCTTTCTTACGACCGGTGATGCTCAAGAAGCCGTCGCTATCGACCTGACCGAGGTCGCCGGTGTGGAAGTAGCCGTCGGCGTCGATGGCTTCGGCGGTCACGTCTTCGGCCTTGAAATAGCCCTGGAAGACGTTGGGCCCGCGGAAGAGCACCTCGCCGTCCTCCGCGATGCGCACCTCGACGCCGGGCAGCGCCGGGCCGACGGTCCCGAGGCGGGTGCGGCCCGCGTGGTTCCAGGTGCCCGGCCCGGTCGTTTCCGAAAGGCCGTAGACCTCGTAGATCAGCACGCCGAGGCCGGCGAAGAAGTCGAGGATGTCGCGCGCGATGGGCGCCGCGCCCGACGACGCGATGCGGATGTTCTCGAAGCCGACCTTGGTGCGGATCTTCCCGAGCAGCACACCGTCGGCGAGGCGCCACTGGAGCGCTAAGAGCGGGCCGATGGCCTGTCCGCGCCCCCGTCGCTCGGCGACCTTGCGGCCGGTGCCCATGGCCCAAGACAGCGCGGCCCGGAGCGGCGCCGACGCGGCGCCCAGCTTCGCTGACATGCCGGAATGCACCCGTTCCCAAACCCTGGGCACGCCGAAGAACACAGACGGCTGGACGGCCTGGAGGGTGGTCAGGAGGTTCAGCGGCTGATCGAGGAAGCAGACGCGGTAGCCGCAGTAGGCCGGCATATGGATCGACATCATCTGCTCGGCGATATGGGCCATCGGAAGGTAGGACACCAGGCTGTCCGCGGCGCTGAGGTCGTGGAGTCCTTCGCCGATGCGGCAGGTCTCGACGATATTGCGGTGATTCAGCATCACGGCCTTCGGACGGCCGGTGGTGCCGGAGGTGTAGATCAGCGACGCCAGATCGTCGGCACGGATCTCGGCGAGACGGGCGTCGAGCTCCGCGTCCGGCGTCTGCTCCGCGAGCTGCTGATAAGCGTTCCACGAGAAGACGCCGTCATCTTTGGGGACGTCGGCGTCGGCGACGCCGCGCATGACCACCATGTGCTGGAGGGCGGGCAGCTGGTCGCGAACGGACTGCACCTTGGCGAGCTGGTCGAGGTCCTCGACCACGACCAGGGGAGACTCGGAATGCTTGAGGATGTAGGCCACCTGCTCCGGCGAGCAGGTTTGGTAGATGCCCACGGGCACCGCCCGGGCGGCGCTCGCGCCGAGGCAGGCGATGGCCCATTCCGGCCGATTCGCCGCTAGGATCGCCAGGCACGACTTCGGCGAGTAGCCCAGGTGCAGGGCGGCGCGGGCGAACTGGCGGACTTCGAGGTGGTACTCCGACCAGGTGGCGGTCGGGGTCCACTCGCCGGCGACCATCTCGCCGTAGGCCACGGCGTCACCGAGCTCCTCGGCGCGGCGGCGCAGGCAATCTAGGACCGTCACGGGGGGGTTACTGGCCATCGGGGAGTCCTCCATCGCTGGGGATCGCCGCCCGGAGGCCCCAACCGCAGGTCGTCAAGTGCGGTAGACCCAAGTGCCGGCGATCTTGTCGTGCAGCGCTCTCTTGTCTTTGGTGACGGCGGCCATCAAGAATCCGGCGCCGAGCGGAATGGCGCTGACGAGGTAGCCGACGGCGCGAATCGCCGCTTTGCCGAAGCCGAGCCGGTTTTCACCTTCGCTGTCGACGATCATCAGGCCGAGCGCCCGCTTCCCGGGGCTGGTGCCGGCCACCGCCCAGCAGACGACGATGATCAGGGCGCCGAGCAGATTGACCCCGCCGGCGATGAGCTGGTTCTCCGTCACCAGGAAGGCGGCGAAGGCGAGGCCGCCGAAGAGCACCGCGTCGAGCAGGTAGGCCAAGGCGCGGAGGCCAAAACCGGCGAGCTCGGCCTCGTCGTCTTCGGCGACGGGCACCGCGCCAGTCGCCAGGCCGGAGATCGGCTCCGGCGGTCGCATCTCGAGCGGGCCCACCGACGCAGTGATGTCGTCGAGGCTGGGGAGCAGGTCAGCGCTGGTCGAGCGCTGGGGGTCGCCCTCGGTCGGAATCTCGAAGGCGGGCATCGGCGCCGGAGCCGGCGCTGGGACGTCCAAGGATTCCGGGGCGAAGGTCTCTGGAGTGGACCAGGACTGCACGGGCGGCTCGTCGCCCGGCGCATTGGCCGGGGTGTCGAAGGCGGGCGGCGCGTCGAAGGCCACGGGCGCCGGCGGCTGCGCTTGAACCGCCGGGGCCGGCGCCGGGGCGGCGTCAAAGGCCGGAGCGACGGGCGCCGGGGCCTCGTAGGTGGGCACCTCAAAAGCTTGAGGTTCAACGGCGGGCACGTCAAAAGTCGGCGGTTCCACGGCCGGTGCGGCCGGCTCTTCGAAGACCGGTTCTGCGGCCGCTGGAGCTTCGAAGGCCGGCGTCGCGTCGAACGCGGGGGCGTCGAACGCGGGGGCGTCGAACGCGGGGGCGTCGAACGCGGGGGCGTCGAATGGGGGGGCGTCGAACGCGGGGGCGTCGAAAGTCGGCGACTCTCCAGCCGGGGCGTCGAAGGACGGCGTTGCGTCGAAGCTCGGGACGTCGAACGCGCCGGGTGCATCGGCCAGGTCGGCCGGCGGCATGACCTGGGACGGCGCCATGTCGGCCGGCGGCGTGACCTGGGACGGCGCCATGTCCGGCGGCGGCATGACCTGGGACGGCGCCATGTCCGGCGGCGGCGTGACCTGGGACGGCGCCATGTCCGGCGGCGGC
>JBCDKB010000159.1:0-16047 GCA_038747035.1 Acidobacteriota bacterium | reverse complement strand
TGGAGCTTCCCCTGCGGAGCGCCCGTCAAGAAGTCAGGCATTCCAGAAAAGATGAAGGCACAGGGTCGCCATCAGCTCGACATCGCTCGGCGGCTGAACCTCAATCTGGCTTTCCCGCTAGCGAAACGTCGGCCTGGCTATCCGAGGCCAATCTGATTCAATGGACTTAAGCTCTCACGATTTGACGCAACGATCAAGCTAAAGACCAGCCGATTCATCTAATTATTAAATCCACGCCTCTTATTTCGCTCATATCCCTGGACTCCCTTGGACGGAGCTGTGGCAAGCCGTGCGGTTGGACGTCCATCTTTGACCGGCCCATGCTGCGTGCCAGGCTCAACCGCAGGCCTTTCGAAGGCATTTGAGAAAGTCTCCGACTCGCCTGCGGGCGAAGCCGCCGGGCGCCCCGATCGAGGACCGCCTCACGCGTCAGGCCGAATTTTTTCCGGAAACGATCTCGAAGGTCAGCGTCACCTTGTGTGACGCTTCTCTTTCCCGCTCCAGGTCGAGGCCGAGGATCGAAATCGTCGGCACGCCGTCCTCGGTCGTCGTGACGTCGAATTCGACCTCCACCTCGATGGTCTTGGCTTCGAGCGGGACCTTTCCCGAGTCCATTCGTTGGAGTCCCGTACGGGCACCGCGTGCGGCCAAGTAAGCGGCGTCTAGGCCGACCTCGAGCTCTTCGACCAGGCGCGGGTGGGCTGGCCTCGACGGCGACATAGCCGCGTCGGCCGCCTGCCGGGGTGGCTCCAGCGTCAGCTTGAGCTTCTGGGTGATTTCCCGCTCCCGCTCGGCGTCGATTTCGATGACGGAAATCGTCAGCTCCCCGGAGAGCCCCTCATCGGCGACGGTCTCGAGCTGCACCACGACCTCCGTGACTTCGAGGTCGAAATCGCCGCCGGCGTGCCGTGAATGCACGGTATCCAAGGCTTCAGAAATCGACTGCAGCATGTGCTCGACGGCGAGGTCGGCCGGCTCTTTTTCAATCAGCGGCGTCGACGCGCAGGCGCTGAGGAGGGCACAGCTCAGGGCGGAGAGCGCGAGAAGAAGTCGGTTCACACCCGAAGGTTATCAGCCCCCAGCCCGCGGCTCCTCGGCCGCCCAGGGACGTCCCCGGTCAGTCCGGGCGCTCAAAGATGACGTTGAACAACCGCCGCCGGGCGGATTCGGGACAGGCCAAGGGGCGCACCCCGTGCCAAGAGTCATCGGTCCGGCGGAACAGAAGACTCTTGTTGTCGAGGAAGTCTCCGGCGAGGCTCACTGCGAAGTCTTCAAAGTCCGGGTTCGGGATGCGGCGCTTTGGACCCGCCAGGATCAGCGTGCTGCCTCCCCACGCCGGATCCCAGTCGGAGCGGCCGTTGAAATAAAAGATATGGGTGCCGAGCTTCTTGGCCGAATCCCGGTGCGGCGAGACCTCGGATCCGCGGACGCCGACGTGCCAGGCATATCGGACCCGGACCGGGGCTCTGCCGGCCCCCAGCAAGGCCCGGGCCCGGTCGAGATACTGCGGGCTCTCCAATTCGTCTAAAAACTGTCGCCACGCGGCCGGTAGCCCCCGCCGGCCCACCACCCCGGGCGGCGGCTCCTCGCCATCTCGGTCGTAGGCCAAGTAGAAACGATTATGGGGACGCTGCCCGCTCCTGCGCGGACGCTCTTCGTGGCGCTCGAAGAGACGCAGGTCGGGAAAGTGGTCGGCGAGCTCGCGGAAGGCCTCGGGACGCAGCAAGCGATCGAAGACGTGCCAGGGATACGGCTCGACCCGCGAGAAAAATTGCGGGGTGATGGAGTTCAGCACTCCACGGTCGAGGAGAGTCGCAGCGCCCATGCCGAACCTAGAGCTTGGCCGTCACCAAAGGAATGAGTGTCTCTCGAATCGTCAGCAAGCCTTGATCCTGCCAGTCGGTCACCAAGCCCGGCTCGCGGTAGTCAAATGGCACGCTCGACACATCGCCGTAGACCTGTTGCCCGCCCTCCTCCGGTTCACCGAGCATGAAAATCGGTCTCAGCTGATCGGGGTCCATCGATTCCCGCAACGGTTCCGGGAAATCGAGCGAGTAACCCGTGCCGTGGGGCAAGAGCCCGGGTCTTCCCCGGTCGCCGTCGTGGGTCGCCTCCACCAGGTAAACCGGGGCCCCCGGTTTGGTGAGCACCGGGTAAAGGGACCCGGGCGCGCCGTCGACATGGCAGCCGTGGTAGTACGAACAGGGACTCGACATACCCACGTGGGACACGTTTTGCACCTCTTCGAACGGACCGAAGATGCGTTCCGCCGTGGCCGTACGATCGGCCAGGGACAGCAGCTCGCAGCGGCGAAAATTCGCCCAGAAGCGCCGGGCGTCGTCGTCGATAAGCACGCCGAGCCCCCCTAGGGGACCCGAGACCTGCTCGATGTGGGACTTCCAGTGGGCGGACTTATTGGCGTCGATCCCCGGACCGTCGTCCGTGTCGAATCGGATGCGCGCCGGGCAGCCGTGGATGACAAAGACCTGCTCCCGCCGCTCCTTGGACAGGTAGAGATTGATGAAATGGTTGCGCCGACTGTAGTCCCACACCATATCCGTGGACTCCGCCCGCAGCGCGGACGCCCGGCGGATCATTTGTTCGGTGGTGATCGGCTTTTCGAGTCGCCCGACGAGGGTTCCGCAGGCGTTGGGGCGCAGCTCCGGGATGACCAACTCGACACCGCCGGTTTCGAGGACCGTTTCGCCGCCGTAGGCGAATCCCCCTTTCCAACGCTTCACCGTGCGGGTGATGGTGAAGTCCGGAGAGGCCCGATAGCTCACATCGGCGTCCGGCACCAAGGTGCGGACCGCGGAGAGCAGGCGGGCCAGACCGTAGGCGAGGTTGGCCGCGGCGATGCGCGCGCTCATGTCGGCATGCGTCGGCAGGTGGATGCGACGGCGCGCCTCGGCCAAAAGATCCTCTATCGATGCCCCACTCGCAGCCATCACCTCTCCTCGCTCGGTTACGGATCGGGCGATGATATCTAGGCAAATACACTTGAGCTAGGCTCTGGCCATGGACGCCTGCGTTTTCATCCACACCAACGCCAAGCAGGGACTCGGGGCCCGGGTGGCCGCCCACGCCGTACGCCGAGCCTCGCTCCACAACGACCGCTTCGACGTGCGGATCTTGAGCACCGAAGACCACCCGTTCATGAATGAGTTCGATCGACGGCCCTACCTGCGCGATGGCGATCGGCGGACTTGGCGCAACGAGGATCTCCAGTCCTTCACGCCCCTGCGGTTTATGCCGCCGGAGTTGATGGGCTACCGGGGGCGAGCGGTGGTCATGGATCCGGATGTCTTCGCCCGCGCCGATATTTGGCAGCTGCTTAGCCGGCCCATGACCGGAGCCATCGGCTGCCGCCGACTCGCGGGCGAGCGAGGCCGACAGGGGCGGATGGCGTCGAGCGTCATGCTCCTCGACTGCGCGCGGCTCACCCACTGGCGCTGCGAGGAGCAGTTTAGAGAACTCTTCCGATTCGAGCGCGACTACACGCCGTGGATCCGGCTCCAGCTTGAGGATTCTTCATCCTTGGAGCCCATCGAGCCGGAATGGAACGACTTCGACCGCTTGGCCGAAGACACGAAGATGGTCCACAACACCGCCCGGTTGACCCAACCTTGGAAGACCGGCCTGCCGGTGGACTTCCGGGCCCCGGACCGGGGACGCTCCGCCCCGGCGAAGGCCCTTTTGGCGCTACGCCGCCGCCTCTTCGGTGAATACGCGTTCGCCGGCCGCTACCGTCCCCACCCCGACCCAAAGCAAGAGGCTTTCTTCTTCGGCCTGTTGCGGGAATGCGTGGAGGCAGGAACCATCACCGAAGACGAGGTTCGCCGCGGGATGTCGAGCCGTCATATTCGGCGGGACGCTTTGGAGGTCATGGAGCGGGTGCCGCCCCTGGACTGAGCCGCCCGGATCCGGACTATCGCTCGACCAAAGACAGCACCCGGCGCACGGTCCGGTCCACCACGGCGCTGTCCACCGTGGCGCCGCGGGGCCAAGGGTCCCCCAGCCACGCCGCTTGTCCGGATGCCGTCAGCTGCCGGTGCACCAAGGTGATATCGCGGGTCATTCGGCGGGCGCCGACCCCCATCAGCAGGCGGAAGACGTCGCTCCCGAGCTCCACGTCGTTGCCCTCGCCGTCGACGTCGCCGCGCATCGAGCGTCGACCGGTCCCGGTATCGAAGAGCAGCACCGGTTTACCCGTGGCCAGGGCTTCGCTCACCATGGCGATGCTGTCGCCGGTCACCACCACCGCGTCGGCGAGGGCGAGGAGACCGAAATATGGGTTGTCGTCGTCATCCGGTCGATAGCGATAGAAGAAGACCGAGGGCGGCAGGGACTTGCGCAGGGCTTCGGCGGCGGCCCCGGAGGTGCGGGCGCTGGTGGTCACCAGGAGGGAGCCGTCACCCGCCGCTTCGGCGGCTTCACGGCCGAGGCGTTCAGCGGCGATCGGACCGAAGGGGAAAGGCCCGCTCGAGCCGCCGGCCAGCACGGCGACGCGCGGTCGGGGAAGCCCGCCGAGTTGGGGGCGCCAAAGCTCCGCGGCCCGGCGCAGTCGGCCGGCGGTGACCCGGTGCAGGGTCGTGGGGTTCTCGAGGACGTTGGGCGCCGGCGGCAGGCGATATTGCGGCGTAGTCACCACGAGGTCGAAGTGCCTCGAGTCCGCCCACGTTCGACCCAAGAAGACCGACCGGGTCTTGCCACCTGAGCTCCTTCGGATCCACCGGCAGACCGGCTCATGCCGCCGTCCGGCGGTGAGCACCAGGTCCGGCCAGGGGGAAGCCAATCGATCCGAGCCCTCGACATTAAGGCCGGCGAGCGTCGTCCGCTGGAGGTAGGCGGGCCACCAGCCGGACCATCCCGGTTTGTAGGCGAGACGCTTGCGCTCGAAGGGACGACCCAGGGCCTCCGCCAATCCGAGGATCTGGCTGTTCATTCCCGCCCGGTAGCTGAGGAGGGCCCAGATCCTCACGGCGTATCGATGAGGAAGATATTCTTCGACCCGGATCCCCTCCACGGCCTCACGCGAACCTCCGAAAATCGCCCGAGGGTGGCGCGGAGAAGCTCGATCCGGGCTTCGCAATCCGCGACGTCCAAGTCCGGAAATCGATGCCGGATATAGGTCGTGCTGTTGTGGTGGGCGCGGCGGAACCCGTTGAGGCGCTTCTCGACGCCGCGCAGGGCGCACCGGGTCCACCCCCCGAGCCAATCCGTCGGCGACGACCGCTTACGCTCGAGGGCCCCGTCCGCCGCCAGGGCATCGATGTGATCGAGGATGCGCTCGGTCGCCAGCGGACCGACCTGGGCGGCCATATGACGATCGGCCAGACGCCGCTGCTCGGGCGTCGGGACCGGCGGATCTCGGAGGGCGTCCCCTAAAGTCTCGAGCAGCGCTTCGGGCGACCGGGCGGAACGGCTGAGGGCGTTGGGCAATGGGATGTCGTAGAGATCGTGGCCGAGGGGTTCGAAAGCGACCGCCGTTCGCCCGAGCCGGAAAGCCTCGACCGCCGAGGTGCATCCGTTGTGGAGCATCAGCTGGCTGGCCAGGATCCACGGAAGCACGTTGCCCCGCCCTTCGACCACCGCGTTGGGGACGCCCGCCAAGACCCGCCGCCACGGCTCGGGACTGCCGGAGGGATGGGGACGCACCACCAGGGTGTGGTCAGGGAAGGCCTCGGCGATCAGGGGCAGGACCTGCTGGAAGCGCTCGAAGACCCGGTGGCGGTAGGCGGCCATATGGGGATCGACCCGCGTGCCGACGGCGTGCGCCGGCAGCTCTTGGGCGAGCACGTCTTCGGTCGGTCGCTTCAGGCGAGTGACGTCCGGCAGGAAGTGACTCACCACGCCAAAATTGGAGTTGAAGAGCAGAAAGTCCCCGTAGCGCCCCCGAAGCTCCCGGACTCGATGGTCGAAATAGGGCCGCAGCTCAGGACGCAGCAGATCGCCGCGCGGGTTGCCCGTGATGTGGATGGGGTGGTTCTTGCCCGCCGGAACCCGTCGCCACAGCTCGGCGCTGTCTTCCCCCCACGCGAAAAGGGCGTCGGTGGCGGCCAGCGACGGCTCGAATATTTTGCGCCGCAGGTAGATATCCGGCGACATGTAGACCAGGGCCTCCTCATCCCACGCCAAGAGCACGTGCCCGAGCCAGTTGGCGATGCGGAACATGCGGAGGCTCAGTCGGGTCACCCCTTTGGCGATATAGAACGACCGGGGCATCAGGTGCAGCCGCTGATTCATCCGCGCGTGACATCCGATGATGGTGCGGTAGCCGCGCTCGGCGGCGGCGCAGGCGAGCAAGAGCTTGGCGTCCCACTCCCGCACCTGGATTTCCACCGGCAGGATCAGGGTCGGTCGGTCGTCGCGGGTCATGTCCAGCCTTCCCGGTAGCGATCGAGCAATTCGGGGAAGGTTCGCACTCGGGTCCCGTCCGGCAGCTTGTGGCCGGAGATGCGGTCCTGGCGGGCGGCGAAGAGGGTCTTTACCGCCTCCGGCGAGTAGCGGGTCGCCCGGTAGACCCGCCGGCCCAGGTGAAGCTCCCCTTGGGAGACAAAGGGCGAGTGATACTCCCACACGATGTCTCCGGCCCCCGTGACTTCGAAAATCCGCCCCCGGTCGCTCTCGCAGATCAGCGTATTGCCGTTCCACAGCCGCTGGTTGCTCCCCCGTTTGCCCGAGAAGAAATCAGGATCCTCGTAGGACCACCCCGTCTCGCCGGTGAGCGGATCCACCTCCCGAATTATCGATCGACCGCGGACCGAACCGTTGTCGAAGATCAAGAGTCGGCCGCTTTCCAGAAGCGTCGGGTGGTGCTGGCCGTCCAGCGTCCCCGGGCCGAAGGCCCACACCACCGCCCGCTTCCGGGGATCGAGCACGCCGACCACGTCGAGGTTCCGCAGGCTGAAAAGCAGGTTACCGGCGCGAAATCGTTCGTCCTCGCGACCGAGGGAGGTCTCGGGCAGCACTTCGAGACTATTGGCGTGGGCCCAATCCGCCGGGCCATAGGGCACCGTGACACCGTCGACCTGCCGCAGGCGGTAGCGCAAAGGAAGCTCCATCCCCACCATCGCCAGCAGCTCTTCGATGTGGTCACGGAAGGGAAAGCGATCGACGACCTGGCCGTCACGGCCGACGGCCAGGATCAAGTCGCTGCGCATGCTCTCCGGCTCCAAGCCGGGCTCGTAGAAGCCTTCCTTCACCGGCTCCCGCCGCTTGGCCAGGGTCCAGACCGCATCCGCCCCCGGCGAAAAGTCGTGGTGGGTGGTGTGATCCAAGGCCTCGTCGCTCCGCCACCGCAAGGCCGCAGAGCCGTCCGGCGAAAGCTCGGTCAGCCATTGGCCGACGTTGTGGGTCAGCAGCCGACCGCCGGGCAGCAGCTTGACGAGGTTGGCGCGCTCCACCGGCCAGGTGTGCACCACCAGGCCCTCCATATCGATCAGCACGGCGAGCTGGCCCCACGCCGGACAGAACAGGGTATAGCCGTCGGCGGTCTTCTCTGGATTCCACCGCGAGACGCCATAAGGACCCGTCCGGCGCTGCATGGGCGTCGCCGCCCGGGTCAGGGTCCCGTCAACCCACACGGCGAGCTTCGAAGCGGGCCCCGTCGGGCGTCGAAAAGTCGCGGACGCCCTCGGTGCCGGGGACATCGCGGGCCTCGGGTTGGCCAGAGAGCATGTCCACAGTATATGTCCCTGGCACGCGCTCCCGCGGCCCCGCGCTGCCCCCATCCAGCTAACCCCGGCGACTTGAGCCGCGCGATGGCGCGACCCGGCGCCGGCTTTCCTATTTCAGCACGACCAAGACCACCCGCCGATTCTGGCTGCGCTCTTCACGGGTCTTGCCGTCGTTGAGCGGCGCCGTCTCGCCGTAGGAGATCACCGACATCCGCTGCAGCGGCAGCGCGTGCTTGAGGTGGAGGTGCTGCATGACCGCTTTGGCGCGATCCTCCCCGAGCTCGAAGTTGAATTTACTCGGGCCGAGCGTGTCGGTATGGCCCTGGATCTCGATATAGACCGCTTCGTTGCGCGCCTTCAAGTCGGTGGCGAAGGCGTCGATGGCGGCGACGGCGGATTCGTCAAGCTCCGCACTCTCGAATCCGAATTGCACATCGGCTTCCGAGAGGACCGTTTCATAAAGAAGCTTGCCCTCCGCCAGCTTGCCGGCCGCCACCGCGCGTTCGAGGGCTTGCCGAGACGTCTCGGAGAGCTTCGCGAGCTCGGCCTTTTGCGCCGCCAATTCCTTTTCTTGGTCCTCGAGGCGGGTTTGGTTCGCCTCCACATGGCTTTCCACGTCGTCGACCCGGGAGTCGACCGACGCCACTTGGTCGTCGACGTAGGTCCGCATCTTCTTATCGGTCACGCAGCCGGTGAGCATCAGGCTGGTCAGCAGAATCGTCAGGCTTGTCTTCATCTATCAATCCTCAGTCAGGGGTCGAGTCTCAGGATGGCGGTCGCGCAGAGCGCACGCCAAATCATCGACGCGGGGGTGAAGTCGCCGGCGGCGCCCCGGTGTAGCCGGAGCGGTGCCTCAGGCGGACGCGCCGTTCGTTAATCGTGACGGCGATCGAATGGTAGGTCGAATCGCCGTCGGCGAGCGGAAATGCAAGGGAGTAGCGACTTTCAAGCGCCAGGTGGATTCGCCGACAGGCGCCGAGCACGTCGGACGGACGGGTCTCGACGTAGAGCCCGCCGGTCTCCGCCGCCAGCCGACGCAGCAGGTCCCGGTAGCGCCAATCGTCCGGTTCGTCGCCGCGCCCAGCTCGACGCGGTCGCACCAGGGCCAGCACGTAGACCGGCACCTCCGCCTCACGCACCATCGCCCGCGCCGCGGCCGGAGAGATGACGCTGGAGTTGTCAACACCGTCGGTGATGAGCAGCACCGCCGGGGCCGAGCGCGCGCCGAGCCGCAGCTCAGGGATCCACGCCACCGCGTCGTGCAGCGCCGTCGTGCCGTAGGCGCTCCACGAGTCGACGTATTCGAGCAGAGCGTCCCGTTCGGCGGTGATCGGCACGTCGACCCAGGTCTTGCCGGACGCGAAGCTCGTCAACGCCATCTCGTCGCCGTCGCGGGCCCGGTCAAGGAAGTAGCGGACCGCCTCTTGGCTGGCCCGGAGCTTGCCGCCGTTCGCCATGCTGCCCGAAAGGTCCTGGAAGGCCAAGAGCGTGCGCGGCACATCCGCCGGCGTCACGAAGTCGGGGAACGCGACGGGCCGCTCGTCGATTCTCAGCTCGAAATCCCCGCGGGAGAGCTCCGTCACGTCGACTCCCCCGCCGTCGTCTTCGACGGTGATCGGCACCAGCACCCAGCTGACGGAGGTCTCTTCCGCGAAGACCGGACGATCGGGCGACGCTGGCTCGGCGGCGAGCTCGGCGACGGAGACCAAGAGTGCCGCGACGGACCAGAGCATCACCGCCGCCGATGGGGTTCCGGTGAGCCCGGAAGCGGCGCGGGGACGGCGAATTTCGGCCCGCACAGGGGTGGGATGCGATCGAACCATAGCCACAAGTCTATGGCAGAAGGCCCCGTCCCCGCTCTCCGCAGCCGACGATGTGACTCCAGGGACCGGCTGGATTGGGGCCGCTGCGAGGTTTCAAGCCGGCGGATCATCCTCGCGCCGCCGAGCCATACCGCGCCAGTGCCGCCCGCGGGACTCCCGTCCCGCCGCCGAGACTGATTCGGGCAAGAACCCACCGATTTGGGTTCGGATCACCGTGAATCAGGCTGGCACTGCCCTTGCTCTAAGGGCGGTGAACCCCAGGCGGTAGCTCGTTCCGTCGAGCCCTTCGTGCGCGTCGCCTCACATCGCGCCGCGGAGGCTTGGCCGCCCCAACCCGAGAGGAGCCGTCGTGCCGCACCGTCCATCACTTCGTTCGTTCTTTCCAGTCGTCGCCCTGCTCATCCCCCTCATCGGTCTCGCCGACGCCAGCCACGCGACCATGTACACGATCACCGATACCCGCGACGTGGTGGCCGTCGACCTCAGCTGCACATTCCGCGAGGCGTTGATGGCGGTGACCGACCGCGTCGCCGTTGACATCTGCCCGGCGGGCACCGCCAGCAACACCATCGCCCTGCAGTTCGGAACCTACGACTTTGACCAAGGGGCCTTCGTCGTGCCCTTCGAGGCCGACCCGCTCGATCTCACCATCACCGGTCTCAACGGTGCGCTGGTCGCCACCCGCGTCGACCTCGGCGACAGCAACGGTTTTATCAATGTGGTGGGCAGCGCCTTCGGGGGCGCCCAGCAGGAACACCGACTCCGCCTTGAGGGCCTTCAGATCCAGAACGCCGCAGGGAACGGCTCTTCGGTCCTGACCCTCAGTGGAACCGGCGCCTTGACCCTCGAGGGAGTCAATATGGTGGACGGCCGCTGCGTCGGCAGCTGCTCGTCCGCGATCTCAGCGGGCAGATTTTCGGACGTCACGATCCGCAATTCCTTCTTTGCCCGCAACGACAACCTCACGAGCGTCACCCTGACCGTGGAGTCAGACACCCGCGTCGTCATCGAGAACACCACCTGGACCGACAGTGTCGGCGGTCTTCAGATCCGCGCCTCCGAGACAGCGACCGTCGAATTCAGCGGTGTCGTCTTCGAGCGCGCCGGACTCGACGCCGCGACGGACCTCATTGCTTTCCTCGACTTCGAGGACGACAGTGCGTTTATCGCCCGCGATGTGGCGGTCCGGGACAATATTGAGCTCACGGGCAGCATCGTGGAGATGCGACTCAGAAATCAGGCCACGGCCCTCATTGAAGACTGGGCCTTCGACCGCAATCAGAGCACCGGTTCGGGATCGTTCGTGCTCGCCGTGGAAGACAGCGGCGACGCCGTCATCAACCGCTTAAACGCCGCGAACAACACCGTCACCGACGGTTTCCGCGCGGTGGTCGATATCCGCGCCGTGCGCGGCTCCTTCACCTGGACCGGCGGTGAAATCTCCAACAACTTCTCCGCGGGGGTGTCGGAGAGTCCCGGAGTGACCCTGAGGTCTTTCGACGGCGGGTTCTTCCTCGCCGATCAGCTGGTGGTAGTCGGGAATCGGCACGTCAGCCCGGCGTCCCAGGCCGGCTCCGCCCAAGCCCAGCTCGTCGTGCAAGATGACGGCTCCGAAGGCTTCTTGCGCAACAGCGTGATCGCCGACTCCCCCGGATTGGGTATCCGCGCGGAAGCCTTCGACGACAGCACGGTCGACCTCGCCAACCTCACCGTCGCCGGTAACGACACGAGCCTGACTCTTAGCGAGGAGCATAGTGCCGGGATCGTGAGCCACCTCGCCAACGGCATTTTCTTCGACAACGGGGTGGACGCCCCGGCTTTGACCGGGTCCAACATACTTTCGGTCGGCCACCTGATCGGCGTCGATCCCCTCTTCGTCGACGCGCCGGCCCGCGACTACCGAATCGGCGCCGGCTCCCCCGCCATCGACACCGGCCTCGGCGGCATCGTGCCCTTGGGCAACCTGGACGTCGCCGGGCGCGATCGATTCGTCTCGGGGACGCTGCCCCCGGGCCAAGTCGCCGTGGATGTCGGCGCCCACGAGTTCCAGCCTGGCGATGTCTTTGCCGACGGTTTCGAAACCGGCGACGTCAGCCGCTGGACAGCGTTGATTCAGCAGTAGCGATCGGTTCGGCGCCCTGGTTCGATCTATTCCGAGCCCCAACTCGGAAGCTCGGGGGCCCGGTCAGCCCAGGCCGCCAGCAGGTCATAGTCGTGCTCGTCCGCCCGCATCGGGGTGACCACGATGTACCGCTGCCGATAGAAGTCGATATCCGAGCCCGGCGTCGGCTCCGCGATGTCGGTGGGCGGCTGCATCAGCCACGCCGTGCGCGGCGGGGCGCCCGGTCGATTCTTGAGCTGTTCGGCGGGCTGAAATTCCAGGGTCCCGAGCGACGGCGAGCGCGGCGCGAAGCGCAGACCCCGAACCTCATCGAGCCGTCCGCGCGGGATGCCCACGGTCAAGTATTGCCCCGCGTCGAGCCGCCGCACCAGCGGCGTACGGACCAGCTCAGCGAGCCAGTCGGCGATCAGGCCGATGTCCCCGTCCCGCGTGAAGTCGACCCCCGACACGGCCACCGCCGGCACGCCCAAGACCGCCGCAATTCGCGCCGCCCCGATGGTTCCGGAATGCAGCCAGCCGCCCCCGAGGTTGGGACCGCCGTTAAGTCCCGAGACCACCACGTCCGGTGGCTCGTGCCGCAAGATCCCCCGCAGGCCGAGGTAGACACAGTCCGCCGGATAACCTTCCACCGAGTGCACTTCGATCGGCCCCGCCCCGTCCTTTTCCTCGATCGAGCACACCAAGGTCGACTCGAGCACCCGCTTCTTGATCCCGCAACTGGTGTAGTGCGTGCTGCCGCTCCGGTCCTGGGACGACACCACCACCGTCACCCGCGCAAAGGCCGCAAACGCCTTCGCCAGCGGCAGCAGCCGACGTTCATAGTCTTCAATCCCGTCATCGTTGGTGAGCAGGATGCTCATTTTCCCGCCGCCGTCGCGGCGGCTATCTGTGGCTGAACCCATCATGGTCTCCTGAAGGGCTGCGAAGTCGGTGAAGTTTCGAGCGAAGAATCTTCCCTCGTCTTTGCGATTGAATCGGCGGTCTAAAGCGTAGCCATTATCGCCATGAGACCAGAAATCAAGAAGAAGCTCGACCGCCGCCTGCGCTTGAGGACCTCTATAGCTGGGTTGTTCTGCTAGAAGTCATCGCCCTTCGAGTTGCAGCTTTCCTTGTGCTCGCGATTTTCGAGCCACCGACCCTGGCGGCGCTCTCGGACGAGAGGAAGGCGGAAACCTTCTTCACGGGATGGCTTGCGAGAAAGCACGCCGGTGGGTTCTTGAGAACGGGCCTGAGCTTCTTGGCTGGCGCCCTGGGCCTGGACGTGGCGCGAAGACTGTTGCCCAAGGATGGCCCTATCGCCCGAAGGGGTGCCGAACCTGGAGGTGCGCCGAAGCTCGCCCGGACTCAAGTCAGTGGGGACGCCACGGAGCGTCGACGCCCGCCCTCTCGTCGTCCGGGATCGCCTCCAGAGGCAAAGGCGGCGGCGCCAACGCTGTGGCGTACGCGACGGTGGGCAGGGCCCGGGCCACCTCGTCGATGTCGGTGGCGCCGGTGTCCACGAGCTCGAGGGCGCTCTGCCGAAGCGGCTTGAAGCCTTGGGATTGCGCCGCGGCCACAAGGCTGGACTTTGACGCGCCGTCGACGATCAGCTCCTGCAGCCTCGAAGTGACGTTCAGCTGCTCGAAGACGCCGAAACGCCCCCGGTAGCCGGTGCCTTTGCAACGCTCGCAGTCCGGTGACACCTCAGCGCCCCCTAGCCGGCAGGCGCACGGGATCCGGAGGAGGCGCTGGGCCACTACGCAGCGCAAGGTTTGGGCCACCAGATAGCGGGGAATTCCCAGGTCGACCAGCCGAGTCACCGCGCCGAGCGAGTCCCGGGTGTGCAGCGTGGCGAGCACCAGGTGACCGGTGAGCGCCGCCTGCACGGCGAGCGCCGCCGTTTCCCTGTCGCGGATCTCCCCCACCATGATGACGTCCGGATCTTGACGAAGCAGGGAACGGAGCCCCTTATCGAAAGTGAAGCCCGCCTTCGGGTTGACCTGGGACTGAGTGATGCCGGCGATCTCGTATTCGATCGGGTCTTCCAGGGTCACGATATTGAGCTCGGGATGGCGTAAATAGCGGAGACTGGCATAGAGCGTCGACGTTTTGCCCGAACCCGTGGGACCGGTGACCAAGAGCAGGCCGTCACCCTTTAACAGCCGCTTCCAACAGCCGAGGGACTCGGTCGACAGGCCCAAGGTGTCGAGACCGAAGCGGGGCTCGCTGTTGAGGATGCGCAACACGGCCTTTTCGCCGTGGGACGACGGGAAAGTCGAGACCCGGATCTCGACGCTCCGCTCCCCCATCTTGATCGCGATCTTGCCGTCCTGGGGCTTCCGCGGCTCGCTGATATCGAGCCCGGCGAGGATCTTGATCCGGCGGGTCAGGGCCCCCCGAAGGCCGTCGGGGATCTCGACCTGGGAGGGAACCAGGAGTCCGTGGACCCGGTTTCGGACCCGAACACCCTCGGCGAGGGGCTCGATATGGATATCGGAGGCGTCGATCTCGATGGCGTCTCGAAGGATCGAGTTGACCAGGCGGACCACCGGTCGGAGTCCGTCAGCCTCGGCGACGTCCAGCGTACCGGCAGCTGCGCGCGACCGGCGGTCCGTCCGGGCTCCGCCGCCGTAGTAGATCGGCAGGTGGGTGGCGATGTCGGTGGCCATCGCAAAAACCGGAAGCACCTGCTTGCCGGTCAGGAATCCGACCTGATCGATTTTGGCGAGGTCAAACGGATCGCTCATGGCGAGCACCAGGCTGTTGGCGACCAAGAAGAGCGGAATGACCTGGAACTCCAAGGCCTTGTGGCCCGGGACGACGTCGAGAATCGACACATCCGCACCGATTTCGCAGAGCTCAATGGCCGGGATATTGAGCAGGTTCTCCATCGCCTCGAAGACCTGCTGCGTGGTGACCAGCTCCTCCTCGACGAGGGCCGAGACGAAGTTCCTTTGGCCCTGGCGAGTCTCCGCCAGAACGCGCCGGACGCCGAGCTCGTGCCCTAGCCCTTGGCTCCGCAGATATTGGAAAAACCGTTCCGAAAAGTGGGCTTCAGGTGAGGTCATGCTGCCTCCGGGGTCCCGTGACCCGTTTCATCATGCGAGCGCCTCGGTGAGGTTCGAGGTCGGCTCAGGTTGCGGTTTCCAAAAGGCCGACTGGACCAGTCGCCACATCGCCAGGCAGTTGGTGATGCCCCAGACCGCGTTGGCGATGATTCCGGAGAGCTCGAAGGTGCGGTAGCCGAGTGAGTAGTGGGTCGCCGCAAAAACCAAGCCCGCGAGCGTCAGCACGATGACCGCGGCCTGGGGCACCACCAGGTGAAAGAAGCTCCCCTCCTGACGGGTCTTCGGCGTGGTCGGGAATTTGATCGGCTTGCCCCGAATCGCCGTCCAGAGGGCGCGCAGGTTGACCGGAAAGAAAGCTAGGTAGGTGACCTTGCCCTTATAGCCCGAAATGCCCCAGGTGCCGACCATCATGGCCAGCTCGTTGAGCACCAGAAACGGCAGGATGTGCAGGAAGAACTCCGCGGTGTAGGCCGAAACCGGGGCGATACCGGTGAGGAGATAAACGATCGGCGCAGTGAGAAAAACGATGTTCCACAGGGCGCCCAAATAGGCCCAAAATGTGGCGCCGTAGAGCAGACGCTGCGCCAGGCTGAGGCCGCTGCGAAAGAGCGGATTGTCGCGAAAGGCGATGTCGAGGGTGCCGCCGGCGTATTTGAAGCGCTGCACCGTCCACGACTGGAGATCCTGCGGCGAAAGCATCTTCGACTCGACCTGCGGGTGAAACACCGAACGCCAGGAAGAATCGCGGTCGCCGTGCAGATAGATCGAGGTGTAGAGGTCCTCCGAGACGTGAAAGCGGTACGGCGTCAGCTCCGTCTCGGCGGCCACCAGCCGCTCGAGGCCGTGGGCGACCTCGCGGCGGGCCCGCGGATCGTCCACCGCGTCGGCGAGGTTGCGAGCCTTTTTCTTGACGCCCGCCACGTAGGCCTTGAGGGCAACCCGCATCACCGCGTCGCGCCGATGCACGGACCCCGCTCCGCAGCAGAAAGAAGCGTTGTGGGCGTTGCGCCGCCGCTGGATAACGTCATAGAAGAGCTGGGGATCGTTGGCGAAAGGGTCCTCTCCCCAGGTGATTGGCCCCACCACCTTCTCGAGGGCGCGGCCGCAGGCCGCCGCGTAGCGGCCGCCGGGCAGGCGCGCTAGGAAATCGGGCAGGCGGGTGCCCTCGGGCAGATCGAAAAACCACTGGGGAGTCTGCACCCAAGCCACCTCCGGATCGCGGAAGTAGCCGAGGGTGTTCTCGAGAAAGCTCGGGAAGACGCGGGTGTCGGCGTCGCAGATGACGATGAAGTCGCCGCCCGTCTGCTCCATGGCGTTGCGCAGATTGCCGGCCTTAAAGCCCTTGTTGTCCGACCGCGTGATGTAGCGCACGCCCT
>JBCDKB010000158.1:0-16057 GCA_038747035.1 Acidobacteriota bacterium | reverse complement strand
TTTGTCGCTGGAGGTGGCTGAGACCCGCGACCAGCGAGTCGTGGAAAAGCAGTGTGAAAAAACCGGCCGCCGCCAAGGGTGGACCGAAGGGGGAGTGGGGCTGGCCCGTCAGGCGCAGATAGATCAGTCCGTGGAAAACGCCGAGCACAAAGGCCAGCGGCAGGCTCATCAGGAGACCGATGGGACCGAGGCAAGCGCCGAGGGCCAGGGCCAATTTGGTGTCGCCGAGCCCCATCACCTCAAGGCCGGCGAGCAGGCTAAAGGTGCGGCGGATCGTCTCGAGAATGAGCGTTCCGAAGAGCGCCCCGAGCACCGCCAGCGCTGGTCCCTCGAAGGCGCTGCCCTGGAGGTCGGGGACCGCGGCCACGAGCAGCCAGCGCTGCAGCGGGATCTCGAAAAGCCAGCGCGGCTCGAGAGCTGCCCAGGCGCACGCCAGCACGGCGAGCGGCAAGCTCAGCAGGTCCGGAATGAGCTTGACGAAGTAGTCGCAGGCGGCGATCGTCAGGAGAATGAGCGCCAGCAGATAGGGCCACGGCGTGAAGGCAGGGCCCAGCTGGGCGGCGACGGCGGCGAAGACCGCGGCCGCGGCGGCTTCGAGGGCGAAACCGCGGAACGGCAGCGAGCGGTCCCGCAGTCCGAGCAGCGTCGGCACGAGCCGCCGCGCGACGTGTGCGAGCAGCGCGCCGACCGCCGCGGCTACTGCCGTCGTGAGCAGGAGGCTCATCGGGGGAGCTCCGTTTCCGCTCCGGCCTCTGGCCGCCGACGGGCCTTCGCTTCGCCCTCGACGAGCTCATAGGCGGCGTCCGCCGGCAAGTCTTTGAACTTTTGAATGCCGCCGCCCGGCCAGCGCACCTCGATGCGGTCGACCCGGGAAACGTCGGGCCCCAGGCCCACGTGCTGGTCCAGCGGTTTCCAGCCAAAAGCACTGCCGGGCGACAGGTGCAGGTGCTGCACCTGTCCGCCGGCTTCGACTCGCAGGCGAGCGCCGATGGCCTGGTGATGGCCGCGCGTCGCGCGCA
This sequence comes from Acidobacteriota bacterium, assembly GCA_038747035.1. Taxonomy (GTDB): domain Bacteria; phylum Acidobacteriota; class Thermoanaerobaculia; order Multivoradales; family J023; genus JAUIJL01. The sequence continues at coordinate 15,038 of JBCDKB010000158.1, read as the reverse complement.
GCCGAAGGTTGATGAAGTGGCCGAGCTCCCGACCCGGCGCGCCGCGGGCGCGGTGGACCGTGGTGCGCATCAGATCGCCGGGGTAGAGGCCGCCATGGCTGACCACCAAGTGCTGGTGACCCCGGCCGGTGAAATCCGCCAGGTTGACGCCGTGGCCTTTTCCCCACAGCGGCAGCCCGACGGCGCCGGTGACGTCGCGGAATCGCCCGTGGACGTCCTGGCTATACACAACGGTGGGCTCGACGCGGTCCATCGACGGATCACCGTTGCCGAGCACCAGGTCCAAGCGCCCGCGATTGGCGAGGTCCCCGAGATTGGCGCTCATCGTGCCCCAGGCCCCGTCCAGGCCGAACTCAGCGCCGGTTTCATGGAAAGTGCCGTCGCCGCGGTTGCGCCACACCCTCGGCGGCGTCGCGCCATCGGGGGCCCGACCGTGCTCGAGGGTCCAGATGGCGTCTTCGGGTCTCGAATAGGTGAGCTGCACGATGTCGAGCCAGCCGTTCTGGTCCAGGTCGACGGCGACGGCGACGGAGCCGACGCACGGATGGTCGAGTCCGGCTTGACGGGAGATATCTTTGAAAGTGCCGTCACCTTGATTCTTGAAGAGTTGGGCGCGGCCGAAGTTGGAAAGGAACAAATCCGGCAGACCGTCGTTGGTGAAGTCGCCCCAACAGTGGCCGAGGCTTGGCCACGGCGTCACGAGACCCGACTCGGCGGTGACCTCTGTGAAGGTGCCGTCGCGATTATTACGGAAGAGCCGATTGGGCGCCTTGCGGTCGAAGAGGCCGCCGAGGTTGTTGACCACGAAGAGATCGAGCCAGCCGTCGAGGTCGTAATCGACCCAGCTCGCGGTGAATCCGGGGCCCCAGAGGTCGAGGCCGGCGTCGGCGGTGACCTCTTCGAAGCGTCCGCCGCCGACGTTGCGGTAGAGCAGCCCTTGGCCGTCGTAGAAGCCGAGGCCGGTGGCGAAAAGGTCATTGCGGCCGTCGTTGTCGTAGTCGGCGGCGGAGATAGCGAACGCGTAGAGGGCCGTGTCGAGGCCCGAGCCGGCGGTGGCGTCCTCAAAGAGGCCGTCGCCCCGGTTGCGGAAGAACGAGAGGCCGCTATGGGCGCCGGCGATCACCAAGTCGAGGGTCCCGTCCCCGGTCAGATCGGCGACGGCGGTGCCGCGGCCGCCGGAGACCTTGCGCAGTCCGAGTGCTTCGGACACTTCCTCGAGTTCGAAATCGGCGGTCTGTCCCCGCGACATGACGTGGAGGGTCTCGTCGCTATCGGCCGCCGAACCGCCGGCCGCTCCTTCCGCCGCCAGGTGGAGCCAGAGGCGGCCGGTCGCTGTTTTTTCGGCCCGGTGGTGTCGACCGTGTTCGAGGGCACTCTCGAAGTCCCCTGCCCTCACTCGGGCGACGAGCGCCCAGTGGCGCGCCTGCCTCTCGGCCGCCGACAGCGCTTCGAAGTGTTCCGCGGCTTCGCGAAAATGGCCGCACTCGAGCAGCGTCATCGCCAGGGCGTAGCGCACGTCGGGGTCCCGCGGACGCTCGTCGAGGCGGCGCTCCAGGAGGGCCAGGGCTTCGCCATACTGCAGGGTGAAATAAATCGGAAGATCGCTCCAGGTCTTCGCGACGAAGCGCAGAAAGCCCGGTAGGACGGCGGGGCGCACCGTGCGTAGAACCGGCTCCGCGCGCAGCATCTGGTCGCCGAAGAGGCGAGCCGCCGCCAGCGGCAGGGCGAAGGGAAGCGTCGCCGCCGGCGCGCCGGTGCTGCGGGCGGCGTCCAGGAGATCTTCGAGCACGCCGCGAGGTCCGGGGCGGCCGAGCTCGGGGAGGGCGGCCCTGCGCAGGGCGCGATTCGCCCATTCCCGGACGGCCTGGTCCGAGGCTCCGGCCTCACTCGACCCGCCGACGTCGCCGAGCACCCGCATCGCCTCGTCCATGACGGCGTCGGCGGCGCGCACCGAGTCGACGAAGAGGTCGACGAGACTTTCCGAAAGACGTCGACTCATCGCGCCAGCCCCGGCGTCGCGTCGCAGATCATCGGTCGCCGTCGGTGAAGAGCGACGCCGCCCCGTAGTACGGGGATTCGGTCGGGCAGCCGAAGGCGGCCGTCGAAGGGATCGGCGCCGGCCGCCCTTCAAGCTGGGCGGTCGCGGCGTCGTCCAGGTAGGGGCGGTGACCCGGGGCGTCCGGGTAGGTGAAATCATCGATGGCGCCGCGGTAAGTGACGCGGGCGTCCTCGTCGAGCAAGAAGACGGTCGGCGTCTGGCGGGCGCCCCACCCTCGGGCGACGGCTCCGGTGACGTCGTGGAGCAGCGGAAAGTCGAGACCGCGGTGCTTCGCCGCGCTATCGAGGTCCTCCTCCGCCTCGCCGACGCGACAGCCGATGACGGCGAGCCCGATCGGGAATCGGTTTGCCCAGCCGTTGAGGTAATCGTCATACCGTCGGCAGTGGGAGCACACGGCCGACCAGAAGACGATCGCCAGTCCGCGTTCGCCGATGAGCGCACGCAGGGGAGTTGGGCTCCATCCGTCGGCGAGCCGAGAGGATAAAGCCACGTCGAGGTCGCCGCTCACCCCTCGCCGACCTCCCGGCGCAGCGCCGCTTCGACGCCGCCGGCGCGGCAGATGCGCTCGAAAATCGCCGCCGATCGCCGTGGCGTGCGTTCGCCGGTGCTGCGGTCGAGGGCCAGCAGGCCGAAGTGGGTGCTCCAGCCTTCGGTCCATTCGAAATTGTCGACCAGCGACCAGTGGAAGTAGCCGCGCACGTCGGCGCCTCGGCTGATGGCGTCCGCCACCGCATCCACGTGGTCGATCAGGAAACGCGGCCGCGCCCGGTCGTCGTTATCGTAGAGACCGTTTTCCGTGACGTAGACGGGCTTGCCGAGCTGGCCGGCGCGGAGCAGTGAGGCGGTGAGGCCGCGGGGACAGGGCTGGCCCCAGTCCACCCACTCGGTACGCGTCGTCGGCTGCTGGACGTGGCGCCCCATGGGCTTTTCAGCGGCGGGGTCGAAGAGCACGGCGAAGCGGCCGTAGTAGTTGACGCCGAGCCAGTCGAAGCTGCCGGCGAGTCCGGGCTCGTGGCGCGGGAAAAGCGTCATCGGCAGGCGGAGCTTACCGTCCACGAGGCCGGCGAGGACCGAGCCAGTGAAGCCCCAGTCTTGGAAAGACGCGGCGGCGCGGTCCAGCGGATGTCCGATGTGGGCGGGCTCGAAGAGCGGCATATTCAACACCAGGCCGACCGGCGCGTCGGGGCGGGCGGCGCGCACCGCCCGCCGGGAGCCGACGTGGGCGCGCAGCAGCATGCGCAGGACGCGAAAGCTCGCGAGAGCGCTTTGCCGACCGGGGGGCCAGCGGCCCTCGCCGTAGGCCATAAAGGCGAGCACATTCGGCTCATTGATCGTTGCCCACAGGTCCACGAGGTCGCCGAGCCTTGTCGCCGCTTCTCCGCTGAAGCGCGCAAAGCGCCGGGGGAGGTCCCGGGAGAGCCAAGAGCCGCGTCGAGCCGCCCAGCGCGGTAGCGTGAAGTGGTAGAGGGTGACGTTGGTGGCGAGGCCGAGGTCGCGGGCGGCGCCCAGGATCTCTCGGTAGCGGTCGAAAGCGCGGCCGTCGAAGCGGCCCGGCTCGGGCTCCAGACGACTCCATTCAAGTGAAAGGCGGTGGGCGCTGTGGCCCATATCGGCGGCGCGGCGCAGGTCGTCCTCGGCGGCGCCGTCCCACCAGCCGGCGGCGTCGCCGGAGCGCTCGCCGTGCTGAATACGGCCCCGCTGGTGCTCCCAATCCCACCAGTCATTCAGCGAGTTTCCACCTTCCACCTGGTGCGACGCCGTGGCGGCGCCCCATAGGAAGTCGTCTGGGAAAGGATGCATGGCGAAAGCATAGCGCGTCTGTTCGCGCGAATCCGCGACGTGCGAAATAATCCCGGGCGACGCTGACTTCTTAGGAACACCATGCACGACGCTGCTCCAAACCTCTCGCCGGCCCCGTCGCCTTCCCCGCGGACCCGCTCCGTCCTCTCGTTCTTTCGCCGCGGGATCGCGGCGACGGCGCTCGCCTTGGCCGCGGCGGGCTGCGCGGACGACGGTCGCGAGCCCCTGGTGCTTTATTCCCCCCACGGGCGCGATCTGCTCGGGCTCTTTGAGAGCACTTTCGAGGCCCAGAATCCCGATATTGATGTGCGCTGGCTCGATATGGGGTCCCAGGAGGTCTACGACCGCGTGCGTTCGGAAGCGGTGAATCCCCAGGCAGACGTTTGGTTCGGAGGCCCGGCCACCATCCTGGCGCGCGGCGTCGCTGAAAACTTGCTCGAAGCCTACGTGCCGCCCTGGGCGGAGGCGGTGGCGCCGTCCGGACGCCATCCCGACGGCATGTTCCACAGCCTCTATCGCACGCCGCCGATTCTGGTTTTCAACGAAGACGCCGTGGCGGCGGACGAGGCGCCCACGGACTGGGCGGATTTACTGGATCCGGAGTGGACCGATAAGGTGCTGATCCGCGACCCCCTCGCCAGCGGCACCATGCGGACGATCTTCGGCATGGTGTTGGCGCGGTCCGTCGCGAGCTACGGTGACGCCGAAGCCGGCTTTGCGTGGCTGAGTGCGCTGGACGGCCAGACCAAGGAATACGCCCACAACCCGGCGCTCCTGCACCTCAAGATCGAACGTCAGGAAGGTCTGGTGACCTGCTGGGAGCTCACGGATATCCTCTTCCAGCGCAAGCGCGGGGCGCCGCTCGGCTACCGCTTTCCGACCAGCGGCTCGCCGGTCATCGAGGACTCGGTGGGCCTGGTGCGCGGCGCGCCGCACCGCGAAGCGGCGATTCGATTCATTGATTGGGTGGGTAGCCGCGAAGCGCAGCAGCTGGCCGCCGAGCAGGTCTTTCGTCTGCCGGCGCGTACGGATATCCCGGCGGAAGATCTTCCGGAATGGGCCCGTGAAGCGCTCGATCAGCTGATCACCGCGGAGGTGGACTGGGCCCTGATCGAAGAAAAGGGCGCCGAGTGGATGCAGCGCTGGGACCGTGAAGTGCGCGGCCGGGGCGGCGAGTGAGCGCCTACCTCGAGCTGCGGGGACTCCATAAGAGCTTCGGCGAGACCCGGGTGCTCGAGGATCTGAGTCTCGAGATCGGTGACGGCGAAATCCTCGCCCTGCTCGGCCTGTCCGGGAGCGGCAAAACAACGGCCCTGCGTCTGCTGGCGGGCTTCGAAAAGCCGGACGCCGGCGAGATCAAGCTCGAGGACCGCGACATCACTGCGCTCGGACCGGTGGAGCGCGGATTCGGCATGGTCTTTCAGCACTACGCCCTCTTCCCGCACCTGAGCGTGGGCCAGAACGTCGCATTCGGACTCGAGGCTCGGAAATGGGCCAAAGCCAAGATCGAAGCCCGGGTCGAGGAGATGCTCGAGCTGGTGGATCTGTCGGGTTATGGCGACCGGAAGGTCTCGGCCATATCCGGCGGCCAGCAGCAGCGCGTGGCCCTAGCGCGGGCTTTGGCCCCGGAACCGACCCTGCTCCTGCTCGACGAGCCGCTGTCGAATCTGGATCCTGCGCTGCGCGAGAAGACGCGGAGTGAGCTGCGCTCCGCCGTCAAGCGCATCGGCATCACGACCGTGCTCGTCACCCACGAACAGGAAGAAGCCTTCCACGTCGGTGACCGGGTGGCGGTTCTAAACCGCGGTCACCTGGAGCAGGTGGGGGCGGCGACGGAGCTTTATCGCAATCCCAAGACGCCTTTCGTCGCCGGCTTCATCGGTCGCTCGACGACGCTGCGCGGCACGGCCGAAGGTCCCGCGGCGCCGGAAGGGGAAGTGTGGGTCCGCCTCGGCGCCTCCGCGTCATTGGACCAGCCCTCGGTGAGCTGGGAAGCGAGGGCCGCCGCCCCCGCGGAGGCCGGCGCCGAAGTCGACCTCGTGGTGCGTCCGGAATCCTTGGTTCTCACCGAAGCGGGACGTCCCGGCGGCCTAGAGGGCAGGTTCCTCGGCGTTCGATTCACCGGCGCGCTGTCCTACGCCCGGGTCGAGCTCGTCGCTTTTCCAGATCGGGTGGCCGAGGTCCTGCTTGACGGCGACACTCCGGCTTCGGGTCAGCGGGTGTGGGTGGCCCCGCGCGGCGGAGGGCCGGTGCCTCGGGTCTTTACGCCGGAGCCGGTGTGAGCTCGCCCCGTCGACCGGCCGGCGCCTCACTCGGCGCGGCCCTGGCCATCGCCGTCGTCTTACTGTGGCTGGTGGGCTACCCGCTGCTGCTGACGGTGGTCGAGGCCGTCGACGGGGGCTTTCATCATTTTCAGGAATTTGCGGAACGTCCCGGCGAGTGGCGGGCTCTCTTCAACAGCCTGTGGATTTCCCTCGCCTCCGTGGCGCTCGCGGCCATCGTCGGCGTGCCGCTCGCCTTCGTCTTTGAGCGCACGGATTTTCCGGGTCGACGGGTCCTCGGGGCGCTGATGGCGCTGCCCGTCGCTTTGCCGCCGCTGGTCGGCGTCATCGCGTTCATCTTCCTCTACGGCGAAAGCGGCTTCCTGTCGAGGCTGGTGCAGCAGGTGCTCTCGCTCGAAAAGCCCCCGTGGCGTCTCGGCGGCGCCGGCGCCATCCTGCTGGTGCATACGTACTCGATGTACGTCTACTTCTATCTTTTTGTGCGCGCCGCCCTCGTTCGACTCGACGGCTCGATGCTCGAGGCGGCGGCCTCCCTGGGGGCGTCGCGGCGGCGGACGTTCTTCAAAGTCATATTGCCCCAGCTCCGTCCGGCGCTGCTCGGCGCGGGTTTGCTGACGTTCATGACGTCCCTGGGCTCGTTTTCGGCGCCGTATATCTTCGGCGGCGGTTTCCGCGTCATGACCACCCAGATCGTCGCCTCAAAAGCCAACGGCCAGCTCCAGCTCGCACAGGTGGAAGCGGTAATCCTGGCGTCGCTGGCGCTGCTGGGTCTGTGGGTGATTCGTCGCCTCCAGGGGGAAGACGCGGTGGCGTCGGCCCACGGCATTGCCCCCGAGCGGCGCGCGGTGAAGAGCCCGGCGGCGCGGGCTGGCTTCGCGGTCGTCGGCTGGGGGCTGGCGATTCTGATGCTGCTGCCGCACCTGACCCTGCTGCTCATCTCCTTCGTGCCCATCGGCACGTGGACGGTCGAGCTGCTGCCGCCGGAGCTATCCCTCGTCAACTATCGGGATCTGTTCTCCGACCCCGAGCGCCTGCGGCCGATGGTCAACTCCCTGTGGATGGCGAGCGTCGCGACGGCGGGCGCGTTGCTCTTGGGGCTCTTGGCGGCCCGTCAGTCCATTCGATCCGGGGGCCGAACCGGCGCCGCCTTAGAAGGCCTCGTGGCCCTTCCCTGGGCCATCCCGGGCACGGTTTTCGCCCTCGCTTTGGCCACCGCCTTTTCCGTCGACGCCCCGTGGCTGCTGCGATTCCTGTGGGTCGGCACGCCGATCATCCTGCCGCTGGCGTACCTGCTGCGCTGTTTGCCGATCACAGGTCGCTCCGCCATCGCGGGATTGCGACGGCTCGACCCTGCGCTTGAAGAAGCGGCGGCGTCGCTCGGCGCGGGCGCGCTTCGGCGATTTTGGCGGGTGGTCGTGCCGCTGGTGCGCCCGGCCCTAGTGGCGGGTTTGGGCCTTGCGTTCATCACGGCCCTCGGCGACTTCGTGACGTCCATCGTGCTCTACACCTTTACGACCCGGCCGATTTCGATTGAGATCGCCTCGGCCCTGCGGGTCCAGGAGTTCGGCATCGCGGCGGCCTACGGCGTGCTGCTGATGATCCTGAGCGCGGCGGCCTTTCTGGTCTGGGGGCGCGGCGAGTCGGCGTGAGCCGCGACGAGGCGCGGGTTTCCCTCCGGGCTGGAACGGGATTTGCTGATCCCCTAGCGAACGCCGTAAAACGGGGTGGCTTTCTGGCCGTCCCGGCGCGGCGGTGCGTCAATCTGACGCGACGCCGATCGATGAATCGATGTCACCGGGGATATCCGGAGGGCTTCCATGGAAGAGACGACGAAAGACGACGAGTTACCAGCAGCCGTCGCCGCGGCCGACGTGCCGGCGGCCGGAGCGCCCGCCCAAGGAGCCGCGCGAAACGCCGGCGAGGTGTTGATCGAGGTCGAAGATCTGGTCAAGCACTACGGGCCGATCAAGGCCGTGGACGGCATCAGCTTCAAGGCGCACCGCGGTGACGTTTTGGGCTTTATGGGCCCGAATGGCGCCGGGAAGACCACGGCGATGCGCCTGATCACCGGCTTTCTGACGCCGGATTCCGGGCGGGTCAGCGTCAGTGGCTTTGACATGACGCGGAACTCCCTCGCCGGTCGCCAGCGGATCGGCTACTTGCCGGAAAATGCGCCGGCCTACGGTGAGATGACGGTGACCGGGTTCCTTGAATTCATCGCGGAGGCCCGGGGTGTGACCGACGGCGGCGCGATCCGGCGGGTGATCGAGATGACGGAACTCCGTCGGGTCGCCCACCAGACGGTGGAAACGCTGTCCAAAGGCTATAAGCGCCGGGTCGGCCTGGCCCAGGCCCTGATCCACGATCCGGAAGTGCTGATCCTCGACGAGCCCACCGACGGCCTCGACCCGAATCAAAAAGCCGTGGTGCAGGAGCTGATCTCGAACCTCTCGGCGGGCAAGTGCATCGTCGTTTCGACCCACATCCTCGACGAGGTCGAGCGGGTCTGTAATCGGGCGATGATCATTTCCCAGGGCCAGATGCTGGTGGATTCCACCCCGCCGGAGCTCATCGAACGTTCTTCCACCGGCCGCCTGGACGACTTCTTCCGCGAGATCACCCAAGGAGTGAGCCGCTGATGTCGCAAAGTACCGCACGTTTCACCGGCCTCTCGGCCGTCTTCAAGCGGGAGCTCAAGGGCTATTTCTCCTCCCCCTTGGGCTATATCTTCTTGGTCATCTTCCTCCTGGCCAGCGGCTGGCTCACGGTATCCCGGGATTTCGGCCGCTTCCTCGAGCTGCGCCAAGCCAGCCTCGACGCGTTCTTCGCCTATGTGCCGTGGCTTTTCGTGGTGCTCGTGCCGGCGGTGGCCATGCGTTTGTGGGCCGAGGAGCGGAAGTCGGGCACCGTCGAACTGCTGTTCACGCTGCCGATCACCCTCGAGGCGTCATATCTCGGCAAATTTCTCGCCGGCTGGTGCTTCCTCGGCTTTTCCCTGGTGATGACCTGGCCGCTGGTCTGGCAGGTGGCGCGACTCGGCGACCCGGACTGGGGCGCCCTGGTCACCGGTTACCTCGGCTGCGTGCTGTTGGCCGGGGCCTACCTGGCGGTCGGCATGCTCTTCTCGGCGATCACCAAGAACCAGGTGGTCGCGTTCATCTTGGGCACAGCAGCCACGGTCTTCTTTCTGCTCGTCGGCTTGCCCCAGTCGCTGCAATTCATCGGCGATTTCCTCGGCGGCTATACCGAGCAGGTGGCGCTGGCCCTCAGCCTTTCCGACCACTTCGAGACCCTCACCCGCGGCCTGATCGAGCTCGGCTCGATCGTCTTCTTCCTGGTCTTCACCGCCACCTGGCTGGTCTGCGGCATGCTGGCCCTTGACCGCGTCAAAGCGTCCTGAGGAGCGATCACGTGTCGAAAATTCTCAGTAGCCCCATCACCGCGGTCGTGCTCATCGCGCTGATCGCCGTCTTCGGCATCCACGTCGTGACGACCCACTTCGAGAACGCGCGTCTCGATATGACCGCCGATGACCTCTATTCGCTCTCCGAAGGCACGGAAGCGATCCTCGACAAGATGAACGCCGAGGGTGTGAAGCCGGTCGAGCTGAAGCTCTATTTCTCCGAGACCGCCGGCAAGACCCTGCCGCGCTTCATCAAGGATTTCATCACCTACGAGCGCTACGTCGGGGCCCTGCTCCAGGAATACGCCGTGGCGTCGAACGGCAAGGTCAGAGTGTCGACCTTCGACCCCGTCCCGGACTCCGATGAAGCCCAAGACGCCCAGGACTACGGCCTCGAAGGCAAGCCGATCAACCAGCACGGCGACCTCTTTTTCTTCGGCCTCGTCTTCGAGACCCAAACCGGCAGCCGCGACTCGATCGAATTCCTGTGGCCGAACCAGCAGGAAAGCGTCGAGTACGAGATTTCAAAGAAGCTCTATAACCTGATCTGGCCGGAGCGCCAGCGCGTCGGCGTGCTGTCGAGCCTGGAAGTGCTCGGCCCGTCGGATCCCTATATGGCCCAGATCATGGCCGCCCAGGGGCAAAACCCGGGCGAGTCGTGGACGGCGATGAAGCTGCTCCAAGAGTCCTACGACGTCAAGAAAATCGATAGCTCCACCGACGTGATCTCGCCGGACGAGTATGACCTCGTGGTGGTGCTCCATCCGAAGAGCCTGAGCTCCCGGGCGCAGTGGGCTTTGGATGAATGGGTGGTGCGCGGCGGCAACGCCCTGGTCTTTGTCGACCCCTATTCGATCGACGACCAGCCGCCGCAGAATCCGCAGAATCCCCTCCAGGCCTATCAATACGAGCCGTCGTCGAATCTGCCGGAGCTCTTCGCCGCCTGGGGTCTCAAGCGGCCCGAAGGTGAGGTCATCGCCGACCTCGACCTGGCGCTGCGTCGGCCGGTGGCCCGCGGCGGTCCGGCGGAGAAGGTCGTCGTTGACCTGGCGATAGACGCCGAGTCGGCCGACGCCGTGCTCGACCGCTCCAACCCTGTGCTCCAGGGCCTGATGGACCTGCGGTTTTTCACCGCCGGCGCCCTGCGTCCGGCGGAGGAGGTGCCCGAAGGCGTAGAGCTCACGCCTCTGGTGACCACCACTGCGCAGGGCGGAACGCTCGACATCAAGGCCGGATTTCCGACCGGTGACGAGCTGACCTTCCTCGACTTGGGGCAGCCGGCTAAGCTGGTGGATAACCTCCAGCCGTCGGAAACCCCCGTAGCCTTGGCCTACCTGGTGCAGGGCACGCTGCCGTCAGCCTTCCCCGACGGGGTGAGCCTGCCGGCGGAGGCCCCCCAGCCGCCGCCGGGGCTACCGCCCGGCATCGAGCTGCCGGAGCCGGAGGGCGGCGAAAGAATCCAAAAGGACGCAGTGCCGGAAAGCGAGCGCGCGGCGTCGACGGTGCTGGTCTTCGCCGATGTCGACTTCCTCAGCGACCAGGTCGCTTTCCAGAACTCGATCTTCGGCGCCGTCGCCGTGAACGACAACCACAAGATCCTGCTCAACGGGGTGGACTACCTTTTTGGCTCCGAGGAGCTGATGAAGGTGCGCGCCAAGCGCACGATCGCCCGGCCGTTCAAGCTCTTCGACGAGATCGAAGCGCGAGCCGACGAAGAGACCCTCGAGCGCGAGCGCACCCTGCGCGCCGATATCGGTCGCTTCGAAGAGGAGCTGCGGGACAAAACCAGCAACTCCGGCAACGTGGCGCTATTGCAGAAGCAGCTGCAGGATGAAGTGGAGCAGCTCAACGATCGGATCCGGGACTCCAACCGCGAGCTCGCGGACATCCGCAAAGAGAAAAGAAAAGCCCTCGAAGGTGAAGAGACCTTCGTGCGCTTCTCGGCCATGGGCTTGATGCCGAGTGTGATTTTGGTCGTCGGCCTGGGTCTCTTCCTACGCCGCCGCAACCGTGACCTTCAGGCGAGGAGCTCGAAATGAGCGAGTCCGTGACCAAGACCAACCAAAAACTCCTGGCGGCGGCGGTGGCGCTGCTGGCGCTGTCCGCCTGGTCATACCACCACGACGTGCAGCGTGCTGAGCGCTTCGAGCGCGGCCAGAAATTTCTGCCGAACCTCAATCCGGACGAAATCGCCCGCGTCGAGGTTCGCAAAGGTGATGAGGAGACGGTGCTACGCCGCGCCGCCGACGGTGAGAGTTTCGAAATCCCGTCCCTGGACGGCTACCGGGCCAAGAACAATCCGGTGAATCGCCTGATCAAGGATGTGCTCGAGATCTCCCTCGAAAAAGAAGTGGGCAGCGGCGAGTCGCTCCAGCAAGAGCTCAAGCTCACCGCCGGCGACGATCGTGATCCGGAAACGGTGGAAGTCGCCCTCTTCGACGGCGGCGGCAACGACATGGTGCGCTTCCTGCTCGGTTCGTCGCTCGAAACCGGCGGTACCTACCTGCGCCGCATTGACGGTGATCGCGACGAGATCTACCTCACCGACAAGCGCGTGTTCTTGACCACCGACGGCGACGGCTTCGTCGACAAGGACGTGCTCGACGTCTCGCCGTCGGAAGTGGCGTCGGTGCGCGGCGCTGACTTCAGCTTCCAGAAGCCGGAAGACGGCGGCGATGCGGCGCTCGTCGATCTGCCGGCGGGCCAAAAGGAATCGTCGCAGGCGCGGCAGGTCAAGACGGTCCTCCAGGGCCTGCGCTTCGTCAAGCACTTCCTGGCCGACGCCCCGGAAGTGCAGGGCCTGCGCTTCGACCGGCAGCTCGAGGTGGTGCTCGACGACGGCTCCGGCTACCTGCTCGAGTCCGCCCAGCAGGGCGACAAGCACTACCTGCGGCTGGAGGGCTTTCACACCTCCGAGAAGGTGGCCGGCGGGCGCATCCTGATGCAGCCCGACGCGTCGGAGGAGGAGATGAAGGAAACCTCCGAGCTGATGGCCCGCGTGGACGAGCTGCAGCAGTTCAATATCTTCCACGGCTCGTGGATCTACGAAGTGACCGCCAATACGGCGGATCGGATCCGCGCGGCCAAGGCGGACCTGCTGGAAGACGCGTAGGGCTCGTTGGTTTTGGTGGCGCCTGAGGGGCGTCCTAGGCGACAGCCAGTCGAGAGCCCCGGCGAGCGCCGGGGCTCTTTCTGCTGAGGGGGCTCCCACTGAAAGGGCAGGTCAAGCACCGCAGGCCCGGCGGCGCCACGGGATAAACTTCGACGTGGACATAGAGCCCCATCCACAAGCCCGGAGGAAGAAGGAATGAGCGACGTTACCTACGTCTCCACGGTCCGCATCGAGCGGCAGCGCGGTCCGGCCCGCTTGGCTTACCTGCCGGCGGAGAAGAAGGCTGTGCACTTCGGGGTGCACGGCGCCATCGCCGAACACTACGGCGTCTCCCCCGACGTGGCGGATCCCCACGCCACGACCATCGACTACATGGTGGCCGCCGCCGCCGGCTGACTCACCGGCACCTTCGGTGGGGCGCTGGAAGCGCGCCACGTCAATGCCAGTGAGGGTCGCTTGATCGGAGAAGCGAGGGGGGAAGTCGAGACCGAAGACAAGGTGCTGGTGCTGAAGAGGATCCACGTCCACTACCGGCTCCAAGCGAGTGCGTCGGACCGCGAGGTCGTCGAGCGAGTGCACGGATTCCACGCCCGCTATTGTCCGGTTTACCGCTCCATCGAAGGGGCGATCGACGTGACGACGGACTTTGAAATCGTCGAAGAGGGGTGAGGCGCGTCGGGATTCGGGTGGTACAAAAGTCGTTCCACCCGGTCCAGACGATCCGTTTCGAAAGGCAATCCGGTACACTGTATCCATGCCGGATCGCAGCCTCGACGCCGATTTTCTCGAACAGGTTTGGCGAATCGCCCGTGAAGCGGGCCTCGCGACCCTCCAGCACCACCGCCGGGATGACCTGCACGTCGAGCGCAAAAAGGACGATTCGCCCGTCACGGCGGCGGATTTAGCGAGCCAGGAGAAAATCCTCGCCGGTCTTCAGGAGTTAGCTCCGGACATTCCTTGGCTGGCGGAAGAAGACGCGCGCAGTCCCGATGCCGCCGGCCGCGGGCGGCGGCGGATGTGGCTGGTGGACCCGCTTGACGGCACCAAAGAATTCATCGCCGGGCGTGACGAGTTCACCGTCAACATCGCCCTCGTGGACCGCGGCGAGCCGATCCTCGGCGTCGTCGTGGCGCCCGCCTTGGGACGGTCCTACCTCGGCCACGTCGGCCGCGGCGCCTGGCGCCACGAGCACGCGACGGAAGTGCGCCGCCCGATCGAAGCGGCGGGGACCGCCGTCGACGGAGGCCCGGGGACGCTCGTTGTCGTCGCCAGCCGGTCCCACCGCGGCGCCGAGCTCGAGGCTTTTCTCGAGCAGCTGCCGCCCTATGAGGTGACGTCGATCGGGAGCTCGTTGAAGCTATGTCTCCTGGCCGAAGGCGCCGCGGATTTCTACCCGCGTCTCTCCCCGACCATGGAGTGGGATATCGCCGCCGCCCACGCCGTCCTGCGGGCGGCCGGCGGTGAGGTCCACGTCTATCCCGACGGCGAGACGTTGCGCTACGACCGAGAGGACGCCCTCAATCCTTATTTCATTGCGACCTGCCGTCGCGCCGTGGCTTGGCAGCCCGTCGTGGCGGCCCACGGATAAAAAATCGGATGAGTAATGTGGATCGCAATGTCCGGCTAGCATGCTAAGGTAAATGGTCATGTTTGCCGCCGACGCCCACGATCGCCTCCGAGGCGCACTCCGAGCCGAGCTCAATCGGCACTACGGGCGTATTGGCGAAATCGAGCAGGGTCTGGGCCGCGCAGAGGGCTACCTCAGCAAGTACTGCCGCGGCGAGCTATCCATCCCGGTCGACGTCTTCTTGAAGTCCCTCGAATTGCTCGATATCGAGCCCGGGCCCTTCTTCGCGGGCTCCCTCGGGGCACCGCCGGACGCGAGCTTCTACCTCGCCCAAGTCATGGCGACCGAGAAAGACAAAGGCCTCGCCGCCCTCGAAGAAGCGGCCGCACGGGCCGCAGACTTCGAGCCCGAGGGCTCGGAGCTGCCCTTTGAGCCGCCGCCCGATATGCCTCCGGGCGTCGCCCAGCTCGTCGAAGAAATGCAGGGCTGCACTCCCATCGAGCAGCGCCGGCGTCTGCGGTCGACGAAGAAGTACCGGACGACTCACTTCGCCCGCGCCTACCTCAAGAGTCTTGTCGGCCTCGCCTACAGTGATCCCCGGCTGGCGTGGAGGCAGGCCGAGGTTGTCGGGGTCGAGTTGGTTCCGCAGATCGGCGACCTCTGCCCGAGCGAAAAGCTGGAGCTGACGCTGCGGTCTGTCATGGCCTGGGCATTCGCCCGAAGAATGACGGATGCGTTCGAGCAGTCGGCCGCAGCGGTCCACTTCGCCATTTCCCTTTGTCGACGGGGTCGGTTGGATCGGCTCCGCGCTGAAT
>JBCDKB010000157.1:0-16106 GCA_038747035.1 Acidobacteriota bacterium | reverse complement strand
TCGACCGCTTCCTCGGGAGTCTCAGCGCTTGGTGAGTGGGCTCCCCCTGCCGTGGCTCATCGCCGGGCGATATCTACGGGGAGAGCGGAGCCATATTCTTTCCTCGACCGGGGTCGCGGCGCTCGCCGCGACCACCCTCGGCGTGCTCGCCATGACCATCGCGATGGCGCTGATGTCGGGCTACACCGAGACCCTGCAGCGCAAGCTCATCGGCCTCCAGGGCGACCTGGTCGTCTCGCCGCTTGTTTCCGGCTCCCTCGGTGACGGCCAGCATCGCCTGCGCCGAGCGTCTATACCCGGCGTCGAGTTCGTGGGGCAGGTGGCCTACGGCGAAGGTTCGATCTCGAGCCCCGCGCTTCGAGCCGGCACGTCGGTGGTCTTCCGCGGCGTCGAGCCCGGCTCAAAGCCGCCGATCGCCCGAACGAGCGGCGCGATCGCTGACCCGAAGACCGCGAAGCTCGACCTCACTCCGGACGACCGAGGGGTCGCTCGGGTCTTGGTGGGCCAGGAGCTCATGAGGCGTCTCCAGGTGCAGGCGGGGGATACGGTCCGGCTGGTCGTGCTGGACCTCGGCGCCGAACGGCCTCGCTTTCGATACCGCAGCGCCCGGATCGCCGGCGCCTTCACGACCGGATTCGCCGAATTCGATGCGTCCTGGGCTCTGCTCGACCGGGACGTTCTGCTCGCGGCCCGAGGCACGGCCAGCGGTATCGACGTGCTCGAGGTCAAGATCGGGGACGGTGCGGATCGGGAAGAGGTGGCTGCCAGCGTAGAGGATGCCCTCGGCGAGGACTGGCACGTCCAGCGCTGGGAGCAGCTCAACCGCGACCTTTTCGCCGCGCTCGCTTTGCAAGAAGCTCTTCTATTCTTCGTCCTTGGCCTGATCGTCGTCGTTTCGACCTTCAATACCGCGTCCACCCTCGTCATCCTGGTCCGCGAGCGTCTCGCCGATATCGGCGTGCTCACCACCCTAGGACTTGAGCCGAGGCGACTATTTCTTGTTTTCCTGACCTACGGCTTGGGTCTGGGGGCCCTCGGCATTGCCCTCGGCGTCACCCTCGGCACCGCGATCTCATGGGTCGTCACCCGCTACGAGCTGGTGCGGTTCGATCCGGAAGTGGCGGCTGTTTACTTTATTGACTCCGTGCCTTTCATCACCCAGGGACAAGACGTCGCCGCCATCGTGGCCTTCTCCTTCACGGTCACGGTCATCGCCTGCTCGATTCCAGCGGCCCGGGCGGCCAAATTGCTTCCCGCCCAGGCCCTCCGCGGATCGTGACGATGCGGCTCGTGACGGTGTCGGCTCCCCCGTCCCGCGGGCGAATTCTTGCCCTAGAAAGGCCGAGGGGGACCGCCGAAGCAGTCCCCCTGGTTATGATCGCGTGTCGCGATGACACGGAAGAGGTAGGTCGTGGGACGGTGCGAAGCGACGCCTTGGTGTTGAACTGGGGAGTCGTTTCGACCGGTGGGGTTCCATTCCACCGAGCCGCGGACGCGAGCTCGTCGAACCCCGGTAAGCAACGGAACACGACCGGCGGGACCTTGCGATCCCGAGGCGTTGTGTTCCGCCTTCACATCTATATACGCGTGAAAACCGGAATCCGTTCCTCACAAAATACGGCATTTGACGCCGAACGCCCTGACGAGGTGATGAACACCTCGCCCGCGGGGATGAATCAGCCCAAGCGGATGACGGCGACGACGGGGCCCCACTAGGCCCCATTTCCCATGCCCTTTAACCCGCCACCGCCGACGGCCGAGGATCGTCAAGAGCTCCTCCCGAGTGCAGGCCTCTGCGCGAGCTGCCGTCACCTCCAGATTCTCGCGTCAAAGCGTAGCCGGTTTGTCCGGTGCGCGCTTTCTGACACCGACGGCGCATTTCCGCGATACCCTCCGTTGCCGCGGCACCAGTGCCCCGGCTACTCCAACGTCGGAGCGGGGGCCGACGGAACCCACCACCCCTAACTGCAAGAAGTTGACCCGAGACCACCATGCCTAAACGCACAGATATCTCCTCGATTCTCGTCTTCGGCTCCGGCCCGATCGTCATCGGCCAGGCCTGTGAATTCGACTACTCCGGCACCCAGGCGTGCCGAGTGCTTCGACGCGAAGGCTACCGAGTGATCCTGGTCAACTCGAATCCGGCGACGATCATGACCGACCCCGAGCTCGCCGACGCCACCTACGTCGAGCCGCTGACGCCGGAAATGGCGGAGAAGATCCTCGAAGCCGAGCGCCCGGACGCTGTCTTACCCACGGTCGGCGGACAGACCGGCATCAATCTGGCCACGGCCCTCGCCGAACGCGGCGCCTTTGAGAAATACGGTAAGGACGGCAAGCCCATCGAGCTGCTGGGCGCCAGCATCAAGGCCCTGCAGCTCGGCGAGAGTCGGCAGGAGTTCAAGAAGGCGATGGAAGAGGTGGGCATTGAAGTGCCGAAGAGCGGCTACGCCGACGGCCTCAAGAGCGCCCGCAAAATCGCCGACGAGCTCGGTTTCCCGGTGATCATCCGGCCGTCCTTCACCCTCGGCGGTGAAGGCGGCGGCGTCGCCTACAACCGCGACGAGCTGGAGTCCGTCGTCGCCGGGGCCCTCCAGGCCAGCCCCACCCACGAGGTGCTCATCGAGCAATCGGTCCTCGGTTGGAAAGAATTCGAGCTGGAGGTCATTCGGGACGTCGCCGACAACGCCATCGTGGTGTGCTCGGTGGAAAACGTCGACGCCATGGGCGTGCACACCGGCGACTCCATCACCGTGGCGCCGCAGCAGACCCTCTCCGACCGCGAGTACCAGGCGATGCGCGACGAGGCGTTCGCCGTCATCCGCAAGGTCGGCGTCGCCACCGGGGGCTCGAATATCCAATTCGCCGTGGATCCCCAAACCGGGCGTCGGGTGGTCATCGAGATGAATCCCCGCGTCTCTCGCTCGTCGGCCCTGGCCTCCAAAGCGACGGGCTTCCCGATCGCCAAGATCGCCGCGCTGCTCGCCGTCGGCTACACCCTCGACGAACTCCCCAACGACATCACCGGCGGGCTGACGGTCGCCTCTTTCGAGCCGTCGATCGACTACACGGTGGTCAAGATTCCGCGGTGGGCTTTCGAGAAGTTTCCGCAGACCTCCGCCCGCCTCGGCACCTCGATGAAGAGCGTCGGCGAGGTCATGGCGATCGGCGGCACCTTCCGCGAGGCTTTGATGAAAGGCCTCGCGGCGCTCGAGCTCGACGGCAGCGTCGAGCGGGGTCACCAGAAACTGGCGGACCCAGTCAGGCTGCGTCGCTACCTGTCGATCCCCAATTGGCAGCGGCTCTTCGCCGTCTTTGAGGCCCTGCGGCAAGGTTGGACCGTCGAAGAGATCTACAAGGTCTCCCACATCGACCCGTGGTTCCTGCGCGAGCTGAAGTCGCTGGTGGAGATCGAGGAAGATCTCGCCGCTTGGAATCTCGACGAGGTGCCGCCGGCGCTTCTCAGGGCGGCCAAGGAGGCCGGGCTCTCGAACGGCGTCGTCGCCGGACTCTTGGATTGCGAGATCCCGCAGCTCGCCGAGCGCCTCGAGCGCCTCGAGATCCGTCGCGTTTACAAGCGGGTCGACACCTGCGCCGCCGAATTTCCGGCGATGACGCCCTACCTCTACTCCACGTATGGCGAAGAGGATGAAGCCGAGCCGACGGACCGAAAGAAGGTCCTGGTGATCGGCTCGGGCCCCAACCGCATCGGTCAAGGGATCGAGTTTGACTACTGCTGCGTCCACGCCGCCCTCGAGCTCAAGGAGCGCGGATTCGAGACGATCATGGTCAATTGCAATCCGGAAACGGTATCCACCGACTACGACACGTCCGACCGCCTCTACTTCGAGCCGCTCACCCTGGAGCACGTGCTGGCGGTGATCGACCGCGAAAAGCCCGACGGCGTCATCGTGCAGCTCGGCGGCCAGACCCCGCTGAAACTGTCCAGAGGGCTCGAGGCCGCCGGCGTGACGATCTGGGGCACGTCACCGGACACCATCGACCTCGCCGAGGACCGAAAGCGCTTCGGCGCCTTGCTCCAAGAGGAAGACATCCTCCAGCCCCTCGGCGCCACCGCGACGTCGGTGGAGGAGGCCCTGGAGGCGTCCCAACGCATCGGCTTCCCCGTGGTGGTCCGTCCGTCCTACGTGCTGGGAGGCCGGGCGATGGCGGTGGTTTATGACGAAGCGACCCTACGGCGCTATATGGAAGAGGCGGCGGATGTTTCCGACGGCGCGCCGGTCTTGCTCGATCACTTCCTCGAGGACGCCTTCGAAGTCGACCTCGACCTGCTGTGCGACGGCGAAACGGCGGTGGTCTGCGGCATCATGCAGCACATCGAGGAGGCCGGCATCCATTCGGGTGACTCGGCCGCCATGCTGCCGCCGTATCGCGTCGGCCCCTTCGACCTCGACCAGATGCGCGATATCGCCAAACGCTTGGCCCTCAGGCTCGGCGTCGTCGGCCTGATGAACGTGCAATTCGCGATTCACGAAGGCGGCATTTACGTCATCGAGGTCAATCCACGCGCCTCCCGGACGGTGCCTTTCATCGCCAAGGCGGTCGGCGTGCCCCTGGTCCGACTGGCGGCGCGGGTCATGTCCGGCGAGAAACTCGTCGACCTGGGTTTCACCGCCGAACCGGAAGTCCCGGGCGTCTTCGTGAAGATGCCGGTCTTCCCCTTCCGGCGCTTCCCCGGCGTCGATCCTGTGCTCGGCCCCGAGATGAAATCGACCGGCGAAGTCATGGGCGCCGCAGCCAACTTCGGCGCCGCCTTCGCCAAGGCGTGGCTCGGAGCCGGCCACAAGCTCCCCCTTTCGGGACGCGCCTTCGTATCCGTGCACGATCGGGATAAGAAGGCGCTGGTGCCGGTGGCCAAACGCCTCGTCCGTCAGGGCTTCGTGCTGCTCGCGACCTCCGGTACGGCCAAGTTCCTGACCAACCACGGCATCGAAGTGGAGACGGTGCTCAAAGTCCACGAAGGCCACCCCAACGTCGTGGACGTGATGATCAATCAAGGCATCGAGCTGGTGATCAATACACCGTGGGGCCGCGAGTCGCACGTCGATGACGCGGTCATCCGCACCACTGCCTTGCGCTATGACATCCCGTGCATCACGACGCTCTCCGGGGCGATGGCGGCGGTGGAAGGCATCGCGGCCCTTGCCCGGGGCGAAATGGACGTCAAGTCCCTCCAGGCCTACGCCGCGCGGGCTTAAGTCTCACGCGTCAGCGCGACGAAGAACCCGGGCCGCCTGCCGCGGCGGCCCGGCGTTCTTTCTCCTGGACCTTCCGACCCTTCTTATCCAGGACCGCCACCAAGCGGGTCGCTACCGCCGGGAAGAGGTCCGACAAGCGTGCGAGGAAAGCCCGGCTGCGCGGCAGGGAAGCGATGACCGGCCGCCGTCGCATCACCTGGCCCAGCACCAGCGCCGAGACGTCTTCAGGCGTCAAGAAACGCGGGGCGGTGAAAGTGATGGCGGCCTCCGGGTAGTCGACCTGCAAGTCCAGCATCGGCGTGCGGACGGCGTCGGGGCAAACGCAGGAGACAAAGACCCCTCGGGGCCTTAACTCTTGCGCCGCCGCCATCGAAAAACCGCGGACGCCGTACTTGCTCGCCACGTAGAGACCGAGCCCCGGCACCGGAGCCATCGAAGCCAGCGACGCGATATTAATGATGTGGCCGCGCCCTTGCTCCACCATCAAACGGGCCGCGGCCCGGGTGCCGTGGATCACGCCTTTGAGGTTGACGTCGAGGTGAAAGTCCACGTCCTCGGCACTGGAGCTGGCGATGGCCCCCGGGCGAAGCACGCCGGCGACATTCATCACCACGTCCACCCCGCCGAAGGCCGCCGAGGCGGCGGCGAGGGTTTCGCCCCAGGCTTCCGGGTCGCGCACGTCGAGGGCGCGGCGGACCACCCGCTCGGCCGGCCACCCATCGATCGCATCCAGGGCCCCGCCGTCAATATCCGCCGCCAGCACGCGGTCGCCCTGGGCCAAAAGGTCATCCACCAGGCGTCGGCCGATGCCGCTCGCGGCGCCGGTGACGACGACGATGCGGTCTCCGCCGCTCACGCCCCCAGCCTTTGGGGATTGAGCCCCTCGAGCTCGGGGACGACGAAGAGGCCATCCTTGCGCACCAGCCGGTCGTCGAAATAGAGCTCGCCGCCTCCGACCTCCGGCGTCTGGCGCAGCACCAGGTCCCAATGGATCTCGCTCTTATTGCCGTTCGACGCGTCGTCGTAGCAGCTGCCCGGCGTC
The DNA here is from genome assembly GCA_038747035.1 of Acidobacteriota bacterium. Taxonomy (GTDB): domain Bacteria; phylum Acidobacteriota; class Thermoanaerobaculia; order Multivoradales; family J023; genus JAUIJL01. The sequence continues at coordinate 9,845 of JBCDKB010000157.1, read as the reverse complement.
AGGTGGAGGCTGCCGGCGATCTTCTCGTCGAAGAGAATGTCCCGCATGGGCTCGGTGATGTGGGGATTAAAGGCCACCGCGAACTCGCCGAGGTATCGGGCCCCTTCGTCCGCATCCAGCGTCTGCTCCAGGGCTTTCTGGTTGCTGCTCTTCGCTTCGACGATTTTGCCGGCTTCGAAGCGCAGGTAAACATCATCATGACTCGAGCCCTGGTAGATCGTCGGCGTATTGAATTGCACTTCCCCTTCGACGCTGTCGCGCACCGGCGCCGTGAACACCTCACCGTCCGGGATATTGCACTCGCCGGAGCAGCCGACCACCGGGATGCCCTCAATGCTGAATGAAAGGTCGGTGCCGGGTGCTTTCACCCGCACTCGACGGGTGCTTTCCATCAGCTCCATCAGCGGCTGCATGGCTCGGTGCATCTGGCCGTAGTCGACGTTGCAGACTCGGAAGTAGAAGTCCTCGAAGTCCTCCGTTGAGCGATTGGCGAGCTGCGCCATCGATGGGTCCGGCCAGCGCAGAACCACCCATTTCGTTTTGGCGACGCGCACCTCCCGGTGCACCGGCACCCACCAGTGACGCTGATAGAGCTGCAGCTGGTCCGCCGACACGTCGGAGAGCTCGGCGATATTGGGATTGCCCCGGATACCGATATACGCGTCCATCGCCTCCATCCGGGCCCGCTCCACTTTGCCGATGGACCGCATCAGGTCCTCGTTGCCGGTGCGCAAGAGCTCGCGATGGATGCGGTTTGACTTCAGGTCCACGAAGGGCAGCCCGCCCGCGGAGTCGATGCGCCGGATCAAGGCCCGAACCATGGCCTTGGGCGTATCCCAGGCCTCCACCAACACCTTTTCACCGGGCTTTAAGGAACACGAGTGACCGATCAGGGTTTCAGCGAGGTCATCGAAGCGTGGGTCATGCACTGCGGGTGGTCTCCAAGGTCTGGGGCTCTTAAATAGGGAGGAGTCGGGCCGGGTGGATCTGGACACCGTCTCGGTGTCGTCCTCCCCCCTCACTTCGCGAAAAACTTCAGGAGCGTTGCGACGGGCGCCGGGGCCATTCGGTGCCGCCAGCTTCACCGCCGGCGCAGCACCAGGATCGTGACGTCATCGGCCGGCGCCTCACCGGCCGTCAATCGGGCCAACGCGTGCTTCATGCCGTCGACGATCTCCGATGGGGAGTGGGCCGAAAGGGACCGGAAGAGTTCTTTAACGTATTCATAGCCCGCCGGTTCCCCGTCTTCCCCGGGCTGTTCCGCCAGCCCGTCCGAATAGAGCATAAGCGTATCTCCGGACTCGACCGTCAGCTCCACCTGGCGGTAGCTGCACGCCAGCCCGCCGAGGGGCATCCCAGGAACCAGCCACTCCACCACCTCACCATCCCGGTGACGGTGATGCAGAAGTGGCGGCATGCCGGCGTTCGCGAGCACGACCTTCCCACCTTCTAACCGCAGGGCCGCCAGCGCCATCGCCATGCGACCCAGCTCCATCCGACGGACGGTGCGGCTGGACTCGGTCAAAAAGACTTCGGGCGCCGTCCCGCTCGTGGAGTGGGCGGTGAACAGACTCTTGATGACCGTCACCATCGTGCCGGCGCGCGCTCCGTGTCCCGTGGCGTCTCCGATCACGACCGTCATCGCCGACGAATCGGCCAGGCGGAAATCGTAGTAGTCGCCGCCGACCTCCGTCGCGGTCTCGATGTGGACCGCGGTCTCCCACTCGCGATGGTCCGGGAGATCGCGGGGCAACATCGATAGCTGGAAAGCCCGGGCCTCGTCGAGCTCTTGGCTCTGGCGATCGAGCTCCGCCTGCATGAGCTGGGCCTTGACCTCTTCCCGACGCCGATGACGCTCCCCGGCCAGCAGCCGCTCCTGGTGATCGCGCACGTCATGCGCCATGCTGTTGAAGGCGCGGGCGAGGTTGGCCAGCTCGCCGCCGCCGCGGACGGGGAGTCGAGTTTCGAGGTCCCCCCGGGCGATCCGATCCGCGCCCTCGGCGACCTGGCGCACCCCCGCCGAGAGTCGCCGACTCACGGGCAGGAGCCCGAGGATCGCGAGTCCGATGAAGGCCAAGCCGACGATCAGGTTGCGCACGGCGGAGGCCCTCAGCTCGCGCAAAGCGTCCCCCAGGGGCCGGGCGACGCCGAGTCGAAGACCCGTCGCCGGATCGGCGGACATGGCGACCACCCATTCCCCAGATCGCCAGCTCTCGCCCGCCGCATGGTCAGCGAGATCGAGCGTCTCAAGCTGCCGCCGATCCTCAGGCCGACCGGCGTAGAGGCGCCCTTCGCGGTCGATGGCGAACGGCATCTCGCCCCGCTCCTCGGTGCCGATCTGCAAGACGTTTTCGAGCAGGCGGTCCGGGTCAATCTCGGGCATCAGCGTCCCGATGACTTCCCCATCGCGGCGGATTTCGAACTCCCGGTCGCCGAAGACGAGGGCAGTGCGCTCTTCGCGGACCGCCCGCTCCTGCTTAGCGAGCTCGCGGGCCACCTCCGCCTGCACCGCCTGCAAGTCGAGCTTCGCCGCCTCTTGCCAAGCCGTGAAGGCCTCGCCACGGAGGTCCTGCGGCAGGTGATCGAAGGCCAAGTCGGGGAGCGCCCCTTCCTCCCCCATGAGCGATTCCAAGGCCGCCTCAACCGCGCCGGACGCGGCGAGTTCGGCGAAAGGCGCGTCCCCAGGCTCGAGGGCCAAAGGCCCGGAGCCTTCGAAGTCGAAGACCGTCGGGCCCTCCTCCCGCTCGTCGGACCACATGATGATGCGGGTTTTGACCTCGACCTCTTCGTCACCGAGCTCAAGCCCCTCTTCGAGGAGCCGGATCACGGAGGTGTTCTCGATGTCGGGGGCGACCTGTAGGGCGGGTTCGGGCCGAGGGGCGCCGGACGAGTCGACGGCCGACGGCGCCGGTTCGGGACGCGGCGCCGGCGCTGCACCCTCGCCGCCCGACTCCCCCGGACCGCCGGGGGCCCCGGGCTGAGGTGGAGCCGGCGGGCGGGGGGCCTGCGGGATGAAAGTCAAACCTTCGAGCATCGGCGCGGCCGCGCCGAGTTCCGCGGACAGCTTCTCCTTGATCTTTCGCTTCTCTTCCGCGTCGGCGACGAGCACCCGCTCCCAGGGCACCGCACGCACGCGCGACCGTAGCCCTTCGCGGACGGCGACGATGCGAGATTCCATCTCCGCTGAAAGCTCGGCCGCTTCCGCAGACGCCGCCCGAGAAATGGCGCGCTGGGAATTGACATACGAAAACCCGACGATGCCCCCCAGGGGCAGCACGCCCAGGAGGAGGAAAGCGAGGAGCAGCTGCGTCTGAATCCTCATAGACCCCAGAGCATGACGTCAGCCGACAAAGCTGTCCAGTCGAGGGGCGGTCACCGGACAAACGGCGGTCCCGCCGCACCTCCGTCGGCCGACGCCGGAGGGTCTCTCCGGCCCGGACGCTTGAACCTGCCTCGCATGAGTAGTACCGTTGGCCGCGTTGATCCATTTCCCCGTCCGGCCTTGGCCTGAGTCGACTCCCATTCGGCTGACGTCGTATAAGATCATCCCCTTGCCGCTATCACCCGGAATGCAGACCTCATCGAAGACCACCCGGCGGCTGAGAAGCATCGTAAGTCCATGAGAACCGTTCGATTCGGACGCACCGACGTCGAGCTCGCCACCGTTGGCTTGGGTACCTGGGCCCATGGAGGTCCCAATACCGTCCACGGGCGGGCCGTCGGTTGGTACGGCGCCAACGAAACTGAAGCCAAGTCAACGCTGGCTTCGGCCCACGACGCCGGTATCCGCCATTGGGATACGGCGGATGTATACGGTGACGGACTCGCGGAAGAGATCATCGGGTCGATGTGGGGCTCCATTCCGCGCCAGGACATCTTCCTCGCCTCCAAGGTCGGCTGGGATCCGGGCAACCACTCCCACTACTACCACCCGGCCCAGATCCGCCGTCAGCTGGAGCGCTCGCTGCGCAACCTGGCGACCGACACGATCGACCTCTACTACCTGCACCACTGTGACTTCGGCGCCGAGGGCGAATTTCTCGACGACGCCCTCGACCTGCTGCGCACTTTTCGCGACGAAGGCAAGATCCGCTTCATCGGCCTTTCCGACTGGAAGAACGAGAACATCGTCCGCTACGCCCGGCGCGTCGACCCCGACGTCGTCCAGTGCTATCGCAACGTGGTCGACGACACCTACGAATCGAGCGGTTTGAAAGCCTGGGTCGAGAAGAACGACGTCGGCGTCGCCTTTTTCTCGCCCCTGAAGCACGCCCTGCTCCTCGGCCTCTTTGAAGGCCCGGTGACCTTCGGTGACGGCGACCACCGTAGCTCCCTCCCCGAGTTCCGCGACTACGGCTTAATCACGCGACTCCGCGCCTGCCGCCAAGAGATGGAGCGCCGATTCGCGGGGCAAGCGGAGCCCGTGCTCCACGGCCTGCTCGGCGCGATCTTGACCGATTCGCCGAGCGCGTGCGCCCTGGTCGGCCAACGCCGGCCCGCCCACGTCGCGAGCGCCGCCCAGTCCGGCGACTACCTCGATCCCCAACATATCGAGTGGGTCCGGCGCCTCTACCGCGAAAACGGCCGGGCCACGCACATGCACTGGAAGTCCTACCAGCAGGGATCCTAGGCCGGGACCCGACCGTGCAGGTCTTCAGCACACCGGTTCGCTTCTCCGAACCGTCCACAGCCCTCCCGCATGTCCCACCGCGGGCTTTAGGGGGCTGCGCGGTCTTTTTGGGCGCCGTCGCCCGGAACCGAGCTGCCGTGACGACCGCCCCCGGGAGGCGACTGTCACCGGCCTGTAAAAGCTATGCCGAAGGGGACCTCCGGCGACTCGGCGGCGAACTTCCGGCCGGCACGGCACGTAGTGAGTCGCATGATGGCCCTACCTTCAGACGCACGCCCCGGGGTTGACGCGGTCACCGAGCTCCACCTCTCGTCCGCGGGCGTCGATGCCCTGGTCCTCGACCCGCTGACCGACCTGCTCGACGCCGAGCCGCCGCCGGTCGTTGAGCTGGAGATCTCCGCCGACGCCCGCATGCCTGCGCCATACCGCCAACTCCTTGTCCATCAGCGGGACATGACGTCGACCCTGGAGCACTTCCACGGAGAAGCTTCGGTCCTGGAGGTGCTGGCCCATCGACAAACGCCCCGCCGGCTCTTGCGCAAAGTGCTCTTGCGCGGTCGAGAGAGCGCCAAGATCCAGGAATTCGGGGCTATCCGGATCGAGCTCGAGCGCTTCTCGGAGCCGCCCCGCCGCGCCATCTTGGAAGGGAAGATGCCGCTCGGAGCGATCCTGGCCCACTTCGGGGTCCCCTACCGCAGCCGGCCCCAGCGCTTTTTCGCGATCCGCTGCGCAGGAGAGCTGTGCACCCGGCTCGGCCACGCCGAGACCGGATACCTCTTCGGACGCCGAAACCTGCTCGTCGGCGATGAAGGAACGCTCGCCGAGGTGGTCGAAATCCTGCCGCCTGCACCGTGAGCCGCCCCCGGGCAAAGCCCGGGCGCCGAGCGAAACGCGTCCAGATCTCGGCGACACGACCCGATTCGGCACCTCGACGGCCCGGCCGAGCTAGACTACCCGTATGGTGAGGGACGTTTCCGTCGAGTCTTCCGAGGACGCCGCGCGCCTTGCGACCGGAGAATCCGGCCGCGCCGCCTCGCAGCTCGATCGCCTGCGCGGCCTGGTCCAAGAGCTGCTGGTCAACAATTCCTTTTGGGCCCCCCGCCTGCGCCAAGCCGGCCTCGACGGCGGCGTCGAAAGTCTCGAGCACTTCACCGGCGCCCTGCCCCGGGTCGAGAAGATCGAGCTGATCGAGGATCAGCGCGTCCACCCGCCGTACGGCCTGAACGTCACCTATCCGCTGGATCGCTACACGCGGCTGCACCAAACCAGCGGCACGAGCGGCGGCACGCCCCTGCGCTGGCTCGACACGCCGGAAAGCTGGTCGGCGCAGCTCGCGACGTGGCGGCGGGTCCTCACCTCGTGCGGCCTCTCCGCGGCGGACCGAGTCTTCTTCCCCTTCTCTTTCGGCCCCTTCCTCGGATTCTGGACCGCCTTTGAAGCCGCCTCCGAGCTCGGCTGTTTGGTGCTGCCCGGCGGCGGTCTCTCCAGCCGCGGCCGGCTGGACATGCTCTTGGCCAATGACGCGACGGCCCTCTGCTGCACCCCGACCTATGCCCTGCGACTCGGCGAAGTGGCCGCTGAAGCCGGGCTCGACCTCGGCCGCGGCGACGCCGCGCCGCGAACGCTGATCGTCGCCGGTGAACCGGGCGGCAGCATTCCCGAAGTTCAGACGCGAATCGCGCAACTCTGGGGCGGAGCCCGGGTCTTCGATCACCACGGCATGACTGAGGTCGGCCCCGTGAGCTACCCGGACCCCAACCAGTCCGGCGTCTTGCGGGTCGACGGCGACGCCTTCTTCGCCGAGGTCCTCAAGCCCGACACGGGCGAAGCCGTGGACGACGGCGAGCTCGGAGAGCTCGTGCTGACCACGCTCCGGCGGCGGGGGACACCCCTCCTGCGCTATCGCACCGGCGACCTGGTACGACGGGCCCCGCCCCCCGACGACCGCCCCGGAGATATCGGCCTCGAAGGCGGAGTCCTCGCCCGCACCGACGATATGGTCGTCGTGCGCGGCGTCAATCTCTATCCGAGTGCCGTCGATCGGGTGGTGCGTCGATTTGACGGCGTCGCGGAGTACCGAGTCGAGCTGCGCCGAGACCGCGGCATGGCGGAGCTCACCCTCGAAGTTGAACCCCAGCCGGGCGTCGCCCCCGGCCCCCTCGCCTCCGGACTCGGCGACTCCCTCCGCGCCGCCTTCAATCTCCGAATCCCCGTCACGGCGGCGGAGGTCGGCAGCCTGCCCCGTTTCGAGCTCAAGGCTCGACGCTGGCACTGGGCACCGCGGTGAGCGTCGACGCTCGTCCAGAACGCCGCCGCCGGCCGGCGTTTCTCGCGATCGTCCTTCTAGGCCTGCTGACCCTCGGGGCGGGGCGGACCGAGCTCGAAAAAACGCTGCCCCAAGGCGGGCTCCCGAGCGAGCGGGATACCTGGAGTCGCTTCGAAACCCCGGCTTTTACGATCCTGTCCAGCGCGTCCCGCCAGCGGACTCTGGCCATCGCACGGCAGCTCGAGGGATTGCGTTCAGCCTTCGGCCAAATCACCCAGCTCGAAGCCCGCTCCCCGGTGCCGACGTCGATCTACATCTTCGCCGACAACGCCTCCCTCCACCCTTACAAACACCTCTACGACGGCGAGCCCGCGTCGATGAGCGGCGCCCTCTACTCTCGGCCGTGGGGTGACTACATCGCCATGAACGGCTCCCGTCGCTCCGAAGCGGCGGTCACCGTCTTCCACGAATACGTCCACGTCGTCATGCGCAACAATCTGCCGGGGATACCGCTGTGGCTAGAGGAAGGGCTCGCCGAATTCTTCTCCACCTTCCGGCTGGAGAAAAACGGCGGACGCCTCGGACGCCCGGTCCCCTGGCACTTGAACGAGCTAAGACGCGGTGAGCTGGAGCCGCTCCGCAATATCCTGACGGCCGACGTGTCGTCCGAGCTCTACAACCGCTTCGAACACCAGGGCGAGTTCTACGCCCGCAGCTGGGAACTCACGCACTACCTGCTCCTCGGCCGCCCGGAGCGCCTGGGTCAAACGCTCGACTTTCTTTCCCGCACCTTCCAAGGCGCCCCCCTCGACCGCGCTTTCCAAGGCGCCTTCGGCATGGACATCCGAGCCCTCGATGCCGAGCTCACCGCCTACCGCCAAAATGGCTACCGCTCGACGCTCCTCCAGTTGCCGCCGGCGGACTTCTCAAAGATCACCGCTCACCCCGTGGACTACGCGGAGCTGCTCTTCCACCTCGGCGAGCTGCTCACCAGCCAAGGTGAGCGGGCCGGCGACGCCGCCTTCCACTATCGACAGGCCCTCGAGCGTCGCCCCGACTTCGGCCGCGCCGTCACCGGACTCGGCCTGCTCGCCCAGCAAGACGGCGACCTGCCAAGGGCGCGGGCCCTCTTCGCGCGGGCGGTGGAGCTGACGGACGCGCCGCGCAGCCACTACTTCTATGGCCACAGCCTGCTGAGCCTCGGCCGCGCCGTCAGCCGCGCGAAACGGCAGGAGGCGAGGCGTCATCTGGAGAGAAGCGTCCAGCTCGACCCCTCGTTTGCCCCCGCCTGGGTGAGCCTCGGCCAGGCTCGATACCTTGAAGCTCCCCGGGGCGAAGGGACCAAGCGCGAGGCGGCGGCCATGCCGGCGTCAGCCTCGGTCGCCCTCGACGTGCTGATGCTCTACTCACGGTCACGCAATCGAGACGCGGCCCAGGGTCTTTGGAATCAATACTTCAAGTCCGGACCCGACAGCCCTGAACGGCGGGCCGCGGCGCGGGTGCTGCAGCGACTCGACTGGTTGGAGCGGGGCGGCCCGAATCCGGCGATGCTGAGACCCCCGAGACCGAGGCCGCCGAAGCCGGCGGCGCCAGGTCCGTCAACGCCAAAGCCCCGCCGGCCGCCGCAGGGGTCTCCCCTGTGATACCTTGCCGCCGCCCATGCCCCGCCGCCCGAACTGACCACGACCCCTCGCAAGAACCATGGCAAAAAAGACTCGCGTGCTCTCCGGCATCCAGCCGACCGGCAGCCTCCACCTCGGTAATTACCTCGGGGCCATTCGACAGTGGGTCCGGGGGCAAGGGGAGAAAGAGAATTTCATCTGCGTCGTGGACCTCCACGCGATCACCGTCTACCAAGAACCGGACGAGCTGCGGCACCACGTCCGGTCCCTGGCCGCGATGCTGATCGCGGCGGGTATCGACGTTGAGAGAACCCACCTCTTCGTGCAAAGCCACGTCCGCGCCCACGCCGAAGCGTCCTGGTTCCTTTCCTGCATCACGCCGCTCGGCCGCCTCGAGCGCATGACGCAGTACAAAGACAAGTCGAAGAAGCAGGAAAGCGTACAAACCGGCCTGCTGACCTACCCCGTGCTCCAGGCCGCCGACATCCTGCTCTATGACGCCGACGAGGTTCCGGTGGGCGAAGATCAGAAGCAGCACATCGAGCTGGCGCGGGACATCGCACAGCGCTTCAATCATCTCTACGGCGAGACCTTCGTCGTGCCCAACGCGGCGATCCCCGCCGCCGGTGCCCGCATCATGGGCTTCGATGACCCGACGTCGAAAATGTCGAAGAGCGCCGAGGCCCGCGGCCACGCCGTCCGGCTAACCGACACCGACAAAGAAATCGAGCGCACCTTAAAACGCGCCGTCACCGACTCGGGCAACGAGATTATCTGGAGCGATGACCCCGGCAAAGCGGGCGTCCGCAACCTGCTCGAGGTTTATAGCTGCATCACCGACAAGTCCCGCGACGAGGCCGTCGCCGACTTCGCCGACGCCCGCGGCTACGGCGACCTCAAGAAACGCGTCGCCGAGGTCGTGGTCGAAGAGATCCGCCCGATCCGGACGCGCTACGAGTCGCTGATGGCAGACCCCGGCGAACTCGACCGGCTCCTGGAGGTCGGCGCCGTCGCCGCCCGCTCGCAGGCGGAGCCCAAGGTGGCGGAGATCAAGGAAAAAATGGGCTTTGCGGTCCCGAGCGCCCTCCGCCCCGCCGGTGCCTGAGGCGCGGTCGCCGAGTCCCCCCGGCCGCGACCGCCGCCCCGACGCCTCAACGTCCGCAGGAGCTTCCGCGACTCCAGTCCGCCGCGCCCTCCCCGGCCGCCGCTTAGGACGCACGGCGACAGCCTTCGCCGCCACCCTCGGCGCGCTGCTGGCCCTCGCGTGCGCACCCGAGGCCTCCGACGACGGCCTGTCGCGCGCCGCCCCCCTCCCCTCTCCCCCCGC
>JBCDKB010000156.1:0-16153 GCA_038747035.1 Acidobacteriota bacterium | reverse complement strand
GGCCGGGGGGGGGTCGTATCCGGCGGCTGCCGGCGCCGTGGAAGGGCGTATCTTGTTTTCTGCGGGCCGCTAACACCCTCCGTTTGAGCGCCCCGGGCGGGCCCGCCCCGGGGGGCCGGCCGAGCGGACCGAGCTTGCGGGCTCCGCGGGCCGTCGCAGGCGCACCGTCGGAGTGCGGGTCACCGCGGCGAGGGGCATCATGGCTAGGAGTCGCAGTCGCCATGTCGGCCTTTTCGTCCCCGGGCGCCCGGCGGACGCACAAACTCGGGGGCTTTGGACGCCGGGGGGTCAGTCGGCGAGGCGCCGGATCGCCGCGATGCCGGCGATCGGACCCAAACTCAGCAGCGGGAAGGCCCAGGCCCAGCCGAGGTGGGCCTCGATCAACGGCACGGCCTGGATCGTCACCAAGGTGAGCAAGAAACCGAAAGAAGTCTGCAAGGTGAGCGCCGTGCCCACGGCGTGGGACGGCGCGACTTCGGTGACCATGGCCGAGAATTGGGCCGAGTCGGCGACCACGGAGAAGCCCCAGACCAGCACCAGCGGCACGAGCAGCGCCGGGTGGGCGCCGAAGAACGGCCCGATCAGCAGGCAGCAGGCGCCGGAGACCGCCATCGACAGGTTTACGACCCGGCCGCGGCCGATTCGGTCGGCGCAGAGGCCGCCGAGCAGGCTGCCGAGGCCGCCGGCGGCGATGGAGCCGAAGGCCACGAAGCCGCCGACCCAGCCCCCCAGCTCGACGCCGGCGCGCGTCTCGTAGGCGGCGAAGCTGGCCACCAAGAAGGCGGGGATCCAGGTCCACATGGCGTAGAGCTCCCACATATGGCCGAGGTAGCCGCCGATCGCCAGGCGCGTCTCGCGGTGGCGCCACGCGACGGCGGCGAGCTGCCACGAGAAGGGCTGGCGCGAGAAGGCGTAGGGGCCGTCGCGGTAGAGGCCGAACATGAGCAGGGCACCGAAGGCGGCGCCGGCGGAGGAAAGCTGGATCACCGTCTCGAAGCGATCGTCGAAGGCCAGGATCAAATAGGGCGCCGCCTTGCCGACGATCAGCGCCCCGACCACCGTACCGATGGCCAGGCCGCGGGCGGAGCGGAACCAGGTCGCGGCCATCTTCATCGCCGGCGGATAGACGCCGGCGAGCAGCACGCCGGTGGCGAGGCGCAGGGCGAGGGCGGCGCCGTAGCCCGGGGCCCACAGCAGCGCGGCGTTCACCGCGGCCGCGGCCAGGCCGCACACCGCGAAGTAGTGCTTCGACGACACGATATCGGCGACGTTGAGGATCGCAGCGGCGGCGGTGCCGACGACGAAGCCGAGCTGGACCGCCATCGTCAGCCAGGCCGTCTGGCCGGCGCTCAGCTGCCACTGGGTCGCCAGGTGCTGGGAGCTGGCGCTGGCGGTGAACCACAGCGTCATGCACAGCAGCTCGGAGACGCTGATCAAGGCCAGCATGGAGCCGCGGCCGGGCGCGTTATCCCGGGGGGTTGTCATCGTCGCCGGTTCTCCTCGTTTTTGCCACAGTCCCGTCGTCGAGCGTATGGCAAGCTACCGCTGCGGCCAAGGGCCGCCGCCGTCGAGCGCACGTCCGAGCATCGAACCCGGCGCGCGACTAGAATAGCCGTCGCGGTCGGAGCTTCGGAGAAGCCCGCGCCCCGTTCCCGTTCCCGTTCCCCGTCCCACAAGGCCCCTGTATGTCCCAATCTTCGGCAGGCCCTTCCCGGCCGCCCCGCATCGCCGTCATCCTCGCCGCGGGCAAAGGCACGCGCATGCGTTCGAATCTCCCGAAACCGATGCACGCCGTGGCCGGCAAGCCCATGCTGCGGTGGGTCATCGACGCCGCCCGCGCCGCCGGCTGCGTCCGGGTCCTGGTGGTGGTCGGCTACCAGGCGGAGGTGATCCAAGGGGCCTTCGCCGACGACGGCGTCGAATGGGTGCTGCAAGAAGAGCAGCTGGGCACCGGCCATGCGCTGGCCCAGGCCGAAGCGAAGATCGACGAAGAGGCGACGCTGCTGGTCTTAAACGGTGACGTGCCCGGCCTGCGGGTGGAAACCCTCGAGCGTCTCGCGTCGGCCGCGGAGGCGGGCTGGGGCGGCCTGGCGGTGGCGAATGTCGAGCCCCCGGGGGCGCTGGGCCGCGTGCTCTCGAACGGCGACCGTCTCGAGCGCATCGTCGAAGCGGCGGACGCCGGCTCCGACGAGCTCGCCGTCACCTTGGTCAACTCCGGCCTCTACGCCGTGCGCGCGCCCCAGGTCTTTGACGATCTCCGGCGCCTCGATACGGACAACGCCCAGGGAGAGCTCTACCTCACCGACGCCATGGGCATCGCCGTGGCCGACGGTCGGCCGGTGGAGCTGGTCCACCTGGAGGATACGGACGAGGCCCTCGGCATCAACGACCGCCGCGAGCTCGCGCGCATGCACCGCATCCTGATCGACCGCCACCTCGACGCCTTGATGCGTTCGGGGGTGACCGTGCTCGAGCCGGCCCGGACCACCGTCGAGCCGACGGTTACGGTCGGCGCCGAGACCGTGATCCACCCCGACGTCGTGCTCTTGGGATCAACCGAGATCGGACCGGACTGCGAGATCCACGCCGGCTGCTGGGTCAAGGACTCCCGCGTCGCCCCCCGGGCGCTGCTGCGTCCCCACAGCGTGCTTGAAGATGCGGACGTCGGCGAAGACTGCGCCGTCGGCCCCTTCGCCCGCCTGCGGCCGGGCGCTGAGCTGATGCAGGGTGCGCTGGTGGGCAATTTCGTGGAGGTCAAGAAAGCCCGCCTCGGCGTCGGCTCGAAGGCCAGCCACCTGGCCTACCTCGGCGACGCCGACATCGGCGACGGCTCCAATATCGGCGCCGGCGTCGTGACCTGCAATTACGACGGCAAAAATAAGCACCGGACGGTGATCGGCGACGGCGCCTTTGTCGGCAGCGACTCGATGCTGGTGGCGCCGGTGACGGTCGGCGACGGCGCGACCACCGCCGCCGGTTCGACGATCACCCAAGACGTCCCCGCCGGCGCCCTCGCCGTGGGCCGGGCGAGGCAGCGAAATATTCCGGACTGGGCGTCCCGCGCCAAGCGGCGGACGAACCGGGACGACTAAAGACTTCGGTCGAGATTCGAGCAGAAAACGGAGAAGCCTATGTGTGGCATTGTCGGATATGTCGGGCACCGCGAGGTCGTGCCCCTGTTGATGCAAGGACTCGGACGCCTCGAATACCGCGGCTACGACTCGGCCGGCATCGTCATCGTCGACGGTGAGCGCCTCGATACGGCCAAAGCGGAGGGCAAGCTCGAGAAGCTGGCCGCCAAGATCGAGCAGCGGGAGTTCACCGGCTCCTTCGGCCTCGGCCATACGCGGTGGGCGACCCACGGGCCGCCGTCGGAGCGCAACGCCCACCCGATGGTGGATGCCCGGGGTCGCTTGGCGTTGATCCACAACGGCATCATCGAGAACTTTCTGCCGCTCAAGAAAGAGCTGGCCGCCGAAGGCTGGAGCTTCGATTCGGACACCGACACCGAGGTCGCGGCGAACCTACTCTCGAACGAGCTCGAAAAAGACGGCGACCTGGTGAAGGCGCTGCACCGCACGATCGAGCGGCTCGACGGCATGTACGCCTTCGCGGCGGTGTCGACCTCGACCCCGGACGGCGAAGTGGTCGTCGCCCGCCAGGGGCCGCCGCTGCTGCTCGGCGTCGGGGAGAACGAGATGTTCCTCGCCTCCGACGCCGCGGCTTTGCTGGCCTATACCCACGACGTGGTTTTCCTCGAGAACGGCGACTCCGCGCGTTTGCGCCGAGGCGGCTACACGATTTGGGACGCCGACGGTAACGAAGTCGAGCGCCCGGTCCAGCGACTGCACTGGGATCTGGTGCAGATCGAGAAGGGCGGCTACAAGCACTTCATGCTCAAGGAAATCCACGAGCAGCCGCAGGCGCTCCAGGATACGCTGGCCGGCCGCGTCGACTTCGAGCGCATGGCCGTGTCCTTCGACCACGTCAACTTGAGCGCGGAAGAGCTCCGGCAGATCGAGCGCATCCACCTGCTGGCCTGCGGCACGTCGTGGCACGCGGCGCTGGTGGGCAAGTTCATGCTCGAAGATCTGGTGCGGGTGCCGGTGGCGGTGGACTACGGTTCCGAGTACCGCTACCGCGACCCGATCGTCGATTCGACGGTGCTCGCCATCGGCGTGTCGCAAAGCGGCGAGACCGCCGACACCTTAGCGGCCATGGAAGCGGCGAAGGAGCGGGGCGGCCGCCTGATGGCGATCTGCAACGTCGTCGGCAGCCAGGCGACGCGGATCTCCGACGGCGTGATCTACACCCACGCCGGGCCGGAAATCGGCGTCGCGTCGACCAAGGCCTTCACCACCCAGCTCGAGGCGCTCTACCTGCTGGCCCTCTACCTGCGCCAAGAGCGCGGCATGGGCATCGAGCGGGAGCACATCGAAGCCCTCGCCCACCTGCCGCAGGCGGTGGCGGATGCGCTCAAGAGCGAGACCTATATCGAAGAGATCGCCAAGAGCTACCACCGCGCCCAGGACTTCCTCTACCTGGGCCGCGGCGTCAACTATCCGATCGCGCTCGAAGGCGCGCTGAAGCTCAAGGAAATCTCCTATATCCACGCCGAGGGTTACCCCGCGGGTGAGATGAAGCACGGCCCGATCGCGCTCATCGACGAAGATCTGCCGACCGTCGCCATCGCCACCGGCGACCGCGTCGCCGAGAAGGTGCAGTCGAATATGCAGCAGGTCAAGGCCCGCGACGGCCGCGTCATCGCGCTCACCGACCGCGACCCTTCTGAGCTCGAAGCCTTCGCCGACGAGGTCATCCAAGTGCCGCGGATGCCGCGTCTCCTGCAGCCGATCGTCAACGTCATTCCGCTCCAGCTCTTGGCTTATTACATCGGCGTGCGCCTGGGCTGCGACGTCGACCAGCCGCGCAACCTGGCGAAGAGCGTGACGGTCGAGTAGCCTCGGCGCCTATGACGACGATCGACTTCGCCAAGACCCTCAACGAGGGGCAATACGCCGCCGTCACCCACGAAGGGCCGCCGCAGCTGGTGATCGCCGGCGCCGGTTCCGGCAAGACCCGGGTGATCACCTACCGCATCGCCTGGCTCGTGCAAGAGCGCGGCGTCGACCCGTCGGCGATCGCCGCCGTCACCTTCACCAATAAGGCGGCGGCGGAGATGAAGGGCCGCGTCGAAGAGCTGCTCGGCCTCTATCCGCTGCGCGCCTTCATCGGCACCTTCCACCGCTTCTCGCTGCGCCTGCTGCGTATGTACGGCCAGCGGGTGCAGCTGCCGAAGGACTTTTCGATCCTCGACACCTCGGACCAGATGACCCTGGTCAAGCGGGCGATGAAGTCCGCCGGCGTTCCGGACGATTCCTTCAGGCCCCGGGCGGTGCTCAGCGCGATTAGCTCGGCCAAGAACCAGCTCATGGGGCCGGCGCGCTACGAGCGCGAGGCCGACGACTTTTTCACCCGCAAGGTCGCCGCCGTCTACCAGCACTACCAGGCGCTGCTGCGCGAGGCGGGCGGCGTCGATTTCGACGACATGATCCGCCTCTCGGTGCAGCTGATGCGCACCCAGCCGACCATCGCCCAGCGCGTCCGGGGTCGGCTCCAGTACCTGATGGTCGACGAGTTCCAGGACACGAATACCGCCCAGATGGCGCTCATCGAAGAGCTGATCGGCACCCGCGGTCACCTGACGGCGGTGGGCGATGAAGACCAGGGCATCTACCGCTGGCGGGGCGCCGAGCTGGCCAATATCCTCGAATTCGAAGAGTCCTTCAGCGGCGCCGAGGTGCGCAAGCTCGAGCAGAACTATCGCTCGACGCAGAAGATCCTCGACGCTTCCGGGGCGCTCGTCGCCCATAACGAGAAGCGCCGCGGCAAAGTGCTGTGGACCGAAGCGGGCGACGGTGAGCAGATCCTGGTCTTCCGCGCGCGGGACGAGAAAGACGAAGCGCGCTGGATCGTCAATGCCCTCGAAGGCCTCACCGACGAGCTGAGCTACGGCCAGATGGCGATCCTGGTGCGCACCAACGCGCAAACCCGCGCCCTCGAAGAAGAGATGATCAAGCGCGGCACGCCCTACAACCTGGTCGCCGGCGTGCGTTTCTTCGAGCGGGCCGAGATCAAGGACCTGGTGGCCTACCTGCGGCTGATCCGCCAGCCGGAGGACCGTTTGTCTTTCGAGCGCGTGCTCAACCGGCCGGCGCGCGGCATCGGCAAGCAGACGTCCGAGCGGCTCTACGAGCTGTCGACCAAGAAGGGCATGACGCCGTGGGCGCTGCTCGCTTCGGGGCTCTCCCTCGATCCGATCTCGAGCCGCGGCAAGAAGGCCCTCCAGCGCTTCCACGACCTGATCGTGGAGATGCAGCGCCTATCGGAGAACCTGCCGATCCCGGCCGTCCTGCGGCAGATCGTCGAGTCCACGGGCTACGTCGCCCAATACGACAAGAACGACCCCGACGACGTCGCGCGTATCGAAAATATCGACGAGCTCCTATCCTCCGCCCAGGACTTCGTCGAACAGAACGCGTATGCCTCGGAGAGCGACGACTTGCTGTCCGCCTTCCTCGACCATGTCGCTTTGGTGAGCGATACCGACGGCCTGGGCCGCGGCGGCGTGTCGGTGATGACGCTGCACAGCGCCAAGGGCCTCGAGTTCAAAGCGGTGGTGCTCGCCGGCCTCGAAGAGGGCCTTCTGCCCCATTTCAACGCCAAGTCCGACCCGGACGACCTCGAAGAAGAGCGGCGCCTTCTCTACGTCGGCATGACGCGGGCGGAGGAGCGGCTGATGCTCACGGTCTGCCGCCGGCGGCGCATGGCGGGGACCTACCAGGACCAGGACGAGTCGCGATTCCTGGCCGAGATCCCGGGGCGTTTCCTCGCCGTCGAGCACAGCTCGGAGCTTTTCGAATCGCCGCAGCGGGGCTACGGCTATGGCTCCAACCGGGACAGCGGCGGCGGTCGCTACGGTTCCGCACCGCGGTACGGCAGCGGCGCGACGTGGACGACCGCCGGCGGAAGCGGCCCGAGCCGGTCCTCTTCGTCGACCTCCGGCGGCGACAAGGACCGCCGGGTCGACGACGTCTATTCGTTCTTCGGGAAGGCCGCCCCCGCCGGCGCTTCCTCGGCCTCCGGGTCGACCTCGGCGACCGGCGGAGGGACTTCCGGCGGCGCGGCGTCCAAACCCCCTTCAGCGCCCGCGCCCATGCGTTTGCCTTTTGAACCCGAGACCCCGAAAGGCGGCGCGATCAAGCGCGGCGCGCGGGTGCGCCACGCCAAGCTCGGCGTCGGCAAGATCATGCACATTGAAGGCTCGGGGGCCAATGCGCGGCTGGTCATCTACTTCGAAGGCGTCGGCCGACGTAAGCTCGTGGCCAAGTACGCCAATCTCGACGTGCTTTAGCGATGTCGACCCGGGGCCTATTCCCAAGCGACATCGTCAAAGCCCTTGGCCCAAACCCTCGTCCCAGGGACGAGTAATATAGACACGGCGGCTCCTACACCCCCGGCTCCGTCGCTTCCCATGGTTTCCTCTCGTCCCATGCCGGTCCATGACGCCGAGCTGGCCGCGGCTCGCTCGGAGCTGGAGCGTGCCCGCGAACGGCTCCGGGCGCTCGAGGCCGACTCCCGCGCCGCGCAGGAGCGGGAGGCTCAATTCCGGATCCTGTCCGAGCTGGTGACGGACTGCTGCTGGGTCCGCTGGCGCTCGGCCGACGGGGAAGAGGTGCGCGGATGGGTCAACGACGCCTTCAGCCAGCTCACGGGTTACTCCGCTGAGGAATTTGAGGATGTCGGCCGCGCCGGCCTCGTCCACCCCGACGACCTGGCCAGGATCGAAGCCTTCGTCGACGGCCCGGAGGGCGTCTCCGAGCACGAGTTCCGCATCATCCGCAAGGACGGTGAGGTCCGCTGGCTTTTTGAGCGCATGTCGGTCGTCACCGGCGCCGACGGCGGCCTCACCGTCTACGGCGCGACGCGGGACGTCACCGCCGAGAAGAAAGCGCGGCAGGTCCTGCTCGAGCACCGCGATGACCTCGAACGTCGGGTCGCCGCGCGCACCGCCGAGCTGGTCTCAGCCGGCCAGGCGCTCGAGCGGGAGGTGGAGGAGCGTCAGCAGATCGCCGAGGAGCTGCGGAAGGCCAAAGAGGAAGCGGAGGCCGCGAGCCACGCCAAAGGGGATTTTCTCGCCACCATGACCCACGAGCTGCGGACGCCGCTGCACGGCATCGTCGGGCTTGCGGACCTGCTCTTGGGCATGGACTTACCCCAGGCCGCCCGCGACCGACTGCTGACGCTTGAAAACTCGGCCCGCTCCCTCCAGCACCTCGTCCAGGGCGTGCTCGACCTGTCGAAAATCGAGGCGGAGCAGGTGGTGCTTGAAAGCGTGCCGTTTTCGCTCCGCCAGCTGGTCGACGAGCTCGGAGAGTTCATCACGGACCGCGCCGAAGCCCGCGACAACCGCCTGCGCTGCGAAGTGGATCCGACCGTGCCAGTGCGCGTGCTCGGCGATCCGATCCGTCTCCGCCAGGTGCTGCTGAACCTGCTCGATAACGCCGCCAAGTTCACCCGCGACGGCACGATCGAGCTGCGCTTGGCATCCCGCGGCGACGGCGAAGACGGTCGACTGCGCTTCACGGTGTCGGACGACGGTATTGGCATGGACGCCGAGGCCCAGCATCGCGTCTTCGATCCCTTTGCCCAGGCCCAGGCCTCCACGACCCGCAAATACGGCGGGACCGGCCTCGGCCTCGCTATCTCCAGCCGACTGGTGGCGCTGATGGGGGGCGAGCTGCAGGTGGAGAGCGAGCCCGGCGAGGGCAGTCGATTCTTCTTCGATGTCGTCCTGCCGCCGGCGCCGCGGCAGGTCTCCGGTGAATCGTGCGCGGCCCAGATCGTCGGCGCCGGTCGGCGCCTGCTGGTGGCGGAAGACAATCCGGTGAATCAGATGGTCGTGCAGGCCCAGCTCGAGACGCTCGGCTTCGAAGTCGACGTCGTCGGCGACGGCCGGCAGGCCCTCGAAGCCCTCGAAGGAGGGGCCGACCGATACGTCGGATGGCTGCTCGACTGCCACATGCCGGTGATGAATGGCTTTGAAGCCGTGAGCCGGTGGCGCGCCTCCGAATCCGGCGGCCGTCTACCGGTGATCGCGGTCACCGCCAGCGCGCTCCGCGACGAGCTCGACCGCTGCCTCGAAGCCGGTATGGACGACCTGCTGACCAAACCCTATCGGCTGCAAGATCTCGCCGCCGTGCTCGCCCGTCGCCTGGGCTAGCCCCTCAGTTGTTCCAGAACTGGACCCAGGCGCCGTCGACGAGGAGGGCGTCGTTTTCCCAGCCGTTGATCCAGCGCTCACAGCACGGGCCTTCGAGGCCGTCCTGGCCCAGGGAGCGGACGGTGTAGGTGAGCGCGCCCGGGTCCTCCGCCGACACCGTGACCACGAAGGGGTTCCCCCAGCCGTCTTCGAGCGCGATGGGGAAAGCGGTGTCGGCGGCCAGCGCGCGCAGCGAGTCGGGGTCTGCGGTCGGAATCTGCGCCGCCTTCAGCACGGCGTTGAGCTGTCTCATATCGGAAGCGGTTTTTTTAGCGCGGACCGGGTTCGCAGATTTGATGCCGTAGACCGCTACCAAGCCGAAGCCGAGGGCGGCGAGGACCAGCAGCGCGGTCGCCGCCAGGGCTTTTTTGGAGATCCAGGTGGGGGTGCTCATGCTGTGGTGTGGGATGGATAAGCCGAGGGTTCTAGGCGAGGTCGCTATCGCCCCAGGTGTAATAGGCCTCGGGCAGCAGGGTTTCGACTTCAGGATGGGTAAAGGGTAGGTAGATCAGGGCCAGATCGTTGGGCTCGGCTGCCTCTTCGAAGTCGAGGGCCTCCACCTCGCGGCGCCACCACGGCGGATTCGGCGACATCCAGCCGATGACTTCTCGCACGCCCGGCTCGGCGTCGAGGCCGTTCGCCAGCAGGTCGGCGAAGGCGCCGACGTGCCTGGGCTCGAAGAGCGCGTCGACCAGCAAGAGCTGATCGCCCTCGGCACCGGGTCGGCGCCGAAAGACCGCCCAGCCCACAAGCCGACGGCCGCGGTGCGCCGTGATGAGGCGAAACGGCGGCGCGTCCGGGCACTCGAGGTATCGCCATCGAAGCCAGGCGGCGTCGCGCTGGACCAAAAAGCCATAGTCGGGGGCGACGCGCCGGAGCAGCCGGTCGAAGGACCCGTCGACCTGGTTGACGAGCTCCGTTCGATAGCCGGCGGTCTTCGGCGGCGACGGGTCGCGGCGCCAGTAGTCCACCGAACGGGCGAGGCGCCCCTTGATGAACTGGAAATTGAAGCGCCGGATATTGCCGGTATTGAAGCCGTAGTTGAAGGCGATGCGGTCGTCGCAGTGGCGGCTAAAGAAATGCCGAAAGCAGCGGCCGAGCAGGCTGGAGACGCCTCGGCCGGCGCGCCGGAAGCGCGGGTCGGTCATGGTGTCACCGATCTGCAGGGCCACCAGGGTCGCGCCGCGTCGCGCGTCGAGGAACGGCACCGGGTAGGCGGCGTAGTGGGCGGCGAGCTCCCCTTCGGGACTGTGCGACGTTGTGATCAGCGTCTGCCCCCACGGGTTGCCGAGGTACTTCCAGCGCCAGTGCTCGAGGCTACGCTGGACGTGGAAGGCGGGGGTGAAGAGCTGGAGGATGTCGTCTTCGTCGCCGGGTTGGTACTCGCGGGTGATGAAGCCGTCCCGGCGGGTCTCGAGCAGGCAGAACCCCGCGACCGCGTGCTCCTCGAGGATCGCGAAGCCTCGGCGACCGAGCTCGAAGACCAGATTCCGTCGGTGCCCGGCGCGGTGATGGATCCACAAACGACCGCGCTCGCCGAGGCGCCGGCTGACGGCGTCGAGCAGCGGGCCGTTGACGGCCGCCGTGGGGCGCCAAAAAATCAGGTCGAAGGGGCCCTCCGGCGCGCCGTCCAGGCGATCTGCGGTTCGCGTCTCCTCGGCTCCGACATTCGGCGGTGTCCCCCACGCGCCGAGGCACAGCACCCGACGCCGCGCGGATCGGCGCGGCGGGCGGATCGACCGCTGGAGCTGCTTCAGGACCGGGTTTAGGGACATAGTGGAGAGAGCTGGGGAGGTGTCCAGGCAGCGGCCGTTGGCGCCGGCGAGGATATGGCGAGGATATACTCGGCACCTCGCCGCAGGCGAATTCTCCTCCATGCCGCCTCTGCCGCCGCCGCCCGGCTCCACCACCGCTATCCACGCCCGAAGCGCGCTGGTCCTAGCCCCCCACTTCGACGATGAAGTGCTGGGCTGCGGTGGACTTGTGCTCGAGCTCACCGGGGCCGGCGCCTCCGTGCACGTGCTCTTCATCAGCGACGGCGGTGAGGATTCAAGGCCGACCGCGGACTCCGGCGATCGGGACGCCTACGTCGAGACCCGTCGGCGAGAAGCCGCCGCCGCGGTCGAAGCCCTCGGCGCCACGTCGGGCGAGCTCGGTTTCCGCGACGGAGCCCTCGGCCAGCAGCTCGACGAGATCTCGGAAGCCATCTCCGAAGCGCTCACCGAGCGTTCGCCGGAGCTGCTCCTGGTGCCGGCGCCCACCGAACGTAGCGCCGACCACCGGGCGACCTTCGCCGCGGTCCATCGCTGCCTGACGGCCCCCGGCGCGTCGGCTCCGGAAGACCTGAAGATCCTGCTCTACGAGGTCAACCACCCGCTTTACCCCGACGTGCTGGTCGCCGTCGAAACTCACCTCCCGGCCCTCGAAGCGGCCATGGGGCACTACCGCAGCCAGCTCGAGCGTCACGACTATTGGCCGGCGGCCCTCGGCCGGCGGCGCTTCCGGGCCCACACGCTGCCGTCGGGAACCGGCGCCGTCGAGGCGTACCGGAGCCTTTCCGTCGACGATTTCAAAACCCACAGCCGGAGCGCCCTGTGGCGTCTGCTCGGAGCGCCGGATCCGCCGGAGCCGATCGGCGAAGGGCCGCTCGTCTCGGTGATCGTGCGCACCCGCGACCGGCCGGAGCTGCTCGCCGAGGCGCTCGAGAGTCTCGCCGATAGCCGCTACCGGCGGCTCGAAGTGCTGCTGGTGAATGACGGCGGCGCGGCGCCCGAGGTCCCCGGCGACTTTCCTTTCCCCCTCGAGCTCATCGACCTCCAGCCGGGTCGCGGCCGGGCCGGCGCCGCCAACGCGGGGCTTGAAAATGCCCGCGGTGAGTACGTCGCGTTCCTCGACGATGACGACCGGATCGAGCCGGAGCACTACGCGACGCTGGTCGACCTGGTCGGCGCGGCGGGCGTGCGGGTCGCCTACACCGACGCAGCCGTCGTGGTCTTCGAGCTCGGCGACGGCGGCTGGCGACAGACCGAGCGGCGTTTGACCTACAGTCGCGACTTCGACGCCGACCTCCTGCTCTTCGACAACTACATTCCATTCCATACGCTCTTGATCGAGCGCAATCTGATCGAGGAGGTCGGAACCCTCGACCCCGACTTACCCTTCTTCGAGGATTGGGACTGGCTGATCCGCCTCGCCCGGAAGACGCCTTTCCATCACCGGGCGACGGTGACCTGCGAGTACCGGCAATTCCGCGGCGGCGGGCACCACATCCTCGGCGACGGCGGCCGCGAGCGGGATGACTTCCTGGCGATGAAAGCGGAGGTGCTGGGGCGTCACCGGAGCCTGATCGAGCCCGCGCGCCTGGCGGCGGTCATCGACGGCCTGCGCGCCGAGACCGTGGCCGCCCAAGAAGAAGGGGGCCGCCTGCGTCGCGAGCTCGCCGCGGAGCGCGCGAGCTTCCACCGCACCAACGGCGCGCTGCGGGCGTCGGAAGACCGGCGCCGCCAGCTCGAAGCCCTCGACGAGCGCAGCCAAGAGCGCGGACGTGAGCTCGAAGCGCGGCTTGAGGACCGGGCCCGCCACGTCACCGAGCTCGAGCGACAGATCCGCGAGCTGCACGTCCACCAGGGCGAGCAGGGTGAAGCTCTCGAAGCCGCCTACGCGGAAATCCGACGCCTCGGCGAGCTGATCGAAGCGATGGAGGCGACGTCGGCGTGGCGGCTGCACCAGAAATTACAAGGGCTCAAAGGGGGCTAGGTCGCCGTGAGACCGCGGACCCCGCGCCTGGCCCTGGTGCCGAGCGAAGCCCTGCGCCCGCAGATGGCGGGCATCGGCATTCGCTACCTCGAGCTGGCGAAGCGTTTACCGTTCCACGGCTTCGACGTGGTGATCGTCACCCCCGGCGATCCGACGGAGGTGCCGTCGTCGCCGGCGGTCGACGTCCGCGCCTTCGAGCGGGGCGGCCTCCGGAGCCTGCTGGCGGACTGCGATGTCGTCATCACCCAGGGGCAACTCGCCAACGACGTGGTGCTCGAGCTCGGCGTCGGCCCGGAGGCGAAGCCCGTGGTGGTCGACTTCTACGATCCTTTCTTGATCGAGAACTTCGCCTACGTCAAGAGCCTCGGCCTCGACCCTTACCGGAACGACCACGCCACGTGGCGGCTCCAGCTCTCTCGCGGCGACTTCTTCCTGTGCTCGTCCGACGAACAGCGGCAGTTCTACCTCGGCTTCCTGACCGCCGTCGGCCGCGTCCACCCCTACCGCCTCGAGTCCGATCCGGACCTCGAAGGCCTCATCGCCCCCGTACCCTTCGGCGTGCCGGATGAAGTCCCCGAGTACCGGCCTTACCTCGAGCCGGCGGAGGACGGTGAGCGCCGCCTGCTCTTCGGCGGGCTCTACGATTGGTATGACCCGTGGCCCGTCCTGAAGGCCGTCGAGCAGGCGCGGGACGAGCCGTGGACGCTGCTCTTCATCCGCAATCCGAATCCCGGGACGCCCCAGGAGCTCTTCGCCGAGGTCGAAGCGTGGTGCCGAGACCGCGGGCTGTGGGATTCGCGGGTGCGGGCCCTCGACTGGGTGCCGAGCGCCCGGCGCTACGACCTGCTGCGCGACGTCGACTTGATGATCGCGACCCACCGCCTCAGTCTCGAGACGCGCCTGTCGCTGCGCACCCGCTTTCTTGACGCGCTGGCCGCCGGCTGCCCGGTGATCACCAGCGAAGGCGGCGCCATGTCGCGGCTGCTGGTCGAAGAAGACGCCGGCTGGGTGGTGCCGGAAGGCGATAGCGACGCCGTCGGGCTGGCGCTGCGCGAGGCCCTCGGCGGCGGGTCGCCCAAGGCCGCCGGCGTCGAGCGGCTGGTGCAGCGTTTCGCCTGGGATCGGGTGCTGGAGCCCTTGGTGACTTTCTGCCACGAGCCGTCGATCGACCCGGATAAAGACGCCTTCGCCGCCGACCTCGGGACCCACGCGCCGCCCGACCCGTGGCTCTTTCGCCTGCGCCGTCGCCTGCGGCGCGTGGTGTCGACGTGAAGTTCGACCGCGTCTCGATCCTGCTCCTGTCCTGGAACGGCCGCCACCACCTGGAGCACTGCCTGCCCGCCCTCGCGCGGCAGCGGGCGCCGGGTGTCGATTTTGAGATCCTGGTGCTCGATAACGGCTCGACCGACGGCACCACGGCCTACCTCGAAGAGCATCACCCCGAGGTGCGCCGGATCCGCAGCGACGTCAATCTAGGTTTTTGCGGCGGTAACAATCACCTGGCCCGCGAGGCCACGGGCGACGCGCTGATCTTGCTCAATGACGACACCCGACCCCACGAAGACTGGCTCGCCGCGCTCGTCGACGCGGCCCGCCGCGCCCCCGACGACGTCGGCGCGGTGTCGGGGCTGATCCTCGATTGGGACGGCGAGCGCCTCGACTTCGGCCGCGGTCTGATGGCCTTTGACGGCCACGCCTTCCAGCACGGCTACCGCCGACCGCTGGCCGGCGCGCGCGCTGACGGCCTGGTGCCGAATGACGGCGACGAGCTCTTCTTCGCCTGCGGCGGCAATATGCTGATCCGTCGCGATCTCTACCGGGAGCTCGGCGGTTTCGACGGGTCGTTCTTCGCCTATTTGGAAGATGTTGACCTCGGCTGGCGCCTCTGGTCGGCGGGCTACCGCGTGCTCGCAGCCCCCGGCGCGGTCGTCCATCATCGCTCGATGGCGACGTCCCAGCAGCTCGGCAACGCCAACCGCGGCTTCCTTTTCGAGCGCAACGCCTTCCTGACGGTCACCAAGAACCTCGACGACGTCGCCCGCCGCGCGCTGATGCCGGCGATCTGGCTCACTTTGGTGCACCGCACTCAGACGCTCTTGGTGCAGAACAATCTCGGCGGCGGTCAGCTCACCCTCGACCCCTACGCCGGCCTGATCGCCAATACGGCGTCGCCGGCGGCCGCCGAAGCCGCGGCGTCGACGTCGACACCCTCGCCTGCGTCCGTCGACGAAACCGAGCTCTTCGCCGCCGGCACCGGCGGTCCGCCCGAAACGACCCTGGCCGAGAAATGGCGGGGCTACGGCCCCCGCGAGTTCGTGCGCCGCGGCCTGCGCAAAGCCGCGCGGCTCGCCCTGCCCGGCTTCCTTTTCGACGAGCCGGCGGCGGACACGTCCTTGACCGACCCGCGGACGGTCGCCCAGCTCCAGGCGATCACCTGGATCCTCGGCCACCAAGACGCTGCCCTGGCTTCACGGGACGCCGTCCAGAAACGGCGTCGACGTCCCGACGCTGAGATTTTCGAACGCTTTCCCCCAGTCGTCGTCCCGACCTACCCCGGCGACCGTCGCCTCTTCGGCAGTCGCTCCTTCGACGAGGCCCTCAACGGCGCCGCAGTCGCGCGATACGCCCTCGAAGACTTGATGGACCTTTCTTGAGGTCTCTAAATCCTAAGATCCTGGGCCAGACCTGGATCGCCGGCACCAGGAAAAAAAACCTCCTCGGGCGTCGGGGCAGGGCGGCGGCAGGCTGGTCTTGGCTCTGGCGTCAACGTAGTGCGGACAACCGGCCATGTCGAGCGGCTCGGCTTCGCCTCGCATGGCGGGGACAAGCCCCGCCACTACCCCGGAGTTTTTTTCTCTTCGGGGCGGTTGGCCGTGACACGCCGCCGGCGTTCTCCAAGCGGCCCGAATCACCAATGCTGGCTCCGTAGAGCGAGACCAAACCGATAAGAACTCCCTTTCCGGCGTAGGGTCTGGGCTTGCCCCCAAGCCGTGCTGCGGCGTCAGGCCGGTCTTGGCTCTGACGTCAACGTGGTGCGGACGGCCAGCCGGATCGAGTGGCTCGGCTTCGCCTCGC
>JBCDKB010000155.1:0-16176 GCA_038747035.1 Acidobacteriota bacterium | reverse complement strand
GGACTGGCATCGTCAAGGCAGTCGAGTGGCGGCGGCCTGCACGGGCAGTTATGTATTGGCGTCGTCGGGTCTCCTCGATGGTCAGAGGGCGACCACGACATGGTGGCTCGGGCCGGACTTTCGGCAGCGGTTCGGCCAGGTGGTTCTGGACGATACCGAGATGGTGGTTGACTCTGATGGGCGGGTGACGGCGGGGGCAGCGCTCGCCCACGTGGACCTCGCGTTGTGGTTTGTTCGCGAACTGAGCCCAACCTTGGCTCGCACCACCTCAAAACACCTGTTGGTTGACGGTCGCCCTTCCCAGGCCACCTACGCCATGTCGGACCACCTTGCCCATTCCGATCCGGTCGTCGAGAGATTCGAGCGCTGGGCGCGTGGGCATCTGAAGGAGTTTTCGATGTCGGCGGCGGCCAGGGCGGTGGGGGCGAGCGAACGCACGCTCGAACGGCGAATGCGCAAGGTCCTGGGCCAGACGCCGATTGCTTTCGTCCGCCGGCTTCGGGTTGAACGGGCACTGCTGCTCTTGGAAACGACCGACCATAGCGTCGAGGCCATTGCCGGGGAAGTGGGATACGGGGACGGAGTGACCTTGCGGACTCTTTTGCGGAAGCAGACCGGGTTTGGGATTCGCCAGTTGCGCCGCCGGCGCTAGGGAGGACTCAAGCGGGAAGTCGGCATGGGCCGCCCGGCTCGTTCTTGGGAGAAACGATCATCAGTTGAAAAGCCCTGAGAGACCGCGACCCTCGCCCGGTCGTGGAGACTGCGTCGTGTACTGTACGAAGAAGAAGCGAGGGTGGCGTTGGCCGCCATGGCTCGGGGCGGCGACCCCCTTAGGGGATAACTGACGGAAAAGGACTCAACGTCAACGTCGACGCGATCGTCAATGCGGCCGATCCCCGAGTCATGAGAAGCTTGCCCCGCTCACTCGACGAAGCGCGAATATCCAGAATTAGCCGCTGACATTGCGTGGAGCGGGGGCCGGCAGGGGGGCAGTCTGAGCTACCGACGCCACAGAACAAAGAGCCGGGAGTGGGCCCGTTGGGTCTGCACGAATCGGGAGAAAGTGCTTGCGGGTGGAGTGCCGCCAGATGTCTTCGGGGACCAGCAGCGTTGGTTCGACTTCTTGGGCCACGGCTACTTCTCGTAGGTTCACGGTCAGCCTCCGCTGATCGATGTTGACGAGCTGCCGGAGGAGCAAGCGCTTGCGCTCCGCGCGTTCCTTGAAAGCGAGGAGGAGGGGAGTCGGGCGCTCATCCTGCTTCAGTCCCGCCTCCAGCGCGGCGGCCAGGATGGCTAGGCGATAGGAAATCAACGAGTGCCCGCTCCGCGTGGTCGAGGTGGAGCTGAAGCAGGCGGTCGGCCTGGTCCGCATTACCCTTTCGGCACAGCGCCAGTAGTGCCAAGTGTTCCGCGTCGGACTCGGCGGCGCCGCCGAGCTCCTGGGTGTAGAGCCGAACGTAGGGGGCGCTGGCGGCGTGCAGCCGCTCGGTGATGGCCAGGCCGCGGGTCCAGTCGGAGGCGCGATAAAGCGCGCGGTGGAATGACCAATTAGCTTCCGTGATCGACGGCTGCCGTGAGCTTAAGGCGAGCTCGGCCTCCGAGCGAGATGTCTTTTTCGACACGATTCTCGTGTGCACCGTCACCGGTCTACCCACGCCGGCATGGCGCGAGCTCTCGCATTGACGTGTAGGAAACGCGCAGGGGGCGGCCTCGAGACCCTCGGCCGATGGGGGCCGTCAAGCGTTCGCTTCGAGACGAGCGAGAACTTCGAAGGACATCGGAGCGGGAGTTGGCTCTGCTTGGGGCCTCGACGACTGGGGCAGTCCATTGAATTTGGTAAATATAAATATTTCCCTGACTTGACCAGCGGATCTCCTTTTGGGGCATGTCTCATTGAGGCGATGAGAAGGATTCATCACCACAAGCGATATGTACTTGAAAGGAAATGTTGATGCGATTCTTGATGAATGCCCCCAACCCCGGCATCCCTGGAGCGACCAGCGCTCTCGTTTTTCTAGCTGTCCTCATGGCACTGCTCCCCTCGGCCACTCGAGCCTCTGAGCTCTCCCTCGTCGCGGTGGAGCCCTGCGTCTTCTTTGACACCGGGCAAGCCTCGGCCGGCGCGCTCACCGACGGGGCGCCCCGCGATGTACTCGTTTTGGGCGAGACCACCGATTATTCGACTCAGGGCGGCTCGGCCACGGGCTGCGGCGTGCCTTCGGACGCCGTGTCGGTCGTCGTCTCGTTGACCTCCTCGACCTCGGCGGCGGTCAGCGGCTCGATTCTGCTGCGGGCTTTGCCGGGCGTCACCGAGGATGGTTTCCTGATGCGTGACGACAACTACAGCGAGCACGTGATCTTGCCCCTCTGCACCGACGTCGCCTGCGCCTTTGAGCTCCAGCTCGAGATGGTTGACCTCAACCCCCGGGCCGTCATCCAGATGGAGGTGCTCGCGGAGGTCTCGGGTTATTTCGTGCCGAGCTCCGCGAAGATCACCGCGGTGACCCCGGGTTCAGGCCTGGCCGGCGGCGGCACCGAGGGCGACGTGTCGCTCCGTGTGGACTACACGACCACCCAAGCGCGCGTGGAAGAGGTCTGCTGGGGCGGCACCCTCGTGGGCATGCTCAAGTCCGGGCGAGGTATCTGCGAACCCGACGACGACACCATCGCGAGCCTCGGCTGTACCGCCGACCAGGTGCCGAAGTGGAACGGCTCGGCGTGGGCCTGCGCCTCCGACCAAGACGCCCTCGGCGATCTGAACTGCACCACCGACGAGATCGCCCGATGGGACGGTTCGGCCTGGGTGTGCAGCGCAGACACATCGCCCCAAGGTCAAAGCTGCGACGAAGGCGCGACCGTGACCGGCTTTGACGCGTCAGGGGGCATTCTGTGCGCATTCCAGCCGCCGACCACCAGTTTCTTTCCAGGGTTGACGACGACCCTGGCGGCTCTGCGTGGCGTCGACAATCGACCGATGATCATCTTTGCCGACCGGCCGACGGATATCCGCCTAGCCGTGTGCGACCAGCCGAGCTGTGTCTCGCGGACAATCCGTGTTCTGGCGGACGGAGCGATCCCTAGCATCCTGGAGAGCGTATCGGCTGGCCACCCGACGCTGGCAAACCCGTACCCATTCTTCACCTATGTCGAGGAGATAACAGAAGAGCTCCGGGCCGTGAGCTGTACCACCCTCGACTGCAGCGCATTCGACACCTTTGTGGTGGCCCAAAGCGATGCCGAACACCAAGTCGCGATGCGCCCAGACGGCCGGCCGATCATCGCGTTCCGAGCTGCCCTAGGGAGCGATCTTCGAATGGCAGACTGCGTCGACCAGCGGTGCACTTCCGCAACGGTCGTTGATATCGATGTGGCAACCACGCGAGACTTCTCGGTCGCCGTGGGGTCCGATGGAAACCCGATTTTCGCCTACTGGGGTAGCGGGGAGCTCCGTGTCGCGCACTGCGGCACGCCCGATTGCAGCGATTATTCGCAGATTTCCCGGGTCGGACTGGAAGTCGTCCAGGACGTGGGCTCGACCCAGCAGATCGCGATCGGTCCGAGCGACGGGCTGCCGATGGTGGTGGCCGCCGACGATCGGAACGGCTTGCGTACTTTTCACTGTGGCGAGTTGAACTGCAGCGAGTCATCGCCCTCGACGGCCAATACGAGGGTCCAGCATGACATCTCCGTGACCACTCCGACCAATCCGAGTCTCGCCATCGGTGACGATGCGCGGCCCATCGTCAGCTACCACGACTTCGACGGCACCGCGTTCAAAGTTCTCAAGTGTGGCTCCGTCAACTGCGATTCGACGGACAACTCAATTGTTACCATCGCCGACGCGCAAGGTGTCACTCAGGTCGGCTTGGTGAGTGCGATCGTGCTCGGCGAGGACGGGCTGCCCCTCTTGGCGTATTCCCAATTTGCCCCGTCGGTTCCGTTCTCGAGCGTGGCGACGCATCTGTGTTCAAACGTCGCCTGCAAGTGATCGTTCGAGTCTAAGCCCGCGGGCCTGGGCGCGCTGCAGACGGGCCTAGCCGTCTAAAGAATCGGCTCCCCGGCCCGGACTGGACCCGCCGGGCCGGAGGAGCCGAAGGGCTAACCCGGTTGTCCCACGAGAAAACTGTTGCGAAACCGTAACTACCCAATATTGCAGCGTTTTGTATCTTCCGCGCGCCTCGACGTACAGCAAGTACGCCTGCGTCGCGCGTAAGACCCAAGCCTTGCACTACCAGGCATTTACAGCCTCTCACGACGATTTCTCGTGATCCAACCGGGCTAAGCGAGTACGGCGGCCTGACTAAGGCACGCTGCAGCTGGCGCCGTCGATGGCGCCGGCGCTATCCCGCACTTGGACCTGGACGAAGTAATTGCTCGCCTGGCCCGGCAGGCCCGGGAAGAACGGTCCGGTGGAGTCCGAGGTCGTCCACGGACCGAACGGGTACGGGGAGACCCGCCACCGATAGTCGGTAATCGGGTTGTTGCCCGGGATGCTGTCGGACGCTTCCACCCGGTACTCCCAATAGCCGTTGCCCGTCGGCCCGCCCGGGCGCCAGGTGCCGACGGTGCGGCACACGGCGGTGAGCGGCGGCGGCGGGTCCGGACGGCCTTCGCGGTCCATGATGTCGTTGCGTCCGGCGTTATCCCGCTGGTCGGCGTAGCGCATGCCGCCGGTGTGACATTCGCCGTCGGTAATCCCCATATTGTTGGCGCTGCCGAAGCCGCCCTGGAAGTCGGCGACGACGCCGTCGTCGGGACCGGGGATGACGTACGAGCCGATATTGCATTTCCAGCGCCAGAATTGGAGCCGCTGCCAGAAGTTGCCCGGCCGGCGGTGGCGGGTGCGGTAGTAGAAGACGTCGTCCCGGGCCCAGCCCGGTATGCCGGTCTGCCAGAGGGCGGCGCCCACGGTCCCGAGGTTCCACTGGGGTCCGCAGAAGCCGAAGATCCGGGAGATCAGCCAGCCGAGCGGGCCGGTGCTCAGGTAGAGGTCCATCAGGGTGCTGCCCCAGTAAGGCGTACCCATGGACTGGATGCGCCGCGGCGCCGTCGACGCGTCGAGGCCTGAGTTGTAGTTGGCTAGGAGGTGCACGGCCGCGGCGCCGCCCTGGCTGTGGGCGACGATACTGAACGAGTCGTTGAAGCACGCGTCGCCTTGGTCCCGCAGGCGCTGGGCGAAGTTGTCGTGGGAACGACTCTGGTTGATGTCGTTGAACGAAAAGGTGCCGCCGACCCGGCCGTTGTTGAAGTCGTTGAAGGGCCAGGCGAAGCCAGAGCACCAGCCGTGGACCAGCATGATGCCGGTGTCGAGGTTGTTCTTGAGGCGAGGCGTTTCTTCAGGATCCCTGATCGGGATGGTGCGATCCCCCAGGCCGACGAAGAGAGACTCGTCCTCTTCCATCGACGCCTTGAAGAGCGTGTCGAAGGCCGCCCGCGGCAGCGTATCGACGGTGAACGGGATCGCCTCGACCTGGTCCAGCGGGATAAAAGTGTCCGGGTTGTGGATACGCACGTTGCGCAGCTCGTAGGCGCCGTCTCGCTCCCGCGCCAGGGCGAGCCAGCGGGCGTCGAGCACCATCGGCAGGGTCAAGCTGCCGTCAGACTCGACCTCGGGATACGTCATGCCGCCGATCCAGGCGATGGGGCGATCCGAGCGCTTGGACCACACCTCGCCGTAGGCGTAGAGGTGGGTGTCGAAGTCGGTCAGCTGGTCGAGGCCCAGCCGCAGCTCCACTCGGTTCTGGTCGATGGCGGCGGCGGTGGCCGAACCGGTCAGTCGGTGGGTCTGGGCCTGGATCGGCAGGAAGTAGTAGCCCGTCCGCTCAATGGGGCCCACGCCCTCGAGGATGCCCTCGATGTCGAGGCGAATCGAGTACTCGCCGGCGGGCAAGGACGGGAGCTGCATCAGGCTCGCCCCCGCCGCGTTTTTGGGCATGGCGGCGACCTCGGTGAGGCTCGAGGTCTTCGTGTGGAAGACCCGGCGAGTCTTGGCGTTCATCACCGTGGTCCGCAGCGAGGTCAGGACCAGGTCGGCGGACGTCGCGGCGAGGCCCAGGGCGTTTTCCACAGAGCGCCTGGCGGAAATGCCGACGACGGGGGTGGCGCCCTCGACCAGATCAAAGGGCTGCCTGTCCTCGCCGAAGGCGGGGCTAAAGGGGCAAATGATCGGCTGCGGTCCATTGAGCGTCGGCTCGAGGCACGGGTCGGGGTCGATGGTCACCTCGACGACGTTCTCGTCGAAGGCGATCACGGAATCGACCTGGGCCGTGGCGCCGTTGGGGCCGAAGGGGACCGGGCCGCCGGGCAGGGTCTGCTCCGCGAGCTGCCAGCCGCCGCCGGCGACCTCACCGCCGGAGACCGAGATGCTCATGGCGCCACCGCTGGAATTGGTGAACGCCTCGAACTGAGTCTCCGCCTGGGTTGAGCTGCACGGTCCGGAGTTGCACCTCAGGGTGGAGCCGTTGTAGGTGTAGGTCGTGCCGTTCGGGCCATTAAAGGTCGCCGGCGCGAAATTGGGGTAGTTGGTGGTGACCTGGACCAGGGTGAAACCCTCGCCCGGGGCGGGGTTGAAATTGGTGAAGGTCATCGAGGAGGCGGAATTGGTGGCGGAGAGGTCGCGGTCGACCTTCAGCAGGTTGGTCGAGATCCGCATATCCTCAGCCTTCGGGAGGACATGGGCCTCAAATTCCGCCGGCGGACCGGCTAGGGACTTCACGCTAATTTCCTCGGCTGCGGCGCCGAGGAAGGTCGCTGTGAAGAGCGGGACGAAGAGTAGGGCTCGGGTCGGCTTCATGGAAGCGCTCCTTCTTCACGGGGGTGAGATGTGGCCCTACCTAGAAGCTATTTGATCTTATAGATAGGGCTATTTGTTTGGGTTCACCAGTTTTCGACAGATGAATAGTTTTGGATTGGCGTCATCCTTTGGACTCACTATCCCGGGCTCTCGGCGGTGGGCCCACAGGAAGCCGACGCAGCGAGGTGGCAGCGAGATGCCGCAGCGGCCGCAGCTAGATTCCGCAGCGGGGTGCCATGCATTTCGTAGAGCCCCTTCAGGCTTCCGCCTGCGAGGTCGTGCGTAGCCTCGTCGAGGCCGCCGACCTCGACGGCGAGACCCTCGGCCAGCTCATAGAGGCGCTCAACCAGCTCCCTCGCACCGGTAACAGGCCGCGGCGCGGGGCGTATAAGAGACATGGTGTTGCGAAAACTGGTGGTGTTCCTCTGCTTTTGGGCTTTGCCGGCGGCGGTCTTTGCTGAGGAGGCTCCCGCGAATCCGGACGAGCAGAAGCGTCTCGCGCTTGAGTACCTCGGAGCGCTCGCCGACGCGGACTGGGAGAAGCAGAGGTCTTTCTATACCGACGAGTCGGTCTTCGAGGATCCGACCGCGGACCTCTTCGGCGAACCGTGGCGCCTCAGCGGCGCCGACGAGATCACGGATTTTTGGCGCACCAACTACGAAGGCTCCGGCACCCTCGGCGTGGTCAACACGTTTGATCGGATCTTCGTCAACGGCTCCCGCGTGGTCTTGGTCTACGACGCCCGGGTTCGATTCGATGGCCTCCAGGTCGGCTTCCCGGGTGAGCGTCTCGAAGGCACGATACAGGGCGTGACGGTGCTGCGGATCGAAGGCGGCAAAGTGCTCCACCACCTCGATCACGTGGACTACGCAGGGGCCGAGCGCGACCTGGAGGCGATGCGCGCCAAGTTAGAGGCCCGTTCGACCTCCCCGTAGCGGCTCGACGCGAGGTGCCGGAGAATCCGGTGAGCCTCGGGTCAGGCAGTGAATGGACAGCGGCTTTGAAGCCTTCAACCGAGCCCCGGAGTCGAGATGAAACTATACGTCGTACTCATGCTTGCCACAGCCACAGCCACAGCCACAGCCACAGCCACAGCCAATTCGTCTCTCGAGCCCCACGGCTACATCGAGTCCGATCACCCCCAAGTCCGCGCCTTGGTCGCTGACCTCACGGGCGACTTGAGCGAGCCCCGCAAGAAGGCGGTCCGGATCCACGATTTCGTCCGGGACGAGATCGCTCTCACGTCGCGGGACCACGGCCACTTCCTGGACGTCAAGGATTTCTATCGAGCAGTCGACGGTCTTGACGAGCTGTCCGGAATGAATCGTCTACTGATCCCGCTGTTCATTCCTAGAGCTACGAAGAAAGCAGAGGAGGTCCGGCGCGAGTAGCGGGATGCTTCGCCGGACAGGCCGCCGCCGCCGGAAGGTCATTCAGACGCCATGGGCCGACGTCGGAGCGCAGGAAAAAATTCTTTATCTCGGAATGATGGGGACTGAAGGAGCCGGGCTCTTGGCCTGCGCTTGGTCGATTCTGATTCGGCTGTGGATCCCATTCTCGCAAGGCAAGAAGTGGTCCTACCGGGCAATGTGAGCGCGGCGCCAACGAGGTACCATCAACGCGGTGCCATGCATTTCCGTGCCGCCGTTCGCTCGGTTCGCCGCCTGTCGAGGACCGCTGCTAAGCTCTCGCCATGCTTCCCGACGAGCTTTCGGCGTACCTTGGGCGTATCGATATCTATCTGCTCGATCAGGTCCTTCGGGGCCATATTCTGCCGGGAATGAGGATCATGGATGTCGGCTGTGGCCACGGGCGCAACGTGGTCTATTTCCTGCGCTCGGGCTTCGACGTCGCCGGCTTGGATCCGAACCCCTTAGCGATCGAAACGGCACGCGCTCTGGCGCTGGAGCTCGCGCCCCGACTCCCGTCGGATGCTTTTCGTCTCGAGACTGCGGAGTCCTCGACGTTCCCTGACGCCTGCGCGGACGTCGTGATCAGCAACGCGGTCCTGCACTTCGCGAGGGATTTTGAGCACTTCCAGGCCCAGCTCGACGGCGCCTGGCGCCTCCTGGACGAGGGGGGACTTTTTTTTGCCCGAATGGCCTCGTCGATCGGCTTAGGCAGGCCCGTCCAGCACCCAGACGGGGCGCTCGGCCAGCCCGAGGGATCGGGCGGCTTTCTTGCGAATCTTGAGACCTTACTGGCGGCAACGGAGAGGCTCGGCGGCGAGCTCGTGGATCCGATCAAGACCACCAATGTCCAGGAGATGCGGGCTATGACGACGTGGGTGCTCCGGAAGCGCTGAGCCGACGTCTAAGCGGCAAGAAGGGAGCGGCTTGATACGCTCGTTTCAACGACAGAAGAGCACCACCGAGCGAGAGTCCATGGATCCTGAGCATGTTTGAAGCGAATAAAGAACTTCTGGAACTCACCAAGTCGATCGAACCGTGGATCGTTGGCATCCGGCGACGACTCCATCAGTGCCCTGAGCTTCTCTATGAGCTCCATCAAACGTCGAGTCTCGTGTGCGAGACGCTGGACTCGCTGGATGTGTCTTACCAAAGGGGCATCGCGGAGACCGGCGTGCTGGCGACGATCGGGCACAATGACGCCTCCTGCGTCATGCTGCGCGCCGACATGGACGCCCTGCCGATCAACGAGGCCGCGGACGTGCCGTTTCGTAGCCAGAATGAGGGGCGCATGCACGCGTGCGGGCATGACTGCCACACGGCGATGCTGCTCGGTGCGGCCAAGCTTCTCAAAGAGCGAGAGCAGGACCTTCCGATGACCGTCAAGCTGTGCTTTCAGCCGGCGGAGGAGGGGGGAGCCGGGGGAAAGCGGATGTGTGAGGAAGGGGCGATGACTTCGCCTACAGTTAACAAAGTCTTCGGGCTTCACATGTGGCCGATGATTCCCACCGGACAGCTGACCGGTCGACCGGGGGCGTTTCTGGCCGCCACCAACGGCTTCGAAATTCGAGTCAAGGGCAAGGGTGGGCACGCCGCGATGCCGCACCTGTGCATCGACCCCGTAGTGACGGCGGCGAAAATCATCACGTCGCTCCAGTCGATCATCGCCCGGGAGCAAAACGCGCTCGAGCCCGCGATCATCAGCTTTACTGCCATCCACGGCGGCTCGACCCACAACGTCATCCCCGAAGAAGTCACTATCAAAGGCACGATCAGATCGTTGTCTTCGGAGAATAAGGATCATTTGAAGGCCCGCCTCGCCGAGGCCGCCGCCGGGATAGCCGCGGCGGATCGCTGCCAGGCTCAGTTTGTACCGCTGGGCGAGGACTACCCGGTGACGTTCAACGATCCGGGCCTCTGGGAGACGGTCCACCGATTGGGAGAGGAGCTGGTGGGAGCAGGGAATTTCGATCTCTGCGACCCCTTGCTCGGCGGCGAGGACTTTGCTTATTACGGCGCCTATGCCCCGACGTGCTTTGTCGCCTTGGGCTGCGGCAACGAGGCGGAGGGATGCACCTACGGGCTCCACCACCCCCAGTTCAAGGCCGATGAAAACGCCCTGCACATCGGGACGGCCCTGCATGTGGCTTTTGTTTCGGAGCACTCGAGGTCGATCGCGGGATAGCCCAGCTATGGACGGGGGCCAGCCGGGCGGGCGCCACGCCGTGAAGATCAGCCCCAACGACTCCTTATCGTGGACTTCCTCTTCGACGCCTGGCGTCCGCCCAGCACCCTGAGCCGAGCTGGGGCTAGACCGCGGCCGCCATCGAACCCCTGGCGAGGCCGACGCCGTCGATCTCGTCGGGGAGCAAAAGCAGAGAGCCGCGGTCGGAAGAAGCGACCCAGTCCGGGTTCTGGTGGGCGAGCTCGCCGTCGCTGATCAGCGGGTAGTCGCGCTGTTCCTCCCAGGCGTCCAGGTCAGGAACCCGCGTCATGAGAGCCCGCGTTCCGAGGCCCACGGCGTCGAGCCAGCTTCCGCGTTCGAGGCCGGGCATGATCCGGGTGGGGTCTTCGAGATACCGGCGAACGATGGTCTCCATGCCTTCGGGCTCACGCCCGGTCACTTCGAGCACGTGGCCGGTCGGCTCCTGGCCGTATACGCCGGCTCGCACCTCAGCCGCATAATGACGAACCTGGGCGATCTGAAAGGGCGGGAAACCTTGGGCGAGGGCGAATTTGACGAAAAGAGCTTCGGTGGAAGCTTGGTAGCGCACCGCGCGCTTGAGGACTCGAGAAAGCACCTCGGCGACCTCCGCCGGCGCGACGAGTTTTGGCCCCGTCGGACGCAAGCACCGTCCGATATAGGCCTCCGGCTTGACCAGCGCGTGGGCGGCCACGGCGCCGATATCTTCGTTGGACGGCGGAGCGTTCAGACCGTCGCCGAAGGGGAGGGCGAGCACACCGAAGTGCTTCACCGCCGGCAGTCCGAGCAGATAGGTGAACGCGAACATACCGGGGTTGATGTGAATGACGTCGACCGGCAGACGGCGATAGAGATTGTTCGCCAGCCAGTGTTCACGCTGCATCACCGAAGGATGGCTGGGATGCGGATTCCAGCCGCTCATGAGGGCGATGACCTCGACGCCGGCTTCCTCCGCGGCGAGGGCTAGGAGCATCGCGCCGTGGAGGTGACGGGCGTCGAAAGGGGGGCAGTGGTAGACCCGCTGCACGTCTTCCAAGGCTCGTTTCAGGTCGCGACGGTCGAAGAGATTTCCGACCACCACGTCGGCTCCGAGCCGACGCCAGGCGGCGGCCCGTTCGTCATTGCGGGTGACCAGTGCGCGCACCGGGTAGCCGAGGGATAGCAGTTCCCCCATAGCCGCCGACCCGGTGCGGCCGTTGGCGGTGGTGACGAGAAAACGGGGCTTTGTCTGGCGGTCGTGCGCGGTCTGGCGTTTGTGTGCGGCCTTGGCGATTTTGGACATATGACCTCCAAAGAGAGTCTGGTGGGATTTCGTTGATGGGGAGGTTGGGTCATGGCGCCGGTGCTTTGTCACCGTCGCTGCAAGAACAGTATTTACTTTAAACTTTAAAGTCAACTTGAGAATCACCGTCCACTTCACTAGGCTCGGTCCCGCCCGGTGAAGGTGTCCACTGCGCCCTTTCCGGCGATCAACTCGGCGGAATTTCCAGAGAGTTCGGACCATGCCCAGAGAGCGCACCTACAGGCTGCTGTGCCCGATCGCCAGGGCCCTCGACAAGCTCGGTGACCGCTGGACTTTGCTCATCCTCCGCGACCTCCACGCCGGCCCCGCCCGGTTCGGCGACCTGTCGAGCGGGCTGCCCGGTCTCGCCTCGAATCTGCTCACGGCCCGACTCGAGGCTCTCCTGGATAGCGGCCTGGTCCGCCACCGCGAAGGTGACGCCGGCGGCATGGTCTATGAGCTGACGGATGCGGGGACTCGCAGCGGGTCGGTACTCTTCGAGCTGGCGACCTTCGGCGCAAGCTGGCCGCCGCCCGAGGATCTGCGCAAGCCGGGGAATCTGCGCACCGTCGTGGTGACGATGCGAGAGGCCCTGCGCCGTGTCGTCAAAAAGAACAACGCCCTCGATCTCGAGCTCATCGTCGACGGGGAGCACTTCGGCGTCGCCGTCGAGCGCGGCCATGTCGACGTGTCCTACGGCCCGCGCCCCGGGGCCCCGACGGCGATTCGCACCGACTACGAGGCATTCATTGCGGTCGGCGATGGACGTCTCTCCGCCACCGAATTTGCCACGTCACACCTAGAGCTGCTCCGCGGCGACCCGGCGGCGGCCGAGGAGCTGCTGCGACTCCTCGGCGCCGCATTGAGCTGACCCTTGGCCGACCGGCTCCCGCGGGACAGTTGCGTGCTCCGCCCGATAAACCGAATAGACGGGCCGCGCTAAAGCCTTCCGAAGTCCAGCTTCAGCGACTCGACGTCCCAGGCGCCGTCACGTTCGGCCTCTCCGGGACCCGTCTCCGTATCGAGAATTTCTTCGAGCAAGCTGATGCGCTCGCGGGCGCGGCTCAGGTAGCGCTTGTGGTCGTGGCGCACCGTCGCCAGCTCGCGGAGGGCGTCTTCGTCGTGGCAGCGGAAGGTGGTCGCCGAGCGGAGGGCCTGGAAGCGTCGACGTCCGAGCATCGAGAGCGTGTCGACGCCGACGCGGAGGGCCGTGTCGAGGTGTTCGCGGTAGACATGCTCGACGCCGGCCTCGATCAGGTCGTAGGCGTCGGGTCGATCGCTGGCGCGGCACAGAATCTTGAGGTGTGGATAGTGCTTCTGCGCCGTCTCGACGACCTGTCGGTTCTGCTCCGGGTGGTCGAGGGCCACGATCAAGATCCTCGCCTCCTCAGCGCCGGCCGAGTGCAGCAGGTCGGGGCGGGTGGCGTCGCCGTAGAACACCTTGAGGCCCAGCTTACGCACCAGCTCGACGCGGTCCGAATCGAAGTCGAGCACCGTCGCCTCGACGCCGTTGGCGCGGAGCAGCCGGCCGACGGTATTTCCGAAGCCGCTGAAGCCCGCGATGATCACCGAGCTCTCCATGTCGATCTCGTCCGAGGTCTCTTCGACGGACTCGCGGGTGCCGAAACGCGGCAGCAGCAGCTTCTCGGTGACCACCAGCAGCAGCGGCGTCGCCGCCATCGACACCGCTACGGCGGCGATGAGCGGCGCCGTCACGTCGGTGGCGAGGATGTTCTGCTGGATCGCGAAGGAGAAGAGCACGAAGGCGAATTCACCGCCCTGGGCGAGGGCGAAGGCGAAGAGCAGACCCTGGTCGAGGCTCATCTTGAAGACCCGCGCGAGGATCAGCAGCACAGCGAGCTTGATGGCGATCAGCCCGGCCACCAGGCCGGCGATGGAGCCGGGCTCGCTGGCGATCAGGCGGAAGTCGATCGAGGCGCCGACGGCGATGAAGAAGAGCCCGAGCAGCAGCCCCTTGAAAGGCTCAATTTCGGACTCGAGCTCGTGTCGATATTCGTTGCTCGCCAGCACCACGCCGGCGAGGAAAGTGCCGAGCGCCGGCGACAGACCGACCTGCGTCATCAAGAGCGCGATGCCGATGACCAGGAGCAGCGCCGTCGCGGTGAAGAGCTCGCGGAGGTGGGTGGCGGCGATGGCTCGGAAGACCGGGCGCATCAGGAAGCGCCCCGCCAGCACCACCGCCGCCACCGCCGCCAGCACCGCAAACGTCTCGGCCCAGGGCGGCAGGCCATCGACCCACGTGGTGGCGTGTCCGCCGTGGCCTCCGTGGCCGGCGCCGTGCCCGGCAGCGTGGCCAGCTCCGCCGTGCCCCGCGCCATGGCCGGCGCCTTCAGCCGCGCTGTTTGAGGTCGCCAAGAGGGGCAGCAGCGCCAGCAGCGGGATGACCGCGATGTCCTGGAAGAGCAGGACCGAGAAGCAGTTTTGGCCGGCGTCGGTCTTCATCCAGCCCTTCTCGGCCAGGGTCTGGAGCACCATCGCCGTTGACGACAGCGCCAGAATCAGGCCCACCGCCAGGGAGACGTTCCACGGCTGGCCGAGCGCCATACCGGAGACCGTGAGCGCCGCCGCCGTCAGGCTCACTTGCAGGCCGCCGAGGCCGAGGATCGGTCCGCGCAGCCGCCACAGCCTGGACGGTTCGAGCTCCAGGCCGATCAGGAAGAGCATCATCACCACGCCGAATTCGGCGAAGTGCATGACGTCCTGCCCCTCCTCGCCGATCAGGCCCAGCGCGAACGGCCCGATGGCGATCCCCGCCAGCAGGTAGCCGAGCACCGAGCCGAGGCCGAGGCGCTTGGCGATCGGCACCGAGACCACCGCCGCCGCCAGGTAGACAAAAGCCTGGAAGAAAAATCCTTGATCATGCATCGTCTGAGCCCTCCGTTTCGGTCCCCGTCTCGAACGGGCCGCCCGGGCCGTTGAGGAAAGACAGGTCCCGGACCGCGTCGGCGTCGAGCTGATCATCCCTCAGGGCGATGAGGAATCGGCGGTACGCCTCCACGTGCGTCTCGAGCGCGTTCGCTTCGAGGCTGTGGGTGCCGTGGACCACGAAGGGCGGCAGATAGTCCATGCCGCAGAGTCTCGCCGTCTGGTCGAAGGGGCGGAGGAACTCGCGGATCGTCTGGCGATTCAAGCCGTCGGGGCCATAGGACTCTTCGCGGCCGCCGGCGGTGACGGCTTGCAGCAGCCACTTTTCGGCGAGCGCGGTGGCGTCAGAGCCGTAGGCCCAGCCGTGCTCGAGCACCAGATCGAGCCACTCTTTGACCAGGGCCGGCGCTTGGTACCAAAAGATCGGGTGCTGCAGGACGATGACGTCGTGACTTTCGAGCAGCTTTTGCTCGCGCTCGACGTGGATGGAGAAATCCGGGTAGGCCTCGTAGAGGTCGTGGAAGGTGACCCCCGGGATCTTCTGCGCTTCGAGGATCAAGCGTTTATTGACCCACGACTTCTCCAGCGCGGGATGGGCAAAGAGCACCAAGAGCCGACGGGGAAAGCTCCCCGACGGCCCCTGCGGACCATCAGACGAATCGGAGTTTTGGCTCATATGTCCAGCATTTTACGCGGGTCTCCCATTTTCTTCCTGCCGACGGGGCTCCGCCCCGCGATGGTCAGCGCGTCGGGGCTGCGTCTCGGGGTAAAGTCGGCGCATTCCACTACTATTCGGCGGTAGACCGCCGCCAGCTGTCAGCGCTTACCCTTCGGAGCCCCCCCCGATGTCGTATCGCCTCCTTCCGTCGATCGTCGCATCCTTGCTGGCCGTGAGCGCACTCGGCGCCGAGTCGGCGCCGCTCTCCTCGAATCCCTGCGCCGGCTACAGCTCCGCCCAATACGCGTGCAACGGCTTTTGCGTGTGGAACGAGCACGGCGACCCCGACGAGCAGAAGACAAGCTCGTTCACGACCGAAATCATCTCGTCCATCGGCTACGCCGAGGTCACGAGCTTCGGCACGCAGAACGACGTTCCCGTCTCATTCGATTACCCGCTAGACACGACGACAACCATCGACAAACTGACGGCCGTGGTCTCCGGCTTTTACGTCGAGCTCACGACCGGCGAGCAGATCAAAAAAATCGAAGTCAAAGCCGACATGGTGTACGAAACCGTCGGCCCCTGTGCCGCTTCGGGCCAAGACTCAGCCGGCGGCGGGGCTTCGACCTTTTGCGAGATCGAGGCCTACGTGACGCCTTACCTTGACGTCGACTACGACGGCGACGCCGGCATCGAAAAAGCTTTCATCAAGGTGGCCGCCATCGGCAAGCAAGTCTTCAACGCCTGCGATGAGGAAGCCCCGATCATTCCGTGGGCCGATGCGATTTCTGTCGACCTGTCGACCGATGATTCGGCGTCGTGGCAGATCGACGGCATCAGCACCGACGGCGAGACGTTCATCAAGAACTATCCATACGAGTCCGTTCAGCCGCTGGCGCCGGTCGCCTTCTTCACTGGTTTTTCGCTCGAGTTTGCCGAAG
>JBCDKB010000154.1:0-16195 GCA_038747035.1 Acidobacteriota bacterium | reverse complement strand
GGCGGCGGCGGCGGGATCGGTCCGCTCGGTGCGGGCGGCGGTGCAGCTCCCGCCCGCCGAAGCGATGCGCCCGGAGCCGCCGGCGCGCTTTAGGCGCACCTTGGTCGAGCGTTTGGGGCTGGCGCGCTTTCTCTCGCAGCCGATGCGCATCGTCTTGCGCAATATCGAGCGACGCCCTCTACGGGCGGCGGCCTCGATCCTCGGTATCGGCTGCTCCGGCGGGCTCTTGATCATCGGGCTCTTTTTCTCCGACTCCATCACGACGCTCATGGATTCGCACTTCTTCGTCGCCCAGCGTCAGGACGTGACGGTCACCTTTGTGGAGCCGCGGTCGGCGGC
This sequence comes from Acidobacteriota bacterium, assembly GCA_038747035.1. GTDB lineage: Bacteria > Acidobacteriota > Thermoanaerobaculia > Multivoradales > J023 > JAUIJL01. Next base: position 15,856 of record JBCDKB010000154.1, on the reverse strand, counting down.
GGCGCTTTACGAGGTGTCCCGTCTGCCGGGGGTGATGCTCGTGGAGCCCTCGCGGAGCGTGCCCGTGCGCCTCCGGGCCGGACACCGCAGCCGGCAAACGGCGATCACCGGTTTGGTCGACGAGCCCCGGCTGGCGCGGGCGATCGACGGCAACTTCAACGCCCTGGGGTTGCCGCCCGAGGGCATCATGATGACCGCGATTCTGGCGGAAATTCTTGGTGTTGAGCGGGGAGACGAGGTCGTGCTCGAGGTGCTTGAGGGCGCGCGGCCCGTGCGTCGGGCGGTCGTCGCCGACCTGAGCGACGAGTTCATGGGCACCAACGTCTACATGGATCTCGACGCGCTCCGCCGCCTCATGCGGGAGGGCCGCAACCTGAATCTCGCCTATTTACAAATCGATAGCCGCGCCACCGGCGAGCTCTACGAGAAGCTCAAGGGACTTCCCGTCGTCGCCGGCGTGGCGCTCAAGCGGGAGATGATTCAGACCTTTCGCCGGCAGATGGACGAGTTCATGGGCGTGTTCATTTTCTTCAACGTGCTCTTCGCCTCGATCATCACCGTCGGCGTGGTCTACAACGCGGCCCGCATCGTTTTGTCCGAGCGCAGCCGGGAGCTAGCGAGTCTCCGGGTCTTGGGATTCACGCGGGCTGAGATCTCGTTCATCCTGCTCGGAGAGCTCGGCGTCTTGACCGCATTGGCCATCCCGCTGGGCCTGTTCATCGGCTACCTCTTCGCAGCCGGCATGACCGCGTCCTTCCAAACGGAGCTTTTCCGTTTTCCGCTGGTGGTCTCGAACCAGACCTACGCCGCGACGGCCCTGGTGGTGGCCCTCGCGGCGACGCTTTCCGGCTTCTTGGTCCGTCGGAAGCTGGATCACCTCGACTTGGTGGAAGTTCTAAAAACCCGGGAGTAATCCCCAGGAGTCCAACGTGTCCAACGCTTCAAAGAATGTGTGGCGCCGCCGTGCTGTGATGGCCGCGGCGGCCTTAGCGGTGATCGTGGTGCTGGCGATCTTGATGCGTCCGCAGCCGGTCCCCGCCGACTTCGCGGTGGTAACCACGGGGCCTTTGCAGGTCACGCTCGACGAAGAAGGCGAGACTCGGGTCCGCGACCGCTTCGTGGTGTCCGCCCCGGTCGCCGGCCGGCTGCTGCGCATCGAGCTGGAGCCCGGCGACGGCGTGAGCGCGGGCGTCACGGCCCTGGCGACTTTCCAGCCTAGCGCTCCGGCGCCGCTGGACGCCCGGCAGGCCGAAGCGGCCCGCGCGCGGGTGGAAGCCGCGCAGGCGGCCCTCGGGCGTGCCCGCGCCGACGCCAAGACGGTCGACGCCGAGCTGGCCTACGCCGAGACCCATCTGGAGCGCCAGCGCCGCCTGGCGGCGGAGAGCGTGGTGTCGGCCGAGGCTTTGGACCAAGCCCAGCTGGACGTCGAGCGACTGAGCGAGAACGTGAGCGCCGCGGCCTTCGCGATCCGCGCCGCGGAACACGACCTGGCGGCGGCCCGGGCCCAGCTGCTGCAGGCGACCGGTGACCCTGGGGCGAACGCCGGCGAGCCCCTGACCTTGACCGCGCCGGTGGACGGCGTGGTGCTGCGTCGACTCCGGGAGTCCGAGTCGGTGGTGCCGGCGGGGGAGCCGCTGCTCGAGATCGGTGATGCGAGCCAGCTCGAGATCGTGTCGGACTATCTCTCGATGGACGCCGTCAAGATCGAAGCCGGGCAGCCGGTGCTGATCGAGCAATGGGGCGGAGACCGCCCGCTGCGCGGCAAGGTGCGCCGGGTGGAGCCTTCGGGATTCACGAAGGTCTCCGCCCTCGGCGTCGAAGAGCAGCGCGTCAACGTCATCGTTGATGTGGAAGAGGCGCGGGAGGCTTGGGGGGCCCTGGGGGATGGGTTCCGCGTCGAGGTGCGGGTGGTCGTGTGGGGTGAGGACGAGGTCCTGCAGGTGCCCACGAGCGCGCTCTTCCGCCACGGAGACGGCTGGGCGGTCTTTACGCGGGTCGCCGACGTCGCCAGTCTTCGGCCCGTTTCGATCGGCGCCCGCAACGGTCTTTCGGCGCAGGTCGTCGACGGGCTGGGGGAAGGGGATGAGGTGCTCGTGCATCCGTCGGACGCGGTGAGCGACGGCGTGGCGGTGGCGGCCCGGGGCAGCTGACGGGGATAGGCGGTTGACGGGGATAGGCGGTTGACGGAGATAATGACGCCGCCCTTCGATTTGATCCTGAACCCTGCCCCTGCCCCGCGGTTGACGTTGTCGGCGAGCCGCCGAAGGAGTCGTTCCCATGCAACAGCGCACCCAGCCCGAAAAGCTGCGCTGCCGCGAGCTCGCGGTGAGCTTTACCGTGTCTGACCTCGAACAATCTGTCGCGTGGTATCGCGACGTGCTCGGGCTCCACCTGCAGGAGGCGGTCGAGGAAAACGGCGAGCTGGCCGGAGCCATTTTCGTCGCCGGTCAGCTCAAGATCTTCCTCAGCCAAGATGATTTTCAGAAGGGCCACGTGCGCGTGAAAGGCCAAGGCTTTCGCCTGTGGCTCGCGACCGCGCAGGATATTGACGCCTTGGCCCAAGGTATCCAGGACCGCGGCGGGGAGCTGAGCTCCGGGCCCCAGGACCAGGAGTGGGGCGCCCGGGACTTCACTTTTGTCGATCCCGACGGCTACCACGTGACGGTCACGACCCTGCTGCGCTAGCGACGGCCCGCCGGGACTCATCGAGAGGGGAGACGGCGGGAACCTTTGGTCAGGCGGCGGTGGCGCCGACGGCCGTGACGGCCTCTTGGCCGTTTGGTTGTGTGAGCGGCGCCGGGGTCGTCCGGGGGACGACGGCGACCAGATGTCGCCGGGTCTCGTCCCACTTCTGGAGCAGACCGCGGGCGTGGCTTGATCCCGTGAGTTCGGCGTGGCGGAGAAGGAGCTCTCGGAGCGAGTCGGCGACCTGCGGTGCCGGTCGCTCGAGGCGAACCGTGTCGGTGTTGAGCAGTCCGGGTAGCTCGCCGTCGGGATCCAGGACGTAGGCCTCGCCGCCGGTGAGGCCGGCGCCGAAATTTCGACCCACCGGACCGAGAATCAGGGCGAGACCTCCGGTCATATATTCGCAGCCGTGGTCGCCGCAGCCTTCGACGACGGCGGTGGCGCCGGAGTTCCGGACGCAAAACCGCTCGCCGACGCGGCCGGCGACGTAGAGCTCGCCGCCGGTGGCGCCGTAGAGCAGGGCATTGCCGGCGATCACCTGGCGGCTGCCGTCGGTTTCCGACGGCGGCGGTGAGAGCACGATCCGGCCGCCGGACATGCCTTTGCCGACGCCGTCCTGGGCGTCACCGACCAGGCGCAGGTCGAGCCCTCGGACCGCGAAGGCGCCGAAGCTTTGGCCAGCGACGCCCCGGAAGTCGGCCCGTAGGCGTCCTTCGGGCCAGCCGACGCCGTTGGTTTCCTTCGCCAACCAGCCGGCGAGACGGGCGCCGACGGTGCGGTCGCGGTTGGTGATTTCGTAGTGCAGACTGCCGTGATCGTCGACTTTGACCAGTCGGCGCGCATCTTCGAGTAGTCGAGCGCCGAGGGTGTCCCGCGGCGGCGGATCGTTGCGAACATCGCGACGTCGACGCGGCCGGAGGTCGCTGGGATCGGGGTCGTGCCACAGGTCCAAGAAGTCGAGGCCCAGGCGGTGGGCGAGATCCACGTCCCGGGGGCCGATCAGATCAAAACGGCCGACGATTTCGTCGAGCCGCCGGGCGCCCATGGCCGCGAGCGCTGTGCGGACCTGTTCTGCGACGAAGGTGAAGAAGCGAACGAGGTGTTCCGGGTCGCCGGGGAATCGGTCCCTCAGGTTCTCGCGCTGGGTGGCGATGCCGACCGGGCAGGTGTCGTTGTGGCACTGACGGGCCATGACGCAGCCGAGGGCGATGAGCGGAGCGGTACCGAATCCGAATTCCTCGGCGCCGAGCAGCGCCGCCATGACCACGTCGCGCCCGGTCCGCAGGCCGCCGTCGACCCGCAGGGTGATGCGGCGCCTGAGGTTATTGGCCACCAGCTGCTGCTGCGCCTCCGCCAAGCCGAGCTCCCAAGGAAGCCCCGCGTGCTTGATTGACGACAAGGGGGAAGAGCCCGTGCCGCCGTCGTCGCCGGAAATGAGGACGATATCGGCATGGGCCTTGGTCACGCCGCAGGCGATCGTCCCGACGCCGGCGAGGGATACCAGTTTGACGGAGACTCGGGCCCTGTCGTTGACCTGTTTGAGATCGTAGATCAACTGGGCGAGATCTTCGATGGAGTAGATGTCGTGGTGGGGCGGCGGAGAGATCAACGAGACTCCCGGGGTGGAGCCGCGGAGTCTGGCAATTTCGGGCGTGACCTTGAAGCCCGGGATCTGTCCACCTTCGCCGGGCTTGGAGCCCTGGGCCATTTTGATTTCGATCTGCCGAGCGGTGCTGAGGTAGTGGGCGGTAACGCCGAAGCGTCCTGACGCCACCTGGCGAATCGCGCTCGCGGCCCAATCGCCCTCGCCGGGCTGCCAGCGACCGCGAAATGTCGGGGCCGACTCCTCACTATAGGGCTCGATCCGGGCCGTATCTTCGCCGCCTTCGCCGGAGTTTGAGCGTCCGCCGATTCTGTTCATGGCGATCGCCAAGGTCTCGTGGGCTTCTTTCGACAAGGAGCCGAGGCTCATGGCCGCCGTGGCAAAGCGTCGGGTGATGCTTCCGACATCTTCCACCTCTTCAACCGGAACGGAGGGGCCGAGCGGGCGCCAGTCGAGGAGGTGCCGAATGCGGCTCGGAGGGCCACAGTCGAGATATTCGGTATAGGTGTCAAAGGACGCCTGGTCGCCTCGGCGGACGGCCCGGTGGAGGGCACCGAAGGCTCGGGGCTGGAGGTCATGGTGTTCGCCGCCGCGTCGGAATCGGAAGAGACCGCGGTCGGGAAGCGGGCCGACTTCGAAAGCGCGACGATGTTGGGCGAGGATGTCTTCGGCGAGGTGGTGAAATCCGGCGCCGCCGAGCCGTCGCGGAGTGCCCGGGAAGTAGCGGTCCACGAGCTCGGTCTCAAGCCCGAGGGCTTCGAAGAGCTGGGCGCCGTGGTAGCTGACCATCGGGCACACGCCGAGCCGCGAGAGGATCTTCAGCAGCCCCTTGTCCAAGGCTTGGCGATAGTTGGCGATGGCGTCCGACGCCGGAAGGCCGAAATCCTCGGCCCGGGCTGCGACGGTGTCGTAGGCGAGGTAGGGATAGACCAAGGTGGCGCCGAAGCCGAGGAGGCACGCGACGTGGTGATCTTCCCGTGGCTCCGCTGTTTCGCAGACGAGGGCGACCGTCATTCGGCGCTGGGTCGCGACTAGCCGGGTGTGCACCGCGGCGACGGCAAGAAGCATGGGGATAGTCGGCCGGCCGGGCGCCAAGTCGGCGTCGGAAAGAACCAGTACAGTGGCCCGAGGACCGTCTCCCGCCGCGAGCTCTGCGGCGCGGTCCGCCAGGGCGTCGACCGCCTTCCGGAGCCGTTCTCCTTGCACTTGGCGGGAGGCGTCTTCCGGCCCGCTTTCCCAGGTGAGATCGAGGCGGGCGTGGCGGAAGGCATCGTCCTCGAGCCCAAGGAGCCAATGGAACTGCTCCCGAGACAGTACCGGCGAAGGAAAACGGGCGACCCGAGCGGCCTCGGGTGCGTTTTCCGCCAGCAGATTCGCGACGCCGCCGGCCACGGTCTCGAGATCAAAGACGAGCTCTTCGCGCAGCGGATCGATGGGGGGGTTGGTGACCTGGGCAAAACGTTGCTTGAAGTAGGAAAAGAGCAGCTGGGGCTGTTCGGAGAGAAGCGCCAGCGGCGCGTCATTGCCCATGGATCCGATCGGCAGCTTGCCGTTCGCCATCGGCTCGAGAATGCGATCGAGGGCTTCGGTAGAGTAGCCGAAGGCCAGTTGCAGAACGCGACGGCGGTCGTCGTCGACGGCGGCACGGCCAGCGGCCTCGGCGCCGGCTCCGGGCTCGGGGCGCTGGAGGTAGTCGTCGAGCCATCGGCGATAGGGCTTCTGGGCAGCGAGGTCGGCCTTGATCTCGGAGTCGTTGCGAATCAGACCGGTAGCGAGGTCAACAGCGAGCATCTCTCCGGGTCCGAGGCGCCCCTTTCGCGTGACGTGCTCCGGCGGCAGCGAGACGACGCCGGCCTCGGAAGACACGATGAGCAGCCCGTCTTCGGTCTCCCAAGTGCGCAGAGGCCGCAGGCCGTTGCGGTCCATCGCCGCCACCGCGACCTGGCCGTCGCAGGCGACCACGGCGGCGGGGCCATCCCAGGGCTCGATCATGAGGTTGTGGTACTCAAAGAACGCGCGGACGGCGTCCTCATCGTCAAGCAAGCCGCGGCGCGCCGGGGGCAGGAGCATCGACAGCGCGTGTTCCGGACCGCGCCCGCTGCGGATCAGGAGCTCGAGCACCTTGTCGAGCATCGCCGAGTCCGAGTCGGCCCGTTCGAGAACGGGGAGGAGCTCCCGGAGCTCGTCGCCCCACAGCTCGCTTTCGAGCTGGGGTTCCCGGGTTCGCATCCAGTGGTAGTTGCCCTGGAGGGTGTTGATCTCGCCGTTGTGGGCGAGCAAGCGGAATGGCTGGGCGAGGCGCCAGGTCGGCAGGGTGTTGGTCGAAAAGCGCTGGTGGAAAAGCGCGAAGTGGGTCCTGTAGGCCGGGTGGCGCAGGTCGGGGTAGAAATCCGGCAGCTTCGAGGCCTCGGCCATGGACTTGTAGATCAGGGTCCGGCTCGAGCAGGAGACGACCGCGACTTCATCGAGGCCCTGGTGGCGCGCGGCGTTCTCGAGTCGACGCCGCGCCAGGTAGAGGTGGCGCTCAAAGTCATCGCCGGCCTCGACGGTATCGGGACGCTCAAGCGCCACGTGGACGATCTCCGGCAGGGTCGAAAGCGCCAGGTAGCCGAGGGCGCTGGGGTCCACGGGGACCCGGCGCCAGGCCAGGATGCGCAGATCGCTCGCTTCGAAATGGTCTTCGACGAGGCGCCGGGCGCGGTCATGCTCGACGTGATTGGCCGGCGGCAGAAAGAGGCACGCGACCGCCAGACGATCGTCATCGACGTCGTCCAGCTCGTGGCGTTCCCCGCGGAGGAGCCGGCGGGGAATCTGCGTCATGACGCCGGTGCCGTCGGTGGTGGTGCCGTCGGCGCCGAGCGCACCGCGGTGGGAAAGGTTGGCGAGGGCCTCGAGCGCCATGTCGAGCACAGGGCGGGGGCGGTCGCCCTTGAGATTGGCGATGAGGCCGATGCCGCAGGCGGAGCGTTCTCGAGTCGACCAGTCGTCGGTCGTCCGTTCCATGGCCTGTCCTTTCTCGACCCGGCGGGGACTTCGCTGGCTGGCGGGTCCGGGGTCGTATGCATAGACCCGTCGCGGGGCGGCGGGCTCTTAACGGGGGCGTGTATGTCGACGGCCGCGGGTGCGAACGGCCATCGTATCCTTGCGCTCTATAGGAATTCAGCGAAATTTCGCAAACTGCATTATGCCGCGACGCGGCACGCATTGCAAGGGGACCGTTTCGTGACAATTCTCCAACGCGCCCTCCTGGAGGCACCGGCGGCGTCGGGGGACCGGGCTCTAGAAAGCCGCCGAAACGGGATAAGACGTGGGCGTGACCGCGTCCTGATTGCGTTCTCCGGTGCGGATCCTGACCACATCACTGACCGGCGTCACGAAGACTTTTCCGTCACCGACGGCGCCGGTTCGGCCCGACTGCACAATCGCATCAACAGTCTTTTCGACGAAAGGGTCAGAGACACCGATCTCAATTTTGACCTTTTCCGTGAGCTCCATCTTGACAGTCATGCCGCGGTAGGTCTCCACGGATTCCAGTTCGCCGCCGTGGCCGAGGCAGCGGGTGATCGTCAAGCCGTGCACGTCGATTTCGAAGAGACCCTCGAGCACGTCGTTGAGCTTGTCCGGGCGGATGATGGCGGTGATGAGTTTCACGGCGGCGGTCCTTGGAAAGTGGAATGGTGTTGGGGGGCTGCGGGGGTGCCGGAGGCCGAGCCGCTCCGGCCGGAGATTTCCAGCGACCTGGTGAAGGTCAGATATCGGAGACCTGAACCGTCGCGGTACTCACGGGCTGGGGGCCGCGCAGTTCGAGGCGACGGCCTTCGATCGGGCGCGGGATGGTGAGCAAGGCGCCGTCGCCGTCGACGTAGGCCTGCTCTCCGTGGAAGGGCACGTCGAGCCCCACGCGCTCCTGACCGTCCTCGACCCGCAGGGGTAGAACCGCGCCGATCGCCCGGAGCAGGACGAAGGTCGCTCCGCCGCTGTAGACCAAGGCGGCAATGACCGCGAGCGTCTGGACGCCGAGCTGCCGCCAGTCGCCGGCGATTGCGCCGTCCACGCCGCCCCACGCGGCGGTGGCGAAGACGCCGGTTAGCAGCGCACCCGTCAGGCCGCCTAGGCCGTGGGCCGCGGCCACTTCGAGGGAGTCGTCCAATCGACTGCGGCTGCGGCGCATGATGGCCCAATAGCTCGGGCCGGTGGCCAGCGCGCCCAAAACGATGGCGCTCATCGGCGACACGAAACCGGCGGCGGGGGTGACGGCGACCAGGCCGATGACGATGCCGGTGGCGGCGCCCACGGCCGTGACCCGGCCGGTGAAGACACGGTCGAGGATCATCCACGCGACGAGCGCCGCGGCCGGTGCGACCAGCGTATTGACGAAGGCGAGGGCCGCTGTCGCGTCGGCGGCGAGGGCCGAGCCGGCGTTGAAGCCGAACCAGCCAAACCACAGGAGGCCGGTGCCTAGGAGAACAAACGGCACGTGGTGGGGCAGCATGGCCTGGCGGCCGTGGTCCCGGCGCGGGCCGACCACCAAGGCCGCGACGACGGCGGCGATGCCGGCATTCACGTGGACCACGGTGCCGCCCGCGAAGTCGAGGGCTCCCATCTGGTGAAGCCAACCGCCGCCCCAGACCCAGTGGCAGACCGGCGCGTAGACCGCGACCACCCACAGGGTGATGAAGGCGAGGTAAGCCTCGAAGCGCATCCGCTCGGCGATGGCGCCGGAGATGAGCGCGGCGGTGATGATCGCGAAGGTGCCCTGGAAGGCGAAGAAGAGCAGATGGGGGATCGTGCCTTCCGCTTCAAGGCCGACACCCCGTAAGAAAGCGTAGTCGAGCCCGCCGATAAAGTTGTTACCCGGCGCAAAGGCCAGCGAGTAGCCCACCACGGCCCAGACGACGCCGACGGCCCCGAGGGACGCGAAGCTCATCATCATCGTATTCAGGGCGTTCTTGCGGCGGACGAGGCCGCCGTAGAAAAAAGCGAGGGCCGGGGTCATGAGCAGCACCATCGCGCACGCGACCATGAGCCAAGCGGTATCGGTGGCGACTAGGGCAGTCGTTGCATCTTCCATGTCAGCGTCTCCAGTCGAAAGAGTCGTGAATGAAAGACAAGGGTAGGTGGCCTGGATCTAAAGTGTCAATCGAATTCTGCAATAAGTGCGTTAAATGAATGTCATTTAGGAGAAAATATGGAGAAAAGTCTCGAAGTGGCTACTGAAGTAAGCATATTGAGCATTAATTGAGATTCATCCGAGCGCGTCGGCACATTGGCTCGGCGATTTCCGGGGCTCGGCAGACCCTCGACCTCAGCTCGTCGACGGGTCACGGTGGCGAGCCGAGGCACGTGCCCGGGTCCCGAGCGCTCGAACCACACCGGCAGGGCCCGCCCCTGCGGCGGTTGATGGGCGGGGCTGGCGAGCCCCAAGCCGCGGGCGACGGTCGGTGGTGGCGCCCGTCGACAGGGACAGGCCCACAGGCAGCCCGCGCGAAGGACGGGGCGAAAAAGAGGCCGCAGTGGAGCGGTCGAGCTTTGCCTAGCCGCCGTTCTCGGCGATGAGCTGGAGCCATGTGGCCCCGTACTTCTTCGCCTTCTGGGGGCCGATGCCACGGACGGCCAAGAGCGACTCTTCGTCCACGGGCCGTTCGAGAGCCAGGGCTTCGATCGTGTCGTTTTTGAGGATCGTGAAGGCGGGCTTGCGCTGTCGTCGAGCCTCGGCGAGGCGCCAGGCGGTGAAGGCATCCACGAGCAGCTCGTGGTTGGCCTGCTTCGCGGTCATTTCTTGGGCCGGCTTCCGCGCCGGCCCGCGGCGGGACTTCTTCGATTTCTTGCCCGCTGACCGCTTGCGCTTGGGGGGCGGTGCGCTCACGGTCATCTGCACCAGGCCGCGCAGGTCGCCGTGTCGGGCGCGGAGCGACTCCGGACCGAGGCTCGCGCGCTGGAAGTGGATCAACCGTCCGTTCTTCGTGAAGCTGTCCGGCCGCACCCGCACCATATCGGCGTGGACCAGGCCGTCGAGGATCTCCTCGAAGCTGCGCCGGTCAAGGCCAGCGGGTTCACCGACGTGGCGGAAAAGCTGGCCCGTTGAGACGTCGTCCCGGGCGTCGAGGGCGTCGAGGATGCGGCGCATGGTGGCGGCTTCCTCGGCGCTGGGGGCTCTGAAGCTGCGCACCCAGCAGTTTTGGGGCGCACACACGTCGCAGCCGCCGCAGCGCTCCCCCGAATCTTCCTGGTCGCCAAAGTGGTTCACCAGGTGCAGCATGCGGCAGCCCTTGGCCTGGGCAAAACGCATGATCTCGTCGAGCTGGGCGAGCTTGTTTTCGCGCTGCTCTTCGTAAGGGCGTCGCCACTGGGCATTCGGGCCGCGACGCACGTTCACCGCCGGGTCAACGCGGGCACCGCCGTGGATCCAAAGCTTCTCCAGGGCCTTATGGAAGACGTCCTCTTCCATCCGCAGCCGAGACATCACGGCGTCGCCCGGCTCGTCCCGGGGGCCGAGGGCGCGATGGAGGCGCTCCAATTCGTGCGGCTCGGGGTAGTCGCGGCCGAAGAAGAACTCGTGGGTCCGTCGGTCCGCCCAGGAAAAGAGCAAGATCGCGCGGGAGGGCAAGCCGTCGCGACCGGCGCGGCCGATCTCTTGGTAATAGCCTTCGAGGCTGCCCGGCAAGCCGGTGTGGACCACCGTGCGCACGTCCGGTTTGTCGATGCCCATGCCGAAGGCGATCGTGGCGACGATGGCGTCGAGGCGGCCGGAAATGAAGTCGCTTTGGACGCGGTCGCGGCGGGCGTTGCTCATGCCGGCGTGGTACGTCTTGATCGTCGCGCCGTCGAGGCGGGCGAGCTCCTCGCCGAGGGCGTCGGCTTCTTTACGCGTCGGGGCGTAGACGATCGCCGGCAGCCGCTGCGGGTCGCTGAGCAGCTTGGCGACGGCTTCGCGCCGGGCGGAGGGCCTCATCTCCACGACCTCCACGTCGATATTGTCGCGCCGAAAACCGTGGATAAAGCGCATGGGCTTGTGCTGCCCCAGCTGCTCGACGATGTCGCTCTGCACGATCGGCGTGGCGGTGGCGGTGAGGGCGATCACCGGCACGGGGCGTAGGGCGGGCAGGCGCTCGCCGAGCTGTCGATAGTCCGGGCGAAAGTCGTGCCCCCACTGCGAGATGCAGTGGGCCTCGTCAATGGCGACCAGGCTCGGGGGCTGCTGCGAGACCGTGTCTACGAAGCTGCGCACCGCCAGGCGTTCGGGGGCGACGAAAAGAAAATCGAGCCCTCCAGACCGGTAGTCGGCGAGCACGGCGGCGGTCTGATCGCGACGTCCGGAGTGGATCCGTTCCGCGGCGAATCCCATCTCTTGGAGCTTGGTGACCTGGTCTTCCATAAGCGCGATAAGTGGCGAGATCACCAGCGTCGTGCCGGCCCGGGCGATGCCGGGGAGCTGGTAGCACAGGGATTTTCCGGCGCCGGTGGGCATCACCAGCAGGACATCTTCGCCCTCTGTGGCGGCGCGGCAGGCCGCTTCTTGATACGGCCGAAAACCGTCATAGCCGAAGGCCTCTCGCAGCAGATCCTCGAGCTTGTCCGGCGGCGTCGGCTCGCGGGAGGTCCGGACGGGACGCGCCGGTTCGCGCCGGGCGGGGGCGTCGGATCCCTGTTGCGACGGGCCGTCGAAGCCGCGGAAGTCTTCGTAGCCGCCCGGGGGCGGCCCATCGAAGGCGGAGAGGGGGGCGGACTCGACCCACCCCGGGGCGGCTGCATCGGCGTCCGGTATTGACGGGCCGGCGTCGAAGGAGCCGGGGCCGCCGCGCAGCCATTCGGGCTCTTCACCGATCGTCGGCGATTCACGGTGGGTGGGGCCGTGACCGTTCTCTTGGCCGGACCTCGCCGCAGGGGCAGATGGAGAAGACCTAGCGCCGAGGATGGCCTGGACCTGGCCGGCGACGAAGCTTTCAATATCGTCCATAAAGCCGTTGAGCTCCGTCTGGCCGCGGGCCATGGCCGCGAGGCGGGCTTCCCAGCTGCCGGTGAGGGCCGGGCTCTTGACCTCATCCGGAACCACGTCAATCAAGCGCAGGCCGAGGTCGGTGACGTGCAGGCTCTTCTTCTGCCGCTCCACGAAGCCGCGGGTGATCAGCGTCTCGATGATCGAGGCGCGGGTCGCCGGGGTTCCGAGGCCCGAGTCGCGCATGGCCTGCGACAGCTCTTTGTCGTCGAGGGAACGCCCCGCCGTCTCCATGGCGGTTAAAAGGGTCGCTTCGGTGAATCGCTTCGGCGGCTTGGTGGTCTTCTCGAGCTTCTGGGCTTCGGCGACCCGCACCTCGAGGCCTTCCCGCAGGATTGAAGGGAGCTTGGGCTCTTCCCGCTTTTTGCCGCCGGCGCGGGATTTCTTCTGCGGAAGCGGCGGATCGAGGACCTTCCAGCCGTCTTCCAAGACCTGGAGTCCCCGGCTGGCGAAGCGGTCGACGACCGCCTCGCCGTCCTGCTCACCGTCGACTGCGGTGACCACGTGGGTCGACTGGGTCACGTAGTCGCCGTGCCAGGCCATAAAGAGGCGGCGGGCGATGAGATCGAAGAGGCGGGTCTCGTCGCCGTCGAGCGTCTTTGACGCCGGGTCGACGCCGGTCGGGATGATGGCGTGGTGGTCGCCGACTTTCTTGTCGTCGACAAACCGGCGGTTCAGCGGCTGGCCGGTCGACGGCGCCAGCAGGTCTTCGTAGGGCGCCCGGGTGCCTTCGACGATCTTCGGAAGGGTCGCCGCGATGTCTTTGGAAAGGTAGCGACTGTCCGTGCGCGGATAGCTGATGAGCTTCTTCTGTTCGTAGAGGCGCTGGGCGACTTCCAGGGTGCGCTTTGCGCTCCAGCCGTAGAGGCGGTTGGCGTGACGCTGGAGCTCCGTCAGATCGTAGAGCCGGGGCGACGGCATGCGTTTCTTCTCGGCTCGGGTCGACTCGACCCGTCCGGTCCGGCCGTCGATCCGCCGCAGGATGGCCTCCGCCTCCTCGCCCGACGGCGGCAGGCGTTTGGCTTCGGCGGTCGGCTTCTCACCCCTGAAGTAAAGGCCTTTATATTGCCCCCCAGCGTATTGACCCCCAGCCGAGCTGCTGGCGTCGCGGTCGTCCGCGGCGCCGTGTCCTCCGCCCAGTTCGGTGTCGAAGGTGGCTTCCACTTCGAGGTACGGCTCCGGGACGAAGGCCCGAATCTCCCGCTCCCGCTCCGCCAGCATGGCGAGGGTGGGCGTCTGCACCCGGCCGACCGAAAGCAATTCCTTATCCCGTCGGTGGACGAGCGTGAGGGCGCGGGTGAGATTCATGCCGACCAGCCAATCCGCCCGGCTGCGGCCCCTGGCGGCGTCGGCGAGGGGCACGAAGTCTTGGCCGGGCCGGAGTCGGTCGAATCCTCGGCGGATGGCGTCGGGCGTCAGGGACGAGATCCACAGGCGTTGCACTTCTTTCGTACAGCCCACCGCCTCCACGATGTACCGGAAGATGAGCTCGCCCTCACGCCCCGCGTCCGTCGCGCAGATGACCTGCGTGACCTTCGGGGACGTCAAGATGCGCCGCACGAGCTGGAGGTGATCGCGCGTTTTCTCCCGCGGCACCAAAGGCCATTGCTTGGGCAGCATGGGCAGGGTCTCGGGCCGCCACCGTCGCCACGCGGCGTCGATTTCATGGGGCTGGGCGAGGCCGACCAGGTGGCCCAGCGCCCAGGTGACCACCCAACCGTTGCCGTGCAGGCAGCCTTCCATGCGCTTGTTGGCTCCGAGAACACGGGCCAAGTCCCGACCCACGGACGGCTTTTCGGCGACAACGGCGATAGACATCGGGGCGAGGATATCCCAGTCGACGGGGCCGACACAGCCCTCGGGTAGCCTCTTTGATCAGCGTCCGCGGGGGGCTCTCGAGCGCCATGCCGATGCTAGACTTCGCCGGCTCCGGCGCGGCGCCGCGCCGGACGCTGCGCCCCCTCCCAGATGCATCCGATCCTTTGGTCCCTATCCGACGAGATTCTCCACCGGCTGAAGAGCCGACCGGGCCCCGAAGCCCAGCTAGAACCGAGGCTGGCCCGCCGCTCTTCGCCCGCGACACACCATGCTGATTGAGCTCCACATTCGCAATCTTGCGGTGGTTGAAGAAGCCACCATCGACCTGGGCACCGGGTTCAACGTGCTCTCCGGCGAGACCGGCGCCGGTAAATCGATCGTCGTCGATTCCCTTGCCCTCTTGTCGGGGGTCCGAGCATCGACGGATCAGATCCGCACGGGCGCGGAAACCCTGAGCGTCACCGGCGTTTTCGAGCCGGGCGGGGATGGCTTTAAAGCCGTACTCGAAGAAGCTGGCCTCGAACCCGAGTCGGACCAGATCGTGATTCGTCGCGAAGTCACCCGCAGCGGCCGCAATCGCGCCTATATCGATGACCGGCCTGCGACCGCACGACTTCTGGCGGACCTCGCCCCGCACCTGGTGCGCATCCACGGCCAGCGAGAAGAGCTGGGGCTCGTTGACCCAGAGTTGCAGCGGACGTGGCTGGATCGCATGGGGGGCGCCAAAGCGGAGAAGCTTCTCTCGAGGGTCGCCGAGGCGTGGGAAGCGGTCGATGCCCTGCGCGCGCGCCTTCACCGAGTGCGCGGGGATGCCTCCGAACGGCTCCGTCGCATCGACAACCTGCGCTTTATGGTCGAGGAAATCGACGGCGCCGGCTGCGAAGTCGGCGAAGAAGAGGCCCTGCGCCAGGAACGCAACGTGTTGCGCCATGCGGAGTCGATCAGCCACGCCCTGGGCGACGCGACGGCGGCCCTTTTCGGCGACGGTGACGACGGCGGCCACGCGGCCGTCTCCCGGGCCCTCCAGGGACTCGAAGGCGTCATGGAGTGGGAGCCCGGCGCCGCCGCCTGGGTGAGCGAGCTGCGGGAGATCGAGATCCGTCTCGGCGAGCTGGAACCCGAGTTGTCCCGACGGTTCGAAGAGGTGGAAGCCGATCCCCGCCGCCTCGACGCGGTGGAGGAGCGCCTCGCGACACTCGAACGTCTGTTCAAGAAATATGGCGGGAATACGGAGGCCGTGCTCGAAACCTGGGCGCAGGCCGCCCAAGAGCTGCAGGAGCTAGAGGACGCCGCATCCGGCGGCGAAGAGCTCGAAGCCGAGCTCGGCCGCGCCCTCGAAGCCTACGTCGACATGGCCCGTCAACTATCCACAGCCCGCGCACAGTGGGGCGCCACGCTGGCGTCGGGGGTCATCGGCCACGTCAAGGAGCTGGCGCTCGAAAAAGCCCGATTCGAAGCCCGTCTGGAGCTTCGCCCGGCGACCTCGAGTCCGGTGAAGATCGACGGCGTCGCGGTGGAAGCGGGGCCGCTCGGCGTGGACCATGTGGTCTATGACTTCTCGCCCAACCCCGGTGAAGAGCTCCGGCCGCTGGCGAAGGTGGCCTCCGGCGGCGAGCTGTCGCGGCTCTACCTGGCGGTGCAGCTGGCGAGCCGAGACGTCGCGCGGGCGGGTCTCGAGGGCCCGAGCGAGGCGACGCTGGTCTTTGATGAAGTCGATGCCGGGATCAGCGGCGCCGAAGCCGCCGTGCTCGGGG
>JBCDKB010000153.1:0-16338 GCA_038747035.1 Acidobacteriota bacterium | reverse complement strand
GGGTGAGCTCGCCCTGCTCCCCGTCCACTCGGCTGAGTCGGGTCGTGCCGAGCACCACGCCGGCGAGACCGGGGTGCATCTTGGGGACCGCCGCGGCGTCGGCGGCTGACGGATTGGCTTCGGGGGCTGTCGGACGGGGGCCGGTTGAAGGTTGTGACATCGGTTCTCCGGGCTCGGAATTGGGTTGGATGGCGACGGGAAGGCCGGCGGCCACGTCGCCGTGCGCTCGTAGGTCTGTCTTCGATTGTGTGGATAATTGATGTATTGTCAATATTGATTCAATAATCAATGTGAATGCGAATATGATCAAGACATGCCAGATCTGCCACGCGTTGACGGAGAGCCTGAAATGCTCAGCGCGGCTGAAGCCGCCCGGCGGCTCGGGGTGCGCCGGGAGACGCTCTACGCCTACGTCAGTCGGGGCCTCTTGCAATCCATAGGACGCGACGACGGCGGCAGGAACCGTGGGTACTTGAGGGCGGAGGTGGAAGCACTACTCGAGAAAAAGGAGTGGCGACGCCAGCCGACCAAGGCGCTCGAAGGGGCGCTCCATTGGGGAGCGCCGGTGCTCGAGTCGAGTTTGACGCTGATCGAAGGCGGCCGGCTCTTCTACCGGGGGCGCGACGCGCGGCGGCTGTGCCGCTCCAGAACCCTCGAAGAGATCGCCGGCTGGCTATGGCTGGGGGATTTCGAACGGGCGCCCGAGCTTTTCGCCGGCACGCCGCCGTCCTCTCCGGCGTCGGGGCTCGCGCTTGGCCGGACGCTTTTCCGTCGCCCCTGGTCGCTCGAGAGCCTGCAGGCGGCGCTGCCGGTGTTCGGCGCCGAGGACCCGGCGGCGTGGGCCATCGACCGGCCGGAGGACGTGGCGCAGGCCGGCGCGCGCTTGATCCAGCGCATGGTACGGCTGGCGGCGTCGGACGCCTGGTCGGGCGGCCTGGCGCGGAGCCTCCTTGACGGCTGGGGCGGAGCCGGCGCCGAGGGCACGGCCGATAAGGGCGTCGCCCCTGAAGACGCGCGACGACTGCTCGACGCGGCGATGATCCTCTGTGCCGACCATGAGCTCAACGTTTCGGCGTTCACGGCGCGGTGCGTGGCGTCGGCGGGCTCGCCGATCGCGTCGGTGGTCGCCGCCGGACTGGGCGCGCTCCAAGGGCCGGAGCACGGCGGACACTCCCGCCGCCTCGGCGCCTTGCTGCGCGAAGCCGGGCGCCCGGAAGATCTCTACGACGCCGTCACCGATCGGCTTCGCCGCGGGGACCCGGTGCCGGGGTACGGCCAGCCCCTCTATCCCGACGGCGATCCGCGCTACTTGGAGCTCTCGGGATGGCTGCGGCGCATGCCGAGGGCAGCCGGCGACGTGGTCGCGTGGGCCGACGCTTTGGAGGAGGCGGGGCGCTCCCTCTTGGGCAAGCATCCGACGCTCGACGCCGGCTTGGTCTTGAGCGCCCGCGCCCTGGAGCTGCCGCGGGATACGGCGCTCTGCCTCTTCGCCCTCGGTCGGACCGTCGGCTGGATCGGCCACGCTTTGGAGCAATACGCCGCCGGGCGCCTCATCCGCCCGCGGGCTCGCTACACCGGGGAGTCGCCCGAGGTCGACGGCTAGCGGGTTGCGTCGGCCCTCGGACCGGGGACTTCGCTGAGGTCGACATCGGCTTCAAGCGTATGGTCGAGCATCGAGTCGCCGTCGAAGATGAAATAGCCATCGAAGGTGCGTTCGGCGAGCAGGAAAGGAATCCACAGCCGGTCGTCCTGCCACATCTCGTCGTAGGGAATGTCGCCAAAGGCGGTCCAGAGCGGGATCGCTTCGTCGGTCTCCCTCGCCTGGCCGAGGAACTCATCGGCGCGGAAGACGTGCACGTCGAGGCCATAACCGTCGACGAATTGAAAGCGCAGGCGACCGAATTCCTTCGGGTTGAGGGGCTCGACGTGGAGCTCCTCTTGGCACTCGCGGACGGCGCACTGGCGCGGCGTTTCGTCCCCCTCGAGTCGCCCGCCGGGGCCGTTGACCTTGCCGGCTCCCAAGCCTCTTTTCTTGCGGATCAGCAGAATACGTCCGCCGTCGACGCAAAAAACCAGCGTGGCTCGGTCGGTCGCACGCCACGTGCGCCAGTCGAGGTCCTCGACCCGCCGGGCGGCCACCGCCGTCACTCGGAGTCCCCGTGGGAAAGCTGGGCGTAGAGCCAGCGTCGGGCGACCCGCCAGTCGCGGGCGAGGGTCGAGAGAGAAATGTCGAGGGCGAGGGCGGCTTCCTCTTGCGTCAATCCGCCGAAGTAGAGCAGCTCCACCAGCTTCGCCTGGCGTGGATGAATTTCGGTGAGCAGCTCCAGCGCCTCGTGGATCGCCAGAATCTTGAAGTCTTCGCTCCCCGACGTGGTGAGCGAAAGGCCTTCCATGTCGACCTTTTGGTGCGCCCCGATGCGTTTCTCGGCGTGCTGCTTGCGCGCGTAATCCACCAGGACGCGGCGCATGGTCTGGGCGGCGATCCGGAAGAAATGCGCCCGATCTTTGATATCGAGGCGCTCGCCGCCGCCGGTGAGCCGCAGGTAGGCCTCGTGGACGAGGGCGGTGGTTTGCAGCGTGTGGCCGCGCCGCTCGCTCCTCAGGTAGCGGGCTGCGACCTGCCGGAGCTCCTGGTACACGATGGGCAGGAGCTCTTCCGCTGCGCCGCCGTCGCCGCCGCGCCAGCGGTGGAGGAGGCGGGTGACCAGCTCGGATTCGTCGTGCATGGTGCGTCTAGCGACTCGATCAGAAAAGAGGTCCGTCGGAGCGACGGGGGGGGACTCGAAACTATCCCTGAACTATAGCGGATCGCTTCCGACGCGGTGGGCGATAATCTGCGGGCCCGAGTCCCAAGGAGGTGGGTTTCGATGGAAACACGCATTGCGTTGGAGAAGCGATTCCACGAGTTGCTCGACGAGTTTCTCGACATGCCGGCCGCCGAGCGCCCGGGGCGGCTGGCCGCCCTCGACGGGGATGACGTCGCCCTGCGCTCGCGACTCGAGCGGGCCCTCGACTTTGAAGAAGACGATGTCGAAGAGCTGCTGGCCCATCCGAAGCCGATCGCGCGTATCGCCGCCGTCGGGTCCGTGGATGACGCGTTGGCCCACGGCACGGCGTTCCTCAGCGGACCGGTGCCGCGCATCGTCGGTCCCTATGCGCTGCATGAAATCCTCGGGCAGGGGGGCATGGGGCGCGTCTTCCGCGCCGAGCAGCGGGAGCCGATCGAGCGAGAAGTCGCGCTCAAGCTGATGCGCTCGAGCGTCAAGACCCCGGACACCCGGCGTCGTTTTGAAGCGGAGAGTCGGACCCTCGAGCGACTCGAGCACCCGAATATCGGCCGGATCCTGGATAGCGGGACCACGGTCGACGATTTTCCGTACTTCGCCATGGAGCTGCTGGCCTCGGAGCCGGTGACGCACTATTGCGATCGGCGCCGCCTCAGTCTTCGGGAGCGCGTGGCCTTGGTCGCCGACGTCTGCCGGGGCCTCGAGCACGCCCACGGTCGCCGGGTGCTACACCGGGACGTCAAACCGTCGAACCTGCTGGTCGTCGAAGTGGACGGACGACCGGTGCCGAAGATCATCGACTTCGGCATCGCCACGGTGCTGGACTCGACGCCGGACGACGCCATCGCGATCCGAGGTCTCACCGGGACGCCGTCTTATATGAGCCCCGAGGCGCTCGCCGGCCGGGCGCCGGAGCTGGATGAGCGCAGCGACGTGTACTCGTGCGGCGCCGTGCTTTACGAGCTGCTGGTCGGGGTTCCGCCCGTCGAATCCGGAGGCAGCGGGATTTCCGGTGTCGTGTGCAGCATCGTCGCCGGGGAGATTGTGCCGCCGAGCGTGAAGGTGCAGGAACTCGGCGAATCGGAGCGGGAACAGGTGGCGTCGAGGCGCGGCCTGAGCGGCGAAGAGCTCATCCGGGAGCTCGGGGTGCAGCACGACGCCGTCGTTCAGCGGGCGCTCGCGACGGCGCCCGACGAGCGATACCAGAGCGCCCGGGCTTTCGCCCAGGCGCTCGACGCCGCCGCCCTTGAGGTCGAACCGGCTTGAGCTAGCGGTCGGTCTATCGAGCGAAACTCGAAGCGGCGGTAGCGGCCTCGGCCCCACCTTCGCCCCCGGTCCCCCCTTCGGCGGAGCCGGAGCCCGAAGAGTTGCCGATGACGGCGGACCAAGCGGCCAGGTCACCGGATTCGAAGCCGTCGGCGAAGATCAGGCCCGAGCCCTGGGCGCCGGCGAGCCGAAGCGCCAGGCCGGGGTCACCGATGAGCTGGTAGACCGCCTGGTCGGAAGGCAGCAGGACGACCTTGGAGTAAGCGCGGCCGACCTCGAGCAGCAGCTCGCCGAGGTTCGGATGCTCGCCGGTGAAGGCCCGTGACGCCATCAGCTGGAAAGCGTTGACGCTATCGGGGTGGAGCGTGAGGCCCGACGGCGCCCAGCTCGCGACGGCGCCGCCGGGGGCCATCACCAGCTCCTCCGCCAGGCTGGTGAAGCCGGGCAGCTCGTAGCGCGCGATATTGCACGAGAAGGCCGTGAGCAGCGTCGGCCTGGAGGTATTGGTCAGGGTGGGGGCTTCGCTCGCCAGCAGCACGCCCTCGTCGGCGAGGCGGTCGATGCCGCCGTGGCCGACCCAGGCCGCCCAGCCGACGCCCGAGTCCAGGCGGCTCCGCAGCTCTTCGCGGACGCCGGGGACCCCGTCGCTAACCTCGAGGGTCTCGACGTTGAGTGCCGCGGGCAGGCGCGCGGCGACGTCGGCCACGTCCCGCTCGAAGGCGCCGCCTTTATCGTCATTGTCGGCCACCAGCAGCACCCGATCCGCCCACTCCGACGCCGTCGACTCGTAGAGCTCGATCTTGTCGATATAGGCGTCGAGGTCCGCCCCGTCCACCGCGGGGATGCGGCCGACAATGAGATCCGGCGCGCCGTCTCGGTCGACGTCGCCCATGTCGGCGTCGCCGCTGTAGAGGCCGAAGGGCGTGGCGACGAGCGGCGCCGGCACGGCGGGGAGGCCGCCGCCGAGCCGGTTGCGGTAGTCAAAGTGTCCGCGGCCGACGAGGGCGACGTAGCGCGGCGGTTCCACCCAGCGCCTTTCGGCGAAGGCTAGGAAGTCGCGCAGCGCCCGCGGATCCGGACGACCGTCGGCGAATTGATCGAAGACATCTTCGATCAGCACCACTTGGGCCGATCCGAAGTCGGCCTCGCGCCGCGCCCGCAGGCGCTCGGCGGCCGGGGCTAGGCTGTCGTGGGTGACGATCAAGTAGCGGGCGGCGTTATTCGCCCGACGCAGGTCGGACGGCCGGTCCGCGACGAGATTCGGGAGGTGAGCCGCGTCCCGCTCGGCGACCAGGAAGCGCTGGGCGCCGTCGCGGGCGAAACGGACCGTGAAGGTCCCGTCCCCCGCGTCGTCGAGCGCCGCGTCCGTGATCCGGCGGGGTTGGGTCGGCGTGGTGACATCGAGCACCTCCACCGCCGGCGCGGCGCCCGAAGGCGCGCTGAGTCCGCCCACCGTCAGCGACGTGGAGTCCGCGGGCCACGCCCCTTCGAGCGCTCCGTCCGTGGCCAGGAGTCGCCGCAGGTAGGAGACGCGGAAGCTGTCGACGTAGAAGAAGCTTTGGGCGGCGCCGGTGTCGAGCAGCGCGCGGACGGTGACCAGGCCGCCGTCGATATCGAGGTCTCCCGCCGCGAACTGGAAAGCGGCGGAGTGGTCTTCGAGGCCGTCGAAGAAGGTCTCGCCGAGGTAGCGACCGCCGAGGTAAACCTCCGCGTGGTGCTCGAGCGGCACCTGACTGGCGCCGGCGCCGCGGAAGTGGACGGTGATCTCACCCCCACCGTCCGGGTCGACGTCGGGCAGGGGAAGCTCGAAATCAGCCTCGCCGAACGTGGCGTGGCCGGCGATCAGGCCTTTCCAGTGCCAGTAGTCGAGGTCGGGGTCGCGGGCGACGAAGGTGCCGGCGAAGAGGTCCTCTTCGACGTCCACGGCGGCCGGATGGCTGCCGATCGCGCCGAGGGGCGCCGGCCCCGCGGCCACCGCGTCAGCCGGACTGGCGCCGGTGGGGCCGAACCAGTACACCTCGAAGTCGGCGTAGAGGTCGCGGCGCGCTTGGCCGTAGAAGAAGAGTCCGGGGACTCCCAGGCGCTCTCCGAGCCACATCGACACCGGCTGATTCGCCCGTTCGAGGCCGAACGCGCCGCCTTGGAGCTGGAGCTCGACGGACTCGACGTCGACGCCGAGCCGCGCCGCCAGATCGGCCGTGGCGACGAATTGCAGACCGTCGCGGTCGACGAGGATTTTGATCTGTTCGATCGCGTCCTTGGTCGACGCCCGCTCCGGAGCCGGAGCCGCCGCGGCGAGGCGCGCTCGCTCGAGGCGTTGTTGCGCCGCGGCCGACGGCCGCCGCGGGGTGGCGACCGCGCCGTTTTCCACCACCGCGCCGGAGTCGAGCTCGAAGCGGCCGTCGCTCGAGGTCTGGCGGGGCTCTTCGGCCTTTTCGGCCTCGAGCACAAAGGGGCCGTAGAGCCAGCCCTTGCCCTCGCGGGCGATCTCTTCGATCACGAAGTGCCGCCGGTCGCCGTCGCCGTCGAGCCGCAGTCGGTAGTGCGCCCCTTGCGGCGCGCCGACGGGGGAGGTGAGGGTTCCGACCAGGACGGGACCTTCGGCGCCGTCGCGCCAGACGTGGAATCCCGCCGTGCCCGCTTCGGCCGCCGTATCAAAGGCGAGCCACAGCTCTCCACCGCGGTTTTCGAGACGGACGTTGACGACGGAGGCGACCGTGGCGGCGCGCACGAAGCCGAAGTCATTCTCGGTGGAGTCGGTCGCAACCAGCGTCACGGGCTGGACCAATTGGGTGGCCAGCTGCGTGGTTTGCACCGCGCCGTCGACAAAGGTGCCGGTGGCGTCCACCGCGACGATGAAGTCGCCCGGCGGCAGGTCGGTGAAGAGGTAGTCGCCGTTCGGCACCGTCAGCTGGGAGCCGAAGAAAGCGTCGCTCGGATCGAGCACGCCGTCGCCGTCGAGGTCTCGGAAGAGGAACACCCGGACCACCTCGACGCCGACGTCCACGGGGTCTTGGAAACCGTCGCTGTCGAGGTCGAAGAACGCCGTGCCGGCGATCGAAAGATCGGCCGGGGCTTGGTAGCCGAAGTCCGCCGTGGTGTCGGCGACGCCGCCGGTGAGGGTCGCGGGATACGGGTCGACCTGGCTCTGATTGTCGACGCCGGCGGCCCCCGAGGTCTTGTTGAGCCCGGCGAGCACGCCCGCGACATCCGTGACGTCGACGATGTAGTCGCCGTCGGGCAGGCCGGTGAACTCGTAGCGGCCGGTGCTGTCGGTGACGGTTGAGCGCACCAAATTATCGCTGCCGGGGTCGATCATCCCGTCGCCGTCGGCGTCGCGCCACAGCACCACAGAGACGCCGCCGAGGCCGGACTCGCCGGCGTCCCGGGCGCCGTCGGCGTCGAGGTCGTGCCACACGAGGTCGCCGATGGCTCCCTGGCCGCCGGCGGCGTCGTAGCCGAAGTCGGCGTCCTGGAACGTGGCCCCCGCCGCCAGATTGACGGTGGCGGTGGGGTTGGTGCCGCTGACCAATTCGAGACCCTGGAGCACGCCGCCGAGGTCGGTGACTTCCACGCGGTAGGAGCCGGCGTCCAAGCCGGTGAAGGAGTAGGCGCCGTCGGCGTCGGTGGCCGTGGTGGCCAGCACGTTGCCGGCCGTATCCGTGAGGGCCACGGTGACGCCTTCGATCCCCGGCTCGCCCCCATCTTGGACGCCGTCGGCGTCGAGGTCGAGCCACACGAGGTCGCCGACGGTGCCGACGGGTCCCGCCGCCGTCAGCCCGAAGTCGGCGGAGCTCACCGCCTCGCCGCCGGCGAGGGTGACCTCCCACTCGTCGTCCGTATTGGTCGGGTTCGGGTCGAGGGACGCGGGGACCGTCGACGGGTCGAGTTGGACGGAGTAGACGCCGGCGGGAAGGCCCGGGAAGTAGTAGCTGCCGTCGGCGGCGGTGACGGTCGTGCACGGAGCGCAGCCCGGCCCGAAGAGACGAACCGTGACGCCAGAGACGCCGACCTCCCCCGGGTCCTGGTCGCCGTCGCCGTCGGCGTCAAACCACACGAAGTCACCGATCAGGCCGACCGTCGGGTCGCTGCCGAAGCCGAAGTCGGCGTCGGCGTAGCGTTCGCCGTCGGAAAGCAGGATCGGCGCCGTCGGATTGGCGGTGGTCGCCGTCAGGTCGGTGCCGCCGCCCGGCAGGGTCGAAGTGTCGACGCGGGCGACGTAGGTGCCGGCGTCCAGGCCTTCGAATCGGTAGTTGCCGTTGGCGTCGGTGGTGGCGGTGCCGAGCAGCGTGTCGTCGCCGCCGCCGAAGACGCCGTCGGCTCCCGGATCGTAGAGCTCGACGGTGACCCCCGGGATGCCGTTCTCGGCGCCGTCCCGCTGGCCGTCGCCGTCCGCATCGAGCCAGACGAGGTCGCCGATCGACCCGAGGGAGCCGGGGCGGGCGTAGCCGAAGTCGAGGCCGGTGATGTCGGCGGCGGCGACAGTGACCGACAGCTCGTCGAGCCCGGAGGTGAGGAAAGTGTCGGCCAGAACGCCGTCTTCATCCGTGACGGCGACCGTGTAGTCCCCCGGCGGCAGATCATCGAAGCGATAGTCGCCGGCGCCGTCGGTGGTGGTGCGGGCGAGCACGTTGCCCGATGCGTCCCGGAGCTCGACCGTGACGCCGGCGAATCCCGGCTCGCCGACGCCGTCGTCCGCGCCGTCGCGGTCGAGGTCTTCGAAGACGTTGCCGGAGATGTCGGGCCTCGCCGCGTTCTGGTAGCCGAAGTCGAGGCTCCGGTCCGACTCGCCGAGGGCCAGCAGCGTCGCCGCCTGGCCATCGAGGGCGGCGTCGGGGTCACCGGTTTGGGTGAAACCCGCGGGCACGGTCGCGCCGTCGACCCGCACGGAGTAGCTCTCCGGCAGCACGGCTTCGAAGAGATAGAAGCCCAGGGCGTCGGTGGTCGCCGTGTCGATCACCAGGCCGTTGCGGTCCAGCAGCTCGACGGTGACGCCGGCGAGGCCGGTCTCGTCCGGGTCCTGGACGCCGTCGCCGTCGACGTCGGACCAGATCCGGTCGCCGACGGTGGCGGGGCCGTTATAGCCGAAGGTCTGGTTCACGACGTCGGCGCCGGCGATCGTCACCGGCAGCTGCCGCGCCCGCGCGTCGGCGGTGGTGCCGCCGAGGCCCCGCAGGCGACCGGCGTGGTCGGACACGGCGACCGTGTAATTCCCAGGCGGCAGGCCGCTGAACGAGAAGCTGCCGTCCGCCGCGCTGCGCACCGTGGCGATGACGTCACCCGAGGCGTTGAGTAGGTCGACGGTGACGTTGTCGAGGGGCGGCTCGTCGGCGTCAAAAACGCCGTCCCCGTCGAGGTCGACCCAGACCGCATCCGAGAGACTGAAGGTGGCGCCGTCAAAGCCGAAGTCAAGCTGCAGCTCGATATCGCCCGCGTCCACCAGCACCGGCGTCGACAGGGTGCCGCCTTGGCTTTGCGGGCCGGTGGTGGCGCCCAAGCCGTCCAGGGGCTGGCCGGCGCCGAAATTCGAGGCCGGCACGCGCACTTGGTATTCGCCGGCGGCGACGCCGGTGAAGCGGTAGCGGCCGGCGGCGTCGGTGGTGGTGGTGGCGACCACCGCCCCGGCGCCGTCGAGCAGCTCGACGGTGACGCCGCCGAGCCCGGGTTCGCCCGGGTCCTGGAGGCCGTCGCCGTCGGCGTCGGACCACACATAGTCGCCGAGGGTCGCCGTGCCCGGCGCGGCGGTGTAGCCGATATCGAGGTCGAGGAAGATCTCCTCGGCGGTGATCGTGCGGGTCGCCGTCGGGTCGCTCGAGCCGGAGGTGAGGACCAGGCCGGCGGGCACCGTCGCGCCGTCGACGTCAGCGAAGTAAGTTCCCGGCGGCAGGCGGGTCGCCAAGTAGCCGCCGTCGGCGCCGGTGGTGAGCGTCGTCACCAAGACATCGTCGCCGCCGCCGGGGACGCCGTCGGCGCCGGCGTCGAAGATCTGGACGGAGACATTCGCCAGGCCCGGCTCGCCGACGTCCTGCACGCCGTCGCCGTCGACATCGAGCCACACCCGGTCGCCGAGGGTGCCGAGCAGGCTCACGGGGTCGATGACCGTCGCCCTGAGCGGTTCGGTCTGTTCGACGCTGGTGACCACCGCGGTGTTGACGACGGTCGTCACCGACGGGTCGAGCGGATCGTCGACGGTGACGGCGTAGGTCACGGTCATAGACTGCGACGGCAGCAGGGCCAGGCCGTCGGGGGCGAGCACCAGGTCGGTGGGGACGCCGTCGAGCAGCGGGTCCGGGGCGGCGGCGGCGTTGCTCTTGAGCGCGGCGCTCGAGCTCGCTCCCACGATCTGCAGCTGGGCCCGATTGAACGTGCCGTTGTCGCCGGCGAAGGTGTCGCAGATCTCGAGCGTCCAGGTGCCGTTGGAGCTTTGCCCGTCAAACGCCGAGAGCGCATTCGCGGGCCCCACCGTGCGATCGTAGAACGGCGCGCCGGTGGAATCGGCGGTGCCGTCGTCCAAGGCGTTGGTGGAGCCGTCTTGGATCAGCACGTCGAGGTTGTTGTCACCGTCCCCGGGATCCGGGTCGATCACCTGGACGCGGGTGCCGGCAGGCGATTCCAAAGTCACCTGCAGGTCGCCGCGGAAGGAGTGGGAGATGTTGAACCCCAGCCCGACGCGGGTCACGGTCACCCCGGTAGCCACGGTGAAGGTGCGGACCAACGGAGCCGAGCACGGCGTCAGCGTGTCCGAGATCGATCCGGAGGTGGTGTTATCGGCGGTGAAGGTGCCGGAGATCACTTCGAAGCCGTCGGCGACGGTCGATTCGGCCTGGTACGTCACGCCGGCGGGGAGCTGGTCGAGGATGCGGATCGCCGTCGCCGGGGCGTTGTCGATGTTGTTGACCGTCACCGTGTAATTCACGGTTTGCCCCGGAACCAGATCGCCGCCGGCGTCGGAGGTCTTGGTGATCGACAGCATCGGGTTGCCGACCGGCGTGAGCGACGAAGAGGTCTCGATTTGGGACGTGGTGGTCACTCGGACCTGATTCGCCAAGTCGTCGACGCCCGGCGGCAGCGGATCATTGACCTCGGCGACGAAGGTGATCAAGACCGATCCGCCGACCCCCAAGCTGCCGAGCAGGTAGCCGCCTTCGTCGAGCGGGAAGAGCGACGAAGGCGCCACGTCATCCGCGACCGGGACGCCGCCGACTTCCGTCGAATCGGCGACATAGGTCAGGTTCGGATCGAGGCCGAAATCCTCGACCACGATATTGGTGACCACGGCGTCGGAGACGTTCTCGACCCGGATCGTGAAGAGCAGCTGGTCGCCGGGGTCGACGCCGCCGTCGCCGTCGGCGTCGTCGAAGAGGGTGCCCTCCTTCGACGCGCGGAGGCTCTCGAGGGGCAGCACCACGGTGCCGAGGTCGATGCCGGGGGCGCCGGTCGACGCGGTGTCCGGATCCTGGCCCCAGGCGGCGGTGAGCAAGGTGGCGTCGAGCGTGTAAATGCGGGTGCCGGACTGGTCGCCGTCGCCGGGATCGAAGATCTTGGTGGTCTCGAGCTCCTGGAGGCTGCGGTCTTCATCGTAGCGATTGCCCGCCGGGTCGGTGAGGGCGCCGGTGGTCGGGTCGCCGTCGAAATCGATGTAGACGGTGGTCGGGCCCGTGGCGGTGACCCAGAGGGGGCTGCCGTTTTCCGTCGGGTTGGTCCCGGATGTCGGATCCCGGCCGGGGGCCCAGCCGACCACCAGCACCGACGAGAGGGCGTCTTCCGGCAGCAGGGGGTGGCCCCAGTCGTGACTCTGGGCGTTGAAGTCGATCGTCGAGAGGGCGAAGAACGGCTCGGATCCGGCGGTGAAGAAGCGGGCCGCCGAGTCCTGGGGCATGATGAAAGGCGTGAGGCCGTTCGCCGGCACCGCGACGTCGCCTTGCACGACGCCGCTGCCCGTCGCCGCAAAGTCGACCTGCAGCTGGGAGCGGTTGTAGGTGCCCGCGTCCTGGTTGAAGTTGTCGCAGATCTCGAGAGTCCACGTGCCGTTGCCGTTTTCGCCGTCAAAAGGCGTGAGGGCGTTATTCGGCCCGGCCGTCCGGTCGTAGAACGGGGCGGCGGTGGTGTCGTCGATATTGTTGTCGATGGGGCTGGCCGAGGTGTCGTCGAGCAGCAGGTCGTAGTTGTCGTTGCCGTCGCCGCCGTTCGGCGTCACGAGGGTGACCCGCGTGCCGGCGGGGGACTCGAGGGTGAGCTGGATGTCGCCGCGGTAGGTGTGATCGGCGTTGAATCCGAGCCGGACCCCCGCCACCGTGCCGGTTCCAGTGATGGCGAAAGTGCGGCTAATCGGCGTGCCGGCGCAGGGCGCCACGGTTTCGTCAAGCGTCGTCGAATTCGTATCGTCGACGGTTTCGGTGGTCCCGACCAAAGACCCGAGGGTCTCGTGGGTGACCGTGATGGCGGCGGCATTCGGGTTGTAGAGCAGGACGACCGTCTGGTCGACCGCGGCGGAGTCCACGGGGGTGTAGTAGCTAGAGCCCCAATCCGGGAAGGGCACGAGGGCAAACCAGCGCCCTTCATAGGTACTGGCGACGTCGCCCGTGAGCAGGTGGACCTGGACCGGATCGGTCGAGCGCAGGAGCCCGCCGGTCTGGAGGCCGTCGAGGTAGGCCGTTTCACCGGGGCCGAGGCTCTGGGTGACGTCGTCAAAGCCGTCGTTGTCGTTATCGAGGGAGATGACGGCGCCCCGATCGCCGGCCATCACCGACGCCGCGGCGTGCTCGAACATCTGGTTGGCGGTGATGTCTTCGCCGATGGGAATGCGATAGCGGCTGCCCCAGTCGATGGTGGGGAAGACCTCAACGGATCCGGCGAGGAGCGTGCCTTCCTGCAGGCGCCAGCCGGCGCGGGTGACGGCGATCGGCTCGGTGGTGCCGATCTTGTCCCGGCCGTCGTAGAGGATCTGCGCCGGGTCGCGCGGATTGGTGAAGACATCGTTCTCGAGCGCCAGAAAATCGCCGGCGTCGAGGTTGAAGGTCTCCGTGGTCGCCTGGACGGGGTTGGCGAGGTCGACCTCGTAGCCGTCCTCCCAGTGGTCGTAGAAGACGGTCGTGCCGTTTGCGGTCGACGTCAGCGACATCACCGCCCGCGTGGTGTCCGGATTCGGCGCGGTGGTCGTGCCCCCGTCGGTCGTATTGATGGCGAGCGCGGTCTCGCGGACGCCCTCTTCGGCGATGGGGAGGTAGAAGGTCTGCTTGAGCTGACCCCAAGCGGGGAACGCGCCGACGACCAGACTCGCGGAAAGGACGACGGTCAGACGTCGGGAGAAGGTGGAGACGCGGCTGCGCGCCGGCTTCGTGGAGAAGCGGGCCCGCCGTCGAGCGATGAATTGCATGGTGCCTCCTTAACTCTGGATCGGGCCGCTCGGGCACATGATCGGATCCGGCTTGCCTCCAGGGGTACCGCAGGAGGCGGCCATGACCTCGAGGAGCTCGCGGCTCAGAATTAGGGGGGCTCTATAGGGACGCCGCGGCCGGTGGGCCTTTGGCGTGGAGTCTTCGTTTGAGAATGCCATGGTTGAAAAATCCTCGTTGGGCGACTGGGCACTCAGGTCCGCCAGATGCGTGGATGCGGCCTATGCGCATCGCTTTGGCATGTTTTACGACAGCAAAACAGTGGCGACGAGGTTCAAACCGAAGCAAACAGAAGAGAGCAGCGTGGACTCGATCCACGCGGCCTAAGACTAGCATTCCTAGCGTTGGCGCATCAAGATCTCGCGGTGGGGTGGTCGATTGCGCTGACCATGAAAATCGTCCTGACCACAGAGATGGTCGGACGCGGGGGGGATGATCAGTTTATTTGTTTGTGGTTTTCGCAGCTAAATATCGCTTTTTCATCACAGAAGGGACACGACTTTCTGAAGTTTGGCGCGCCTACCGACCGTTGAGTCGGTGGTTGTGGTACGGTTTTTGCTGCTAGTACTGTTGTACCAGCAGGCGCCTCCGGGGCGCGGCGGCACCCCGCGTACCCCCCTCGGCGCGCATCTCCGGTTCACCGGAGATATGGATCGTCTCCTTTGCGGGCTCAGTAGGGCCCCCTATCGATTACGGAACACACTGCCCGATTCCCGAGCGGCAAAAGAAGAGAAGATACGAAGATGGCGACACCAGAGAACCGACACGAGGTCAGCGAAGCGCGGCTGGACACCCGCTCGCGGCGCCGTTATTCAAAACCCCGCATCGTCTCGAGGGAGGCGATTGAGGCCATGGCAGCGAGCTGTGGCACGCCCGGCGGAAAACCGGATCCGATCATGTGCCCTAGCGGGCCGATCCAGAGCTAAATCCCCATTCCCCCCTCGCCGCAAAGACTTCAGGAAGTGGACATGCATTTGGAAGAACGCAATCGGTCAAACGGGCGCTCGGAAGGGACGGGCGCGTTGGGTAAATTTCCCAGGGACGGGAAAATTTCCTGGATCTTGCTGGGTATTTTCGGACTGCTAGCGGCCGGCCCGCTGGCGGCGGCCGACGTGGCCGGCACGGCCTTCCGCGATTTCGACGGCGACGGTGTCGTCGACGCCGGGGAACCCGGCCTAGCCGGCCTGACGGTGGATGTCTACGGCGACACCGGACTGCTCGGCTCGACCACGACGGCGGCCGACGGGACCTATTCCGTGGTCGGCGGTCTGCCCGGCGAGCAGGTGCGGGTCGAGTTCATCATTCCTACAAGCCTCGACTTCCTGCGGTCCGGCGTCGTCGGCGCCAACTCGGCGACCAATGTCGTGTTTCTAACGATGCCCGCGGACGGCAGCGACGGCAGTCGAGATGTGGCGCTCGCCAATCCGGCGCAGCATTGCCAAACCAACCCGGACGCGGTGGCCAATTGCTTCATCCGCGGCGACCAGAGCGGCACCAGCGACGTGCTGGTTTCCTTCCCTTACAACGCGAGCATCAATACGCCGGCCCCGGGCGACGAAGCCTTCGAGAACCAGATCGGCACGACCTGGGGCATGGCGTACCAGCGTTCTTCGGACTCTCTCTTCCTTTCGGCCTTCCAGAAGCGTCACAGCGGCTACGGCGACGGCACCGCCGACGGCACCGGCGCCATTTTCCGAGTGGTCGATCCGACCGACGGCACCACCGCCGGCATTTCGACCTTCATGAATCTCAACACCCTCTTCGGCAGCCAGGTGGCGGGCAATAACCCGCACCCCAACGCCACGGCCGATTTCACTGTCGACGCCGCCTCCTACGACCTCGCCGGCAAGGTTTCCTTCGGCGATATGGATATCTCGGAGGACGAGCTGACGCTGTGGCTGGTGAACCTGAACGACCGCCGGCTCTACGAGATTCCCATCGGCACCGACCCGACGGCGCCGACCGCGCCGACGAGCTCAACGGAAGTCGATCGCCACGATCTCTTCGATCTCTTCGATTGCGACGGCGACGGCGCCAGTGACACGGCAAGCGACGTCGATCTGCGGCCTTTCGCCGTCAAGGTCCACAACGGCCTCGTCTACGTCGGCGCGGTGTGTAGCGCCGAAAGCACCGCCGATCGAAATGATATGCGGACACTGGTCTACAGCTTCGATCCCGACACCGACACCTTCACCGAGGTGCTGAATTTCGCCGATATGACCTACGACCGCGGCTGCGGTCTCATCGCTTTCGGGGCCTGCCGCGGCGACGCAGACTGGCAATTCTGGGTCCCCACGTGGGAGCCGGCGGGCTTGCTTCGGATTTCAACCATCGGCGGATCGGCGGAGGTCTCCTATCCGCAGCCGATGCTGGCCGACATCGAATTCACCGCAGACGACACGATGATCCTCGGCTTCAGGGACCGGTTCGGCGACCAGACCGGCTTTGACGAACGCGATCCGGACGATACGGAGTTCATCCGCGGCGACGGTTTCGGCGACATCCTCCGCGCCACCCCCAACGGCTTGGGGCAATGGGTAATTTCGTTGGCCGAGGCCAGCGACGGCACCGAGTTCTTCGACGAGGACGACTGGACCGATCCGAGCTTTACGCACCAAGAGACTTCGTTCGCTGGCCTTGCGCTGCGCATGGGCAACCAGGAAGTGCTCTACACGCGTATGGATCCGATCGACGGCGCCGCTGTCGGCGACAACGACTTCTCGGCCGGTCTCCACTGGGCCTCGACGGCCACCGGCGCCGAGAACCAGGCTTACGAGCTCTACGACCCGGATGATCCGGGCTCGGGCGCCGTGATCTTCGGTAAAGGCAACGGCCTCGGCGATGTTGAGCTGATCTGCGAATTGCCGCCGCTCGAGGTGGGAAACCGCGTC
>JBCDKB010000152.1:0-16357 GCA_038747035.1 Acidobacteriota bacterium | reverse complement strand
GGCAAATACAGCCGATCCAGGGTGTTCCAGTTCACACCCGGAAACGCCGCCTGCACGTCCCCGTAGTAGATCCCCTGCCCCGGCGCCGGGGCGGGAAGGGTCAGCGTCTCCAGCGTCCCCGCCGACGCCCCCGCCCCCATCGTCAAGCAGAGTACCAACACCACACCGAGAGCCTTCACGGCCACATTCATCGAGCACCTCCATCGCCCAGATCGGGCGGAGTTCCATGGGCCTCATCCAAAATCACCCGCCGCGTCACCGACCCGGACGGGACTTATAGAAGACCTTCGAAGTTTACCCGGCCCCTACCCCGAGAACCAGCCCCGATCCCGTTGGCGAAGCCCCTCACCGTGTATTACCATAGGCCCGCCGGGTCGCCACCCGGCCCCCATTCCGGGATCGTCTAATGGCAGGACGGCAGCCTTTGGAGCTGCTTATCTAGGTTCGAGTCCTAGTCCCGGAACCAATCCCCTCTACGACCACCTACCCCAGTCTCCCCCAAGCCACGACGGTCGACGGTAAACCGTTGACCATGATGCACTTACCGCCTTACGGTGGGTGCATGGTCAACCACGTCCTACCCCCGTCTTCTCTTCCAGTTGGTTGCTTCTGGGTTGCTCAAACCCCGAGCAACCGGCCAGGGCCGCCTTGGCTTGACCTCGTCTGGAGCCCCCTCCCATGAAGGTCCGGCTCAACAAGAGGAGCATCGACGAAACCGAGTACCAGGGGCAAGGTGGCTGCTACGTTTGGGACACCGAGATGCCCGGTTTCGGCGTGCGCATCTACCCAACCGGTCGCAAGTCCTTCGTCGTCAGCTACTGGACCCAGGGACGTCGGCGCTTCTTCACGCTAGGCACCTGCGGCAAGCTCACTCTGCCGCAGGCACGCGAGGAGGCTCTCGACGTCTTCCTTCGTGTCCGCCGAGGCGAAGATCCTGCCGCTGATCGCCAGGCGCGACGCCAGGCACCGACCGTCGTAGACCTCGCCGAGCGGCACCTCCGCGAGCACGCCCGGATCAAGAATAAGCCCAAGAGCGCAGAACGAGACCAGCGCGCCTGGGAGCGCTGCGTACTGCCAACGCTCGGCAAGCGCAAGGTCAAGGACGTCACCCGAGCCGAGATCGCCAAGTTCATCACCAGCATGTCGGCGACGCCGGCGATGGCGAACAAGGTCCTGACGCTCCTCTCCAAAGCCTTTAACCTCGCCGAGGTCTGGGGTTGGCGACCGGAAGGCACAAACCCCTGTCGTCATGTTGGCCGATACAAGGAGGAGGCGCGCGAACGCTACCTCTCCGAATCCGAGTTGCGACGTCTCGGTGAGGTTCTCGCAAAAGCCGAGCAAACCTGGGACGTCGCGCCCCAAGCCATCGCTGCAATCCGCCTCCTCCTCGTGACCGGCTGCCGTTCCGCCGAGGTCCTGAACCTGAGATGGGACGACGTCGACTTCGAGCGCCGCTGTCTGCGCCTCCGCGACTCAAAGACCGGAAACCGCACGGTCGTCCTCAACGACGCCGCCCTCGACATCCTCGCGAACCTCGATCGCGTCGACGGCAACCCCTACGTGATCCCGGGTCTCAAGCCCGGCACCCGCCGATCGACCCTCCAACCGCTCTGGAAGCGAATCCGCGAGACCGCAGCCCTCAAAGACGCACGCATCCATGATCTCCGCCACACCTTCAGTAGCGTCGGCGTCAACAACGGACACAGCCTGTCGGTCATTGGCAAGCTTCTCGGCCATACTAAGATCCTGACCACCCAACGCTACGCGCACCTCGCAGATGGCCCGGTTCGTGAGGCGGCCGATGCGATCGGCGCAAAGCTGGCGAGCACGATGATGGGCTAATCAGAGTCGGTCTGCGAACCTTGGCCTTTCCGCGCCCCTGGAAGTTCGAGACGCCGGGTCAACAACCCATCGAAGTAGTGGCTTCCGAAAGCGCTCCAGGAACTGAGGTGGTGAATCTGAACGGTCTCCCGAGCCCAGCCCTCCAAACTGACGGGACGGGCTCGGGTTCTAATCAGTTGATCCGTTGGCGAAGTGCCCGCAGTTCGATGACCGCTTCGAAATGACCAGCCGCCCGATCAGAAGGAGCCCCACGGTCAGCCTCGAGTTCCAGGGATCGCTCCGTCCGGCCCAGGGTCGAGCGGACATCGTCGAGCTTACGAACCGCGTCCTCGGCTTGTTGGCGGGTGCGGGCGCTTTCGGTCTGTGCCTGATCCCTCCCCTTCTGCGCTGCGTCGGCAGCCTCCTCCGCCTTTTCCGCCCGCCGCTCGGCCGGCACACGACCGAAGTAATAGCCCATCACGGTGCCGACAAGTGCCAGTCCGGCATCAACCAAGTGCTCCTTCTGGCTGGGGTCGCTGGTTTCGCGGAAAAACCAAAAGAAAACTAGCAGACTGACCCCAACGACAACGAGCGCGATGGCTGACGCAGTGAACTCCTTAATCGGCGATTGGTTGTCGGGCGTCGGCGTAGTCGCCGCTGATGCGACTACGATAGCGGACGCTTGGTCAGAACTGATGGATTCGGTTGGGCGATCGAGTGTCATCGGGAACCTCCTGGTCTCCTGTCTAATGTCGCATCGGTACGACCCGAAAGTCGCGACTTGCCCAAACGGACGGACCGGCGAAGGGATTTCTCGCCATGATTCCTTCGCGTCGATAGATTTGATCGTTGCCTCCCATGGCGTCACGCCCCAGAAAATCGATCCCCTCTGGTCGGTAGAGACAAAAACTCACCCTTGTCCGTCTCCTTGGAAAAGGAGGCCGCAATGGCACATACAGCAATCTACCGATTTATTCGCGGCACCCCCCTGGGTGCGGACATCACCATCACACTTTCAGCCGAGGCCCAGGGGATCTTCGTTGCCGAAGCCTGGGACGTGTCCCGGGATGCGATTGGGAACGAGGAGACGCGCACCGCGGTTCGACGCACCGCCCTTGTCCCGGGCGAGGCCAGCGACCTCGGCCCGGCGACACCGCCGGCGGTGCTGGTCGTTGAGGGGGTCTTCGACCAGAAGCTGACCCCCGACCAAGACAAGGTGGTCGTCAAGGTGGGCGATCAGAAGCGGACGATTCCGCTGGACGGCGACCAAGACGACTCGATCATGGCCGTGGTCTTCGTTAGCCCTTAACCACCTCATCAGAGGAGATCCTGAGATGTACACAACACACCCGAAGCGGCCCAAGGTCCGCCTGGCGATGTGGATCGCCTGCTGGCTGACGGCCTGGCTACCTGCCCACGCCGCAGTTCCCGGCGCGCAACCGACGATCCCTTGCGGGAGTAACGAGAAGCTCTCCATCTGTCATGCTCGAGTGCTGAGTTCTGACGCGCCATCCGACAACGCAGAGCGGCACCAAGCCACTCCCCAGGCCAGGGTCACCGATGCCACGATGGATGCCGCCGACAACGCCCTCAAAGCGATCGACCTATCGAGCTTCGGCTCGTCGGTGTCGACGGGAGCCTTGCGGCCGTTCCTCGACCGACTTCTGGCCGGGATCAACGGGCTCTCGACATCGGAAATGGACGGCGAACTGACCATCGCCTACGCGCCGAACCAGCAGTTCAGCATCGATGGTGTTCTTCACGACGCCGAGGTGGCCGACAAACTACTCGAGCAATACGCGGAAGCCGACCGTACCGCGGCGCAAGAGCGCTTAAAAAGGGACCTCGGCGACCTCGCCGACGTGAGCTTGAAATTGACCTACAACCACTGTAGCAGCACCTCGGGCAGGAGGGTGCGTGATCACGCGGAGCTATTGCGCGGCCTTGTCGACGGCCTCATCGATCCGCAGGTCAACGAGTTGCTTGCAGGCGCCCGTGAGAAACGTCGCCTTGCTCTCAATCGAGTCGCCGAGATCTTCAACCGAACGTTACCCGATGGCACGCACGTCAGCGACGCGACCTGGCCAATGGTCGAATCATCAGGGGACCCAGCGCTCATCGAAGAGGTCCGATCCCTACTCCTCGACTCCGATGTCGGCCAGGCCATGCTTGACGCCCACCAAGAATTCGTCCGCTCCGTCAACGAGAGTGATCTGCGGCACTTCTATCAATTGGTCGCCAACCAACCCCAACGCTATATTGAGGTGAGCCATCGCGCAAGGGATCCCGAGGTCGGTGCCGACACTACGACGGTGAAAGGTGTATGGGAGATACCTCGAGGAAGCAATATCAACGGCCTGCGGAAGGCTTGCGCCAAGACGAGCGACGCACCGAACCCTGCCGGACCCGGCTTGGCGGTCAATCTGGCCTGCTACAAGCGGTACATCGCGAGAGAGGAAACGCAGCTCACCCTAGCCACCAAACCACGGTTCAAGATCGAGGTCACGGCCACCGATGTCGCGGGCAATCGCTTCGTCGACACCGGTCACGCCGTCGCCTTCGAGACCCAATCCGACTTCAAGGCGACCTTGAATCTCGGCTATTCACGGGTACTGAGCTACGTCGACCGACCGGCCGTCGCCGATAACGAGCCCGAAAAGGCCGAAGGCAGCCGCCTCGATATCGAACTCGCCGGTGAGTACGTCGACAAAGAGGAGTTGCTCCAGCGCCGCTTGCGCGCCACCGTCTCGTTGACCCAACGGATCAACGACGATATCGATGCCGTGCTGGCGCTCGTCTGGGCGTCCGAACCGGAGTTCCTCGGCGAGGTCGACGAGAAACTTGGTGCCCGCGCTGGTCTACGTTTCAAGATCGGCCGTACGGGAGAAGCTTCGGGAGGTTGAGAGGCAAAAGCGCTCGGACTGCCCCCTCGTGATCACACTGATCGCTGGATGGCCACGACCGGCGAACCGCCTAGGGCATCGCGCGTCCTCGGTGGTCGCCGGTCGCTTAGGTCTGCGGACCGTGACCGCGCGCTCGACATGCTTCCAAGTGAGATCGCCATTCGTCCTGTCGGGTTCTCGTCAGTGCGCCCCAGGCAGCCTCCAAGACCCGGCAGCTCGCGGCCCCGACCGGATCCGGACTGGCGAGCCATGCAGTCATGGCTGGCGCTTCGGCGACCAAGAGGGAGGCTTGGTCGGAGTCCCGGGAAACCAACTCGAAGCAATCGACCAGGAGTTGGGGATCGTGCCCTTTGTCGTCACGGCTCAAGTGCTGGCGGCACGATATTGCAACCGGCAGCTCGGCTGCAGTGAGGCCATCGGCTCGCTGCCCCGGAGCATTCTGACGCAGGTCGTGCAAGGCTTGTTCGAGCTGAGCCCGATCCGCCAAGCGTTGGCTCAGTTGGTTGAGACCGACGACACCTACGAGAAGCACGAGCGTTGCCGCCCACGCACCCAGCCACCTACGGCTCGGTGCACTGGCGTCGGTCTCAGTTGATCGCGGCCTACTAGCCGGCGTCACGCCATGGTGCGCCATACCCTCGGATCCAGGCTCGGCCTCGTCGGCCCGATCATCGTCCAGGGCCAGCTCTTCCCGAAAGGCCAACTCGGTGTCGACCAGCTCGGTACAGAGATCGCAGTCGCCGAGGTGCGCGGCGAGCCGTTGGCGTGTCGATTCATCGACCCGGCCATCGATCCACGCGGCCAGTTCCTCGAGATCCGGGCATGCGGGTAGTTCAGCCATGTTCGGTCGAATGTCCCTCCTCTACTAGAGACGGTTCGCCCGGGTCACTTTCCCAGTTGTCGCTCCATTCCGTCAACAATGCACTCGCATCGTCGGCCCCGACGCCGAGCGCGTCCAGACGCTTGTTGAGATCTTTGCACAGCGCTCGGTAGTGCCGGTAGACCTGCGGCACGGTCATTGCGAACATCACCGCAAGCCTAGCCGCTCGGGACTTTGCGTTCGGCGCGATGTAGAGCCGAAGAAATGCCCGGTTCTCCGGGGTCAGCTCCAGGAGAACCCGGCTAAGAGCCGCGAGCAAGCGCTGGCGCTCGGAGGCACTTTCTTGCGCCAACGTCAGACTCTCCGGATCAGGGTTTGATGCAGGCCAAGTCACTAGTTGCTCGGCGCTCTCGAAGCGCCTTGGCGGAAGCCGCCGGACAATCTCCGCTTCGAGGCTATCGAGCTGGTCTGCCGGGATCGACACCCCTTCTTGCTCCAAGATTGCCACCGCTTCATCCGGCGTGTGCCCTTCGTTGCGCCGCAGCAACTCGTAGCGGCACGCCCACTCTCCACGCTGACGAGTCTTGACGGCTGGCCGGAAATTGCCACGCTGCTGGCGAATCCAATCGGTGGCGACCCGCGTGACCAACACTCTGAGGTACGTCGAGAACTTCGCCTCACCTCGAAACTGACGAAGTCTCCGGCGATCGTCGTCTATCAGCTTGAGGCAGGTTTCACTCGCCAGATCTTCTCGCTCTTCCAGCGATAGCCCCATCCGCCGGCCGACAAAGTCCGCGACCTGACGGATCTGGGGAACAAGGGCCTCAATGTCTTCAAGCAGCGGTTGAGAGCTCGAACTCATGGCAACCAACGCCATATGCGGCTAGTCATACAATAGGGCGATCTCGGTCACAAATGCATTGCGAAAGCGTTCGATTCGGAAAACGGAGAGAAAAATCCAAGTCGGGGACCGTCCATGTTCATGGAGACGACGATGATACGTTGCGATACCCAGTTCCCACAACGGCTGCTGCTATGCAGCCTCACTCTCTTTGCGGCCACAGCGTGTGAGCGAGACGAGTTCGCGCGAGTCTATCGCGAATCGCGAGTGGACGCGCTTCAGGGCTCGGTACATCGATTCGGCCCCGGGCGCCTCGCTGGCCTCCCCTGGTCTCCGAAACGGCCAGCACCGATCCAAGGGCCAAATGGCGTCGAGTTATCAGACGTGGACCAGACGGTCACCCGATCGGACCGTCCCCCGACTCTGAATCAGCCCGAATCGGCACAAAAGGGGTTCGAAAGCCTGGTCGATCCCGGAGAAGGGATCACGATCGATCGAACGATCGGGTACTACTCCCACGCCTTCGAAGCAGGGCAACACGACCCGCACTTCCTTAACGACTTCGCGTTTGCCCTGATTTCTCGGGGTCGGCCCGACGACTTGATCCTCGGCGCCGACTATGCCGCCCGAGCCCGTACCGCGGCAATCCGGATAGACGCTGAGGGGGACCTTGCCCAAGCCGCGCGTTTCAACTGGGCAGTCGCCTTGAAGCGCCTGGGCCTACACGGTCAAGCCACCGGAGCTTGGCAAGCCGTGCTGGACCATGAGGCCGACCCGGCCTGGCGAGACGAAGCCGAGCTCCAACTCGCGGAGCTCACTCGCTGGCCGGTCGCAAGCTGGCCCGAAGAGCGCCGGCACCTCCAGCAGGCCGCCGCCGTAGGCGATACCGCGGCTGTGGCCGAAGGACTCTCGTCCTACCGCACCGCCGCACGGCTCGCGGCTGAGGACGACGCCTTGCGAGTCTGGGCTGAGTCCTCTGAGCGCGACCCTGTGCGGGCCGCTCAGGCTTTGGCAATTGCCCGCACTTTCGGCGCAGTGCTGGCGGCGACGGGCGACGGCCTGCTCGCCGACGTGGTCGCCGCCATCGACAGGACCCCTGAAAACGCACGAAGTCGCGCCCAGTTGGCCGCCGCGAGCCGAATGTTCTTCTCCGGACTCGAGGCTTATCAGAATTTCGACTATGAGACCGCTCGACCACTTCTCGCCACCGCGGCGGCGCGGCTTGCCGACCTCGGGAGCCCACTGTCATGGCGGGCTCGACTGTTCGCCGTAGTGGCCTCGGATCATCTCGGTCTAGCCGACCACCTCGACGCCTTTGATGAGCTTCTCGAAGACCTTCCGAAACGCTACGCCTCGATCGCGGCTCAGGCCCGCTATGGTCGTGGTCGAAGCCACGTCACCGCGGGCTACCCCGAGGCATCGCTGCACGATCTGGAACTGGCCGTCGCGTCGCTTGAGACCTTGGGGGAGGCCGATCTAACTCCGTCGTACCGCTCACAGTTGGCCAGCGCCCTACGCGACGCTCACCGTGACGAGGACGCCGCGATCCACGAGGGCAACTGGCTCACGTCCTCCTCTATCATCGTCCACCCCTACTACCGGCTATTCGTGTCCATGGCTTTGGAGGCGCGGGCCCTCCAAGCGGGAGCCCTCGAGGTCTACGGGGCCGCCGCTTGGGAAAGCGCGGCGCTCGCAGAAGCGACCGGGCGTCAGTCCCTGATCAGCGATGCCATGACAGGTCTCTTCAGCGCGCTCTGCAGGCTTCAACGGACCGACGAAGCCCGAGAGGTCCAGGCATCGATCCAAGCGTCCATCGATCGGCTCGAGGATGCGCGGGACCGCTGGCGTAGCGAAGCCGACTTGCTCCGAGCCCGTGCGAGCTGTCCGCCACTGCTCAGCGAGCCGAATCGTCGCGAGTTGCTGGCTAAGGCGCTCTGGGCCTATGACCAAGCCAACACCACCGGGACGGAGAGTCGCTTGGTGCCGCAGCAGGTCCACGTACTCCTGGAGGTTGCGGAAGAGTACCTGTTGTCCGGCCAGTTCGCCCAAGCACGGGATTCCGCGGAACGGGCCTCGGAATTGCTCGTACAGCGACTTCGATTCGCCGCCCCCACTCAAAGGCTGGCCGCCAACATTAGGCCAATCGTCGACGTGCGCCTACTGGCAAGTCTCCGCGACTCTGACAGCCCTGACAGCCCTGAGGTCCTATTCAATTGGGTTGAAAAGGGCTATCACCTTTCGGCACCGGGACCTTGGAGCCCGCCAACTGATCTTGACACGATTCGAGAGAGGCTCGCCGACGGCACTGTGCTCGTCCACCTAACCCCGCTTGCCGACAACATCCTGGTCCTGACACTTAGTCGGCATTCCATCGAATCGCGGTGGCTCAAGACGCCGAACCTCAGCTCTCTGGTGACTTGTCTCGACCCACGAGAGACCGACTGCGCTGGTTGGGACTCGACAGGTCGGCAACTCGCCCAAGTTTCCATCGAACCATGGATATGCACAATCCGGGCAGGAGAGCGTCTGGTCTTGGTGCCGGGACCGCTGGCGAGAGTGCCGTTTTCCGGTTTACCCGTGCAATGCGGGGACGAGCCCGAGCAGCGGTTGGTTGATCGCCACATCTCGAGCCTCGCACCGAGCGCAACGTTCTGGACCGAAGCCGGGGCCCGAGCCGCTTCGTTGGCTGCCGACCCGCCGACGCACATCGTCGCGATCGGATCGAGAGTAGCCCAGGGCTTCCCGCAACCGCTTCCCTTCGCGGAGGAGGAAGCGTTGAAGGTCGCCGCCGTCTATCCAACCGGTCTGGCGCTCATCGGCGATGAGGCGACACCTTCAGCGATTCGCTCTGCTAGCGACCAAGCCGACGTCATCCATTTCGCCACCCACGGTGCAATCGATCCAATGACGACAGATGGATCGTTCCTGGCCCTCGCTCAAAGTCGGCTCCGAGTCGGTGACCTGACAGATCGAGCCCTCGGCAACCTGCCACGAGCCCGCCTCGTTGCTCTGTCGGCATGCGACTCCGGCGGTGCGCTCCAGGGCATCGAAGGCCTCGCCGGCGTCTCGCGGGCATTCCTGGAGCTCGGTGTTCCCACGGTTCTCGTGACAGTGGCACCCATCGACGATAGTTTCTCGAACGATTTGATGATCCGATTTCATGATCGGTTCCTGGCAACCGGGGACGCGGCGAGGGCCCTCGCCGAGGCGCAACGTGAGCACTCATCAATGGCCAACAGTGTGCGACGGTTCAGGACCACAGATCGCCGGGAAGGTCCACCCCATTGGGCGCGCTGGGTGACTGTGGGTGGCTGACACAACCACCCGATCAAGGAAAGGAGCAGTGATGGTGTATTAATAGCTGAGGCTGAATCGGTGGTAGAGCCAGACGCCATGGCTGATAATCTCGGACGAGAATCGATGCACGCAGTAGCTCGATGACGTCGCCTTCATAAGCTAGCCTTGCCATAGGCAGGCTCAAGTTGACAGAACCCCACGTGGGACATGGAACATTAAAGGGCCCCCATCCAAATCTGAAAGAGCCGACCTCAAAAGACCTAGCAATACTCTCTACCACGGAAGCCGCGAAGAGAATGACCTTCTTGTCGAACAGGCACTTCAAGCCTAACTTCACGATGCCCTACAGAAAAAGCACCCAGCTGCCTCATTCTCTGGCCGCTGCCTGAGACCAACCAGGGTGAAATTCTGAAGGTCGATGGGCCACCAGGGCACCTGGTCGCCCATTCGCTATCTGGCCAACGCATTGTGACAACTCGATTGGTGCTGAGGGCCATCCGCCGCCTCACTCTCGCGCCAGCAGGCAGCCGAGATGAAATCTCATTGCCAAATCGAGTCTAGGAAACCGCAATAGTACGCTCCGGGATGAGATCGAAGTGTTCAGGCCGCAAGTCGTTTAGGCTCACAAGCCTGTAACTGTCTAGCTAGGTCAACGGGAGCGGAAGGACCTCGGACGATCGACCGCGAGTCCTGCATTGCTTCATTCGCCACCCTCAAATCCAGGCTAGTAGAACAACAGAAGGAGGACTCATGTCAGAGAGCTTCAGAGTAAGACTAATATTTGAAGGGCTAGTCGCCCTTGTCCCTAGCCAGCCGCTGAAGTTTGTGACGCCGGTCAATATCGGCAGCGTTGACGTGTTTTTCTTGGACGCTCGTGCTCCATACGATACCGCACCAGAGATCGAGAAGGGATCAATAAGGCATCCGCATTTCCTGTGGGCCGAGGTCGACAGCGACGGCTACCACGACGCTAAATCAACCAGAAAGCCATACGCATCAATTGGTAAGTACGGGACTAGCGAGTCAAGGCACCTGTTCCCGCTGGAAGAACCCCAGAATCTGAGCTACGAGTTGAAGGGAACGGACCCCCTGAAGGTCTTTCAGGACAAGCCGTCCAATCCAGATGCGTGGCCACAGAATACTCACAAGCATAAAAAATCTATCTGGTGGGTATCTAGGCCAAGTGAGAGAACAGGGAAAGTCGATCATGGGATATTCAAAGAAAGGTCGATTCGCTCTTCGCTGTTAACAATTCGTGACGGCAAGCTGTTCACACTAGACTGTTCCAACAGCGGCCTACCATGGAATCTCTATGAATGCACTCCACAGAAATCAACTCTGGCATCCCATCCCGGCCCTCGATCCCTTGCGAATCAAGTAGCATTGGATCTAAAGGTCGAGTCATTTGCATTCAAAGTGTCAAATGGTGATTCCATCCATCTCAAGAAACGCTATGACGGCCAGATGACAACCTTGCGCCTGCGAAATTCAGAGGGAGAGGCCCTCCTCGGCACTGAAATAGTGAGTAGGACCGGTCCTGATG
Organism: Acidobacteriota bacterium; assembly: GCA_038747035.1. GTDB lineage: Bacteria > Acidobacteriota > Thermoanaerobaculia > Multivoradales > J023 > JAUIJL01. Next base: position 5,132 of record JBCDKB010000152.1, on the reverse strand, counting down.
CAGATTTCGCCATATACTATCGACACTCTGACGGAGGATTAGTCTATCCTTGGATTCTCCCAGAGGCGGTAGGGACTATCGGGAGTTCACGCAAACCTTGTGCGCCTGCACTCTTCGATAGCAAGAAGATCTAGGCGTCGTCTGGGATTTTGCCCGGAAGACATGGCCCGTTTGGGTTACTCGCCTGGCCTCTCCTGGTCAGATTGGGGCTCATACCGAAAACCTCTGTCGATATTAGCGGAACAGGCATCTAGCGAACAGTGAGGCACATGACTAACCGAAATTTGAAATCCGGAAATCCACGATTGGTAAGACCGGGCAGGAAAACCGTGTCGGGTAATCACCAGCCTCGTAGCAGTCAGGAAGATAGGTGGTATACGAATGTTGAGCGATATTGAGATTGAACAACTCCTTCGTGATGGCTTGCCAAGTAATCAGAACTATGGACCTAGGGCAGTAGTCGGCTACTGCCCTGGCTACGAAGGGACATTGCCGACGCTGCTTCTCAGAGAAGGGTCTAGTACCAAACCCACCCAAGAGCTAGTCGTCTTGGGTGAACTTGAGTACAAGGTAGAAACACTTGTAGTCGGCAGTTTTCGGGTTCTCCAGCCAGCTCCCTTCGGCCTTGTGGCTCCGAACATGGTCTATGTTCGTGATCCGACGAAAGGCACTGCTGGCGCCATCGTTCGTGATCCGCAGTTCGGTGACTTCCTCTTGAGTTGTGACCATGTCCTGCTGCCCGACGGGCTCTCGGGCTACCCACTACTTGACGGGAGTAACTCTCGCGTCGGCAGGGTTGACGGCAAGTACCCGCTACGCGAGAAGGGTCCAAATCGCATTGACATGGGCCTGGCTGTATATGAAAAGGAGCAACTGACACTAGCTCCATATTCAGATACAATTCAGATACCTTCGATTGGTGACATTGTGTCGAAATTTGGTGCAAGCACTGGCTGCACGAGTGGGACGACTCGCTGTAATTGCGCCACTGTCAAAGTCGAATACCTAAACGCAAAAACCTTCACTTTCTCTAACCAACTTATTATTGAGGACTATAACAGTAAAAAGTTTTGCGACAAAGGCGATTCCGGCTCGCTAGTTGTCCGTGCTGACCGCTGCCCTCTAACTGACAGCCCGGCCCCTTCAGCGGTAGCACTCTTGTTTGCTCGATCGGACTCCAATGGCTTTTCAGTCGCAAGCCCACTGGGTGTCGCCCTTGCAGAACATTCCTTGGAGTTAGTTCCTCAACCCTGAGAAGCGGCCAGCGTGGGAGTTGGGAGCGCACTGTGACGCTAGTCCCTGGAAGGCACATTCTAGGAGCCAGCACCCCGAATTCTGCCCGGTTCGGAGGGTTCAAAACGGGCCGAATCCAGCCCCTGCTGGGGGCGCCAATCCGAGGCCCGATTTTGGCCCAATGTTGACAAAACCGGTTGTCACAAGGGCGGTTTACATCGGGGTCCCTTTTGGGCACTCAAAATCTCTCGCAGCAAATTGAATACAGAAGTGAGCACATTTCTATTCTACCGGCTCGGCGGCACCCCTACCAACGCCAAGAGACGGCCCGTAGACCGCCCCTTTTCGACACCTCAGCGACCCTTCAGCCGACCGGCAAACACAAGCTCTGGGCCGCTCTCTTCTTCGCGGCTTCGCCCCGACGGTCGTACCGGGCTGTCGTCGTCGGCTCGGCGTGGCCGGCGAGCTTATGGACCGTGAACACGTCCACGCCAGACTCCAACAGCGACGAGACGAACGTGCGCCGGCAGTCGTGGGCGGAGAACTTCGCGACGCCGGCCCGCTGCTGTCGGCGTTTCAGGATGTAGCCGATCGACTCCCCGCGCAGGCGCTGGATCGGGATCTCGCCGGTTTGCCGGACCGGGCAGAACAGTGAACCCGGGGCCGAGCCGCGGACATGGATCCAGACGTTCAGAAGATCGCAGCCGGCGGGGCTGAGGTAGACCGTCCGCTCCTTGCGGCGTTTGCCGTTGCGGACTCGGATCGAGCACTCGTCGGGGTCGAAGTCATCGAGATCGAGTCCCGCAAGCTCAGCGCGACGCATGCCGGTACCGTATAGCACCGCCAGAAGGGCCGCGTCGCGATGACCGGTGGCGGAGGCGTCGGCGGCACAGGAGCCGAACAGTTCCCGAAGCTCGCTACCCTCTACCGCCCGCCCTCGAGGCAGCACCGAGCCCCGGACGTTGTCGACAGCGGCGGCGCGGCGGTAGGTTTCGGCGTCCATCAGGCCGAGACGCCACGTCTGCTTCAACACACCACGCAGACCCGCCAGCAGTTTGTTCACCGTCGCGGGCTTGTACTGCGTCACCCAGTGCGACCGGACGGCCGCCGTGTGCCGGTAGCGGACCTCGGACCATGGGAACGTGTCCGCGCCGTGCTCGCCGTCGCTGAGGAAGCGGGCGGCGGATTCGAGGGCCTGACGCATGCTCCAACGGCTGCCCTCGGCCAGGGTGTCGAGGTACAAGCGGGCGGGGTTCTCGTGGACTCGGATGGCGTTCATCGTCGGGCTCCTGGGCGGTGTTCGTGGCGTCGGCGTCGCTTCATGTCCTTGGTAGAAGTAAGGCGTGGACCAGCCGTTGGTCAACCAGCCGACGACGGAAATCGCCCTGAAACTCGCGCTCCCCGTCGGTCCCAGTTGCCCACGAAGAAACGCCCGCCTCGGGATCCACGGGGCGGGCGGGAGAGACGTTCACCGGCCGGTCAGGACGCGAACTTGGCCGACGCCTCCGCCAAGCGGAAGCCGACGATGCCATTGGCAACGACCTCTGCGTCGAAGGTGTGTGCCCTGCTGACCGAAAGGCCGTAGTGGCCGAAGAAGCGCTTGCCGCCGATCAGCCGCGACGGGCTCTTCTTCTGCGTCCGCAGCCGGTAGCGGCCCTGGGCCTCATCGTCGGCGGCGCGGATCCCGACGACCTGGGTCTTGGGGTTGAAGCCGAGTTGGACGTACTCGACGTCGTCCCCCAATAGGTCGACAGCGGCCCGAGTCAGGACGATGAGCCCGCCGCGGCGGACAGTGATCTTCGGACGGGCCGTGCTCTCGCTCTGGGTGCCTTCGAAGAACTCGAAATCGGTGGCGGCTGAGGCTTCGGTCTTGGGGGTGGTCCTGCTGGGCATGGGTGGCTCCTTTCGTTGCGTCCAGGGGAACGGGTCCCTGTTGTGTGATGCAGTAGGAGTACCCGATGGCCCTGGCCGATCGTCAACCAGGTGCACGACGGAAAGTGCTGGAATCACGCCACTTGCCGCGTCTCTGAAGGCGTCGAATTCCCGGCGCCGAGGCTCTGAGAGGCCCTCTGAGGTCCGATCCTCTGAGCCAGTGGTGGCAGGATAGGGCTCCTGACGATCGGGCCTCCCAGGGCCGTCTGGGGCCCTGGGTCAGCAGATCCCACGCCGGAGTAGGGAGACCCAGGCCCCCTGGGCCCCGAGGATCAAGTGATCCAACAGACGGATGCCCACCAACGACCCGGCCTTCGACATCCGCTTCGTGAACGCCACATCTTCCTGACTCGGCGAAGGGTCGCCGCTGGGGTGGCTGTGGAAGAGAACCAGGCTCGACGCGCTGCGCGTCAGCGCCTGCCGCAGGATCGCCCTCGGCTCGACGCACATCCGGGTCAGGGTTCCGCGAAAGATGTCGACTTCGGAGATCAGCTGGTTCCGAGCGTCGAGGAAGAGCGCGCCCATCACTTCCTGGTCGGGCAGGGTGTAGCGCATCGAGAGGTAGCGGACCACGGTCTCGGGATGAGCCAGGGGCTGCCGCGGAACCTGGGCTCTCGCGAGACGGCAGGAGATCTCGAAGGCCGCCAAGAGGGTGGCGGCCCGCGGGTCGCTGACGCCCCGGCGACGCAGGTCGGTGACGTCGGCGGCGGACAGCCTCGCCAATCCCCCGGCGTCGCCGACGAGGCGGTCCGCCAGTTCCTTGGACCGACCGCCTCGATTCAGTAGCACCGCCACCAGCTCCGCATCGGAGAGGGACGCCGCTCCACGGCGCAGCAGGCGCTCCCTCGGCGATTCGTCAGGACTCGACGTCACGACACAGGTCCCTTCCCCGAGACGTCGAACCAGCGTGGCGGTCCCCAGCGCTTAACCACGTGGCCGAAGATCTGCGCAAACGCCCCCAGGTCCTTGAGTGCCTCCTCTTCGTTCTCAGGGCGACGCTCCACCTCCCCGGCGAAGGTCCGGGTGATGGCGACCAGCGCCAGGACCATCCCGAGATCGGTGGATCGCTCGAAGAGGCACCGATCGCAGATTGGCTCGTCGTCCCAATGGCCGACGGGGCCCATACCGGTAGGCGTGCCGCACAGGGCGCAGGGCGTTCCGGCGACGCTTCGATACTGGATGCTGCAGACCGAGTCCCGTCCCCGAAGGAAGCGCCGGGCGGGGGACCTCGGGTAGTCGTCACGGCCGGGGTACGGGCCGGCCAAGCGGGCGGCGCCGTGATCGCCGTCGCTGGAGATTCCCACCTCCGGCGCTTGGCGGCGTGGCCCGGAACGAGCGGGGTGGATAGACTTCGGGTAGACCGTCATAGGGACCTCTCCTGTGTCGGTTCAGGCCCGGCGGGAGCGTTGGCGCGCTCGCGTCGGGCCGTTCTGCGTTCCGGCACCGACGAACGCCGGGCCGGCCTGGGGCCCCGAAGGGCCAGGGGACCTACCTAATGCCGGGACCGGGACGGATGTCAATGGAACGAGGACACCGGCTGCGCTCCCGAAAAAATCGCCACGAAGGTTGTCATCCAGGACGAGTGTTGGTGTGTCCTCGAAGCGGAGCTAGAAATGACCCATGAACACACAACGGCGCTGGCTCCGAGTCCGAGCCCAAGACGATCGAAAGAGCTATGACCGGCAAACCCTCCCCCAGACTCTTGCTCATGGGTTGCTCAACCCAGGACCCAGCCAACCAGGGCCCAGACAAGCGATGTGGGGTCAATCGTTTGCCACGACTGCGTCCGATGACTTCCGTTCCTAGTCCCGGAACCAATCCCCTCTACGGCCACCTACCCCAGTCTCCCCCAAGCCACGACGGTCGACGATAAACCGTTGACCATGATGCACTTACCGCCTTACGGTGGGTGCATGGTCAACCACGTCCTACTCCCGTCTTCTCTTCCAGTTGGTTGCTTCTGGGTT
>JBCDKB010000151.1:0-16467 GCA_038747035.1 Acidobacteriota bacterium | reverse complement strand
CGGTCGCCCTTGCCGGGCGCCGAGTCGGCGGCGTCGCGGAACGGTCCGTAGTAGGCCGAGGCGTATTTGACGGCATAAGACATCAAGCCTGTTGACTCGAAGCCGGCGGCGTCGAGCGCCGTGCGCAGGGCGGCGACGCGCCGGCTTCGAGTCAACAGGCTTGATGTCTTATGCCGTCAAATACGCCTCGGCCTACTACGGACCGTTCCGCGACGCCGCCGACTCGGCGCCCGGCAAGGGCGACCGCCGCGGCTACCAGATGGACCCGCGCAATACGCGGGAGGCCCTGCGGGAGGCCGCCCTTGACGTCGAGGAAGGCGCTGACCTGGTCATGGTCAAGCCGGCCCTGGCTTATCTGGACGTCATCCGCCGGGTCGCGGATGCGAGCCCGGTACCGGTGGCCGCCTACAACGTCTCCGGCGAATTTTCCGCGGTCAAGGCGGCCGCGGAACGCGGTTGGCTCGACGAAGCCGCCGTCGTCGCCGAAAACCTCCATTCCCTGCGCCGCGCCGGCGCCGATGTCATCATTACCTACCACGGTCGGGAGGCACTCGCCGGCGGCTGGATCTAGCGATCCGCCCCGCCGCGGGCCCGACGACCGCGTCGACGGCGGTTGGGCCATGGCCTCCTCGCCAGGAGATAGCAGCATGCAGAGTCCCGGACCTTCCTCAGAAAAGTGGTTTGAACGCGCCTTGGACGTGCTCCCCGGCGGCGTGAATTCGCCGGTGCGCGCTTTCCGCAGCGTCGGCGGCACGCCGGTGGTGGTGGAGCGCGCCGAGGGCACGGAAATCGTATCCGTCGACGGGCGCCGCTACCTCGACTTCGTCGGCTCCTGGGGGCCTTTGATCCTCGGCCACGCCCATCCCGAAATCGTGGAGGCGGTGTCGAAGGCCGCCGCCCACGGCACCACCTACGGCGCGCCGTGCCCGGGGGAAGTCGAGCTCGCGGAGCGCGTCACCGACGCCTATCCGGGCCTCGAGCAGATCCGCTGCACGTCGTCGGGGACCGAAGCGGTGATGAGCGCGGTGCGCCTCGCCCGCGGCGCCACCGGGCGCGACGGCATCGTCAAATTCACCGGCTGCTACCACGGTCACGCCGATCATTTGCTGGTCTCCGCGGGTTCGGGTCTCGCCACCTTCGGTACGCCGTCCTCGGCGGGGGTGCCGGAGGCGATGGTGAAGCACACCCGGGTCCTGCCGCTGGATGATGAGGCGGCGCTCGAGGAGCTCTTCGCCGCCGACGGCGACACGATCGCCGCCGTCTTGATTGAGCCGCTGCCGGCGAATAACGGCCTGCTCGAGCAGCGTCGCGAGTTCCTCGAGGCGGTCCGCCGGGTCACTTCCGAGCACGGCGCCCTGCTGATTTTCGACGAGGTGATCAGCGGATTTCGCGTCGCCCGGGGCGGCGCCGCCGAGCGCTACGGCGTCACGCCGGACCTCGTGACCTTCGGCAAGGTCGTGGGCGGCGGCCTGCCGATGGGCGCCTACGGCGGATCCAAGGCGCTGATGGCGCACCTCGCCCCCGCCGGGCCGGTCTACCAAGCGGGGACCCTTTCCGGCAATCCGCTGGCCATGGCCGCCGGCGCCAAGGCCCTCGAAGTGCTGGAGCGCGAGGACGGCTGGTCGCGCCTCGAGGCGCTCGGCCAGAAGCTCGACGCCACCCTCGGTCCGGTGCTTGAGATGGCGCCTTGGCCCGTCCGCCTGATGCGGGTCGGCTCGATCTTCTGGATGTATTTCCCCGGCTCGCAGAGCGCCGGACCGCCGCGGACCGCCGAGGCCATCCGGGCGGAGAAAGCCGCCGACTACGGCCGGATCTTCCACCACCTCCTCGACCAAGGCATCACGCTCGCGCCGTCGATGTACGAAGTGGGCTTCCTGTCGCTCGCCCACACCGAAGAAGACATCGAGCGCCTCGGCGTGGCTCTGGCGAAGGCTTTCGAGGCGATCACTGAGGCCCCAGCGGCCTAGGTCAGGGTGGAGAGGGGGTCAGGTCTCCGTGCACGATAAAAACGTTCGCCGCGCCCAGATCGTGTTTCTGGTGGTGCTCGCCGTCTCGGCGGCGCAGGTCCTCTGGTGGGTGCTCGACCAGTCGCTCTACGCCCAGGCCGTACACGACCGCTGGAAGGGACTTTACGAGGCGGACGTCGTCGCCGCGTCGGAGCTCCTCAACCGCGGCGTTCGTACGGAGTCGATCGAGACGCTCTTTCCGCACCTCGACGTGAGTCTCGATGAGGTGACGGTTTCGGCGAGGGCCCTCGAGCAGCTCAATGCGGAGCGACACTCCCACGTCAATCAGTATGCCTGGGAAGGCTTCTTCTTCCTGGCGGTGATTTTCTCGGGCATGGCGGTGATCCTGCGCTCGGTCCGGCGGGATGCCCAGCTGCGTCGTTGGCAGACCAATTTTCTGGCCGCCGTGACCCACGAGCTCAAGAGTCCGCTCGCCAGCTTGCAGCTCGCGGCGCAGACCCTCGAAATGCGCGATAGCAATCCCGAATACCGCAAGCGCCTCTTGACCCGTATGCTCTCCGACGTCGACCGATTGAGCACGACGGTGGCCAAAGTCATCGACACCGAGCGCCTTGATCAACGGCACGTCCACCGTGAGCCCCGCCGGCTGCTGCTCTCGGATCTGGTGAACGACGCCGTGACGGCGCTCGACCTGCGGGCGAAAGACGCGAGCGTGGAGATGTGGGTCAACGTGCCGAAGGGCCTAGAGATCGAAGCGGATCCGGTCGGAGCCCGCACCGTCTTACGCAATCTGCTCGACAACGCGCTCAAGGCCATGGTCGAAAATAAGAGCGGCGAGGTGCGAGTGACAGCCGCCCAAACCGACGAAGGCGTGCGCTTGGAGGTGGCTGACGAAGGCGTGGGCTTTCCGATGGAGGAGGCGCCGAACCTCTTCCAGAAGTTCTATCGTGTCGGCGACGAGCTGCGGCGGACCGCCACGGGTTCCGGCCTCGGCCTCTACCTGACCCGCCGATTCGTGGAGCTGGACGGCGGTCGGATCTCCGCCACCAGCGAGGGCCCCGGACTGGGCGCCACGTTCACAGTGATCTGGCCGACGGTGACCCTATGAAATCACGGATCTTGGTCGTCGAGGACGAGGTCAACCTCGCCGCCGGCATCGTCGAGAATCTCGACGCCGAAGGCTATGAGGCGGAGGCCGCCGCCGACGGCGTGAGCGGGCTGGAGCGGATTCTCGCGGGTCAATTCGACCTCGTCATCCTCGACGTCATGCTCCCCGGCCTCGATGGGTTCTCGATTTGCCGCCGGGCCCGCGAGGCCGGTGACGAGACGCCCGTGCTTTTCCTGACCGCCCGCGGCGACGCCCGCGACCGCATCACCGGCCTCGAAGCGGGCGGCGACGACTACCTGCCGAAGCCCTTCCACTTGCGGGAGCTGCTGCTGCGGGTGCAGGCGATCTTGCGCCGCGGCCGGGTCGCGGAATCGGTGATCGAGTTCGGGCGAAACCGTATCGACTTCCGCACCTACACCGCCACCGCGTGGGACGGTCGCGAGCACGAGCTGACGTTCAAAGAGGCGATGATCCTGCGCTGCCTTTCGACCCGTCCGGGCGAGGTGGTGACCCGGGAAGACATCCTCGACGAGGTCTGGGGTACGGAGGCTTTCCCCTCGACCCGGACGATCGACAACTTCATCCTGCGATTGCGAAAACGATTCGAGCCGGACCCCGAACGCCCGGTTCATTTCCATACGATTCGCGGCGTCGGCTATCGGCTGACCCTCGAACCGAGACAAGAGAGCGACCATGTCAGCTGAGACCGCTAGCGACAACAACCCCCTGCTGGTCCGCGCCCTGCGCTGTGAGCCCACGGAGCGCAGGCCGCTGTGGATCATGCGCCAGGCGGGGCGCTACTTGCCCGAGTATCGGGAGCTGAAGAAGGCCCACGGCTTCCTCGGCCTGGCGGGGGATCCGGAGCTGGCGGCGCAGGTCACGCTGCTGCCCTTCGACCGTTTTGACCTCGACGCGGCGATCGTTTTCGCCGACATCATGAGCCCGATCGCGTCGCTGGGGATCGATATTCGCTTCGATCCGGGGCCGGTGATCGACGATCCGATCACCTCCCGGGCAGACCTCGCTAAGCTCGGCAACCCGGAACCGGCCGAAGTGGCGCCGGAGGTCGTCGAAGCGCTCGCGATCGTCAGGCGCCGGCTCGACGCGAGCGTGGCGACGATCGGCTTCGCCGGCGCACCGCTGACCCTCGCCGCTTATCTCGTCCAAGGCCACGGCAAGACGGATTTCCCGGCGCCGCGCGCCTTCGCCGCCTCGGATCCAGAGGGTTTCCAGGGGCTCCTCGGCCGACTGGCGGAGGTGGTCGCGAACTTTCTGCGCCGTCAGGTGGAGGTGGGCGGCGCCCAAGCGGTGCAGGTCTTTGAATCGTGGGCCGGTTTGCTCTCGGGTCGCGACTGGCGCCGCCTCGTGCTGCCGTCCCTCGCTGAATTGCTCCAAGAGACGGGCCGGTCGGGGGCGCCGCGCATCCTGTTTATCAACCACGGCGGCCCCGTGCTCGATGAGGTGATCGACGCCCACCGCCGGGGCGAGCTGCCCTTTGAGGCCCTCGCCGTCGACTGGCGCCACGACCTCGGCGCCCTGCGCGGGCGGCTCGGCCCCAAGACGGCCCTCCAAGGCAACCTCGATCCGGCCGTGCTCTTCACCGACCCGGAGGTGGTCCGCCGGTCGGCGCGGGAGCTGATCGATAGCGTCGACGGCCGCGGTCACGTCGTTAACCTCGGCCACGGCATCCGGCCGACGGCGCCGATCGAAAATGTGGAAGCCCTCGTCGACGAGGTGCGCCACTATTCCGCCCGCTGACGCCGCGACTGAGCCGCGCGTCGGCGCATCGATCGAACGAGGAAACCATGCCCAAGAATCTCTTTACCGTTGAACGGGACTACGACCACGCCGAAATGCCGGCGGTCGGCGTGCTGGTCGTGAACCTCGGCACTCCGGAGTCGCCGACCGCCAAAGGGCTCCGTCCCTATTTGCGGCAGTTCCTCAGCGACCCGCGGGTCGTCGAGCTGTCGAGGCCGCTGTGGTGGCTGATCCTGAACGGCATCGTGCTGACTTTCCGTCCGAAGCGCTCGGCGGAGGCCTATGCGCGCATCTGGTCCGACGGCGGGTCGCCGCTGATGGTGTCTTCCCAGAAGCTGACCGACGGTATCGCTGAGAGGCTCCGGGCGCGCTTCGGATCGCCCGTCCACTGTCGGCTGGGGATGAGCTACGGCGAGCCGTCGATTCCGAGGGCGCTCGCCGAGCTCAAGGCCGAGGGCTGCCGCCGCATCGTGCTCTTGCCGCTCTATCCGCACTACTCCGGCTCCACGGTCGGCTCGGTCTTCGACGCCGTCGCCAAAGAGCTGCTCACCTGGCGCTGGGTGCCGGAGCTGCGCACGATCAACCAATACCACGACGATCCGGCCTATATCGAAGCCCTCGCCAAGCGGGTGCGGACGCTCTGGGACGCCGAAGGTGAGCCCGACGTGTTGATGACGTCTTACCACGGCATCCCCAAGCGCTACTTCCTGAACGGCGACCCCTATCACTGCCAGTGCCAGAAAACGACGCGCCTGCTGGCGGAGAGACTCGGCCTCGACGACGATAAGACGGTGGTGACCTTCCAGAGCCTCTTCGGTCGGGAAGAGTGGCTGAAGCCCTACACCGAGGAAACCCTCGAGGCCATGCCGGAGGCCGGCGTCAAGCGGGTCGACGTCATGTGCCCGGGCTTCGCCGTCGACTGCCTGGAGACCCTCGACGAGATCGATATCGAGTACCGGGAAGTCTTTGAAGAGGCCGGCGGCGAGCACTTTCGCTACCTGCCCTGCCTCAACGAGGACGACGACCACGCGGACCTCCTGGCGAATTTGGTCGCCCGCAACCTCGGCGGCTGGGCCCATGAGCCGGCCGAATACGACGCCGGGCGCGCCGACTCCCAGGCCCAGTCCAGCAAGCGCCGCGCCGACGCCAAGGCGGCCTGCCCCGTCCGCGCCGACGCCGGCTACGGCCATGGGGACAGCGCGGAGGAGCGCGCCGAAGAAGCGCAGGCGGCGGCGAGCCAAGGTCACGCCGACCTGTTGGCCTGCCCCGTCCACGCGGGGGCCGGCTACGGGCGCGGGGACGACTGAGCTCAGCCCGCCGCCCTGGGTCCGCTACTCCGTCGATTCGACGCGCGCCCGGGCGACGTGTGCCGCGCGGCCGACGATGCGGATATCGACCGCGTCACCGGAAGCCCAACCCCGGCGTGCGAGGTCGTGGACGGTCAAGGTGTGGCCGTCCACGGAGACCGTCACGGTGGCGAGGGCGCCGTTGACGGTCACGCGGTCGATGCGTCCGCGGGCCGCTCCGTCGTCGGCCGCTCCGTCGTCGTCGGCCCGGTCAAGGGCCAAGTGGCTGGGGCGGATCAGCACGTCGACCGGGCCAGAGAGTCGGCGGCCGTCCGCGCTCCGGGCGTCGAGGTCGCCCCACGGCGATGGCGCTTTTCCATCGGCTGCGGCCGAGGGCAGGGCGTTGACGGCGCCGAAAACGGACGCCACCTGTCGACTGATCGAACGGCGGTACACCTCGTCGGGGGTGCCGGTCTGCAGGATGCGGCCGGTGCGGATGATGCTGATGTGGTCACCGGCGTGGAGGGCTTCTTCGGGATCGTGGGTGATCATCAGCGTCGCCACGCCGGTCTCGCGCAGCAGGTCGAGGGTCTGGTCCCGGACATCGTCGCGGAGCTGCCGATCGAGGCCTGAGAACGGTTCATCGAGCAGCATGATCGCCGGCTCACGGGCGAGCGCTCGGGCCAGGGCGACGCGCTGCTGCTGGCCGCCGGACAGGGTGTGGGGCATGGCGTCGGCGTGGGTCTGGAGGTCCACGCGGCGGAGCCAGCTTTCGGCCCGTTCGAGCTTGTCGCGGCTTGAGCCCGTCTTCATGCCGAAGGCGACGTTGCGCCGTGCGTCGAGGTGGGGAAAGAGCGCGTAGTCTTGGAAGACAAAGCCGATCGCCCGGGCCTCCGGCGGCGTGTGGCGCGACGGGTCCGCCACGGTCTGGCCGTCGAGGGTAATCGTGCCCTGCCGCAGGTGCTCGAGGCCGGCGACCAGGCGCAGCAGGGTCGAGTTGCCGCTACCGGACGGCCCGAGCAAGCAGTGGACCTCCCCGGGCCGGACTTCGAGGCGAACGTCGTCTGCGGCGACGATGTCGCCGAATCGGTGGCTGACGCCGTCGACGATGAGGCCGCGGTGCGGTGCGCTCACGGCGTGGCCTCCGGCAGCTCGTCGTCGTGGCCGCCCGGGCGGGAACGATCGAGCATTTTTGAAAGCAGAATCACCGGCAGCAATCCCACCAGGATGATCGCGAGGGCGCCGGTGGACGCTTCGTCAAGGCGCTCATCCGACGCCAGCTGGTAAACGCGGACCGCCAAGGTCTTGAAATTGAAAGGCTGCAGGATCAGCGTCGCCGGCAGCTCTTTGACCACGTCGACAAAGACCAGGAGCCCCGCCGCCAGCCAGGTGCTGCGCAGCATCGGGATGTGGACGCGGCCCAGCATCCGCGACGAGCTGGCGCCGAGGGTGCGGGCGGCGTCGTCGAGACTGGGGCGCATGCGGGTGAGCCCGGCCTGGAGGAAGTTCAGCGATACGGCCAGAAACCGGGTTTGATATCCGTAGAGCAGCGCCACCGCCGTGCCGGAGAGCACCAGGCCGATCTCGGCTTGGAAAAGGCTCCGGGCCGCCCCCCCGAGGCGCTGCTCGAGCCACGCGAGCGGCGCCAGCACGCCGATCGCCACGACAGCGCCGGGGATCGCATAGCCGATGCCCGCGGCCCGGGCGAGCAGGCGATTGCCAGGCGTCGGCCGGAGGCGTCGGCCGAAGGCGACGGCCATCGCTAGGAGCACGGCGATCACCGCCGAGAGCACGCCGAGCACGAGGCTATTGCGGCCGAATTCAAAGAAAAGATCCGGCGCCTTGGCGTCGCCGACGCGCACGGTCTTCACCAAGAAAATGCCAAGCGGCATGGCGAAGCCCAAGAAGACGGGGACGGTGCAGGCGACCCAGGCGAGGCCGGCCCGGACGCCCGTCAGGCGCCACGACGGCAGCCGTCGATGGCGGGTCGACGTATTGTGGAAGCGGGCGCTGCGTCGCGCCGCGGCCTCCATGGCGAGCAGGAGCGCGATCAGCACGAGCAGGCACGACGACAGCTGGGCGGCGGCGGTCAAAGCGTGGCGGTCGGGCAGGGTGAAGGTGCGATAGATGCCGGTGGCGAAGGTGTCGACGGCGCAGTATTGCACGGCGCCGAATTCGGCCAGGGTCTCCATCAGCACCAGGGCCAGGCCGGCGATCACCGACGGGCGCGCCAGCGGCAGCGCCACGCGCCAGAAGCTCGTCCAGGGACCCACGCCGAGCGTGCGCGACACTTCGAGCACGCACACGGACTGCTCGATAAAGGCGGTGCGCGCCGCTAAGAACACATACGGATAGAGCGCGAGCGACAGGATGACCACGGCGCCGCCCAGGGACCGGACTTGGGGGAAGTAGTAGTCCTGGGCGGTCCATTCGAAGGTCGCCCGCAGCCAGGTCTGCACCGGCCCGGCGAATTGCAGCAGGTCGGTATAGGCGTAGGCTCCGAGGTATGCCGGAATGGCCAGGGGCAGCAGCAGCGCCCAGCGCAGGGTGCGCTGGCCCGGAAAGCGGCAGAGGGTCACGAGCCACGCCGTGCCGACGCCCACCGTGACGGTGAGCAGCGTCACGCCGAGCGCCAGCCACAGGGTATTGCTCAGGTAACGCGGAAGCACCGTCGATGCTAGATGTGCCCAAAGGCCGCCGCTCGGTGCGCCAATGCGCATCAAGACGGCGGCCACGGGCGTCAGCACCAGCGCGCTGACGGCGGCGACTGAAAGCGTCGCGGGGGCGGGTAAAAAGCGGCGGATCAACGCCAGCCGCAGCGATCCATCACCATCAGAGCCTCTTTGCCCTTGGCTCCGAAAACCGACGCGTCCAGGGAATCTTCGGTGAACTCGCCGAAGGCCTGGAGCTCGGGGACCGGCGTGATGCCGGCGACCACCGGGTATTCCTTATTCTTACCGGCGAAGGACTGCTGGGCTGCGTCACCGGTGAGGAACTCGAGTAGCTTGATGGCATTCTCGGCGTTGGCGGCGCCTTTGATCACGCCGGCGCCGGAAATGTTTACGTGGGTGCCGCGGTCGCCCTGGTTGGGGAAGACGACGGCGATCTTGGACGCCGCCTCTTGGTCTTCCGGCTTGTCGTCGGCGGCGATCATCTGCGCCAAGTAGTAGGTGTTGGCCACGGCGACATCACCTTCGCCGGCGGCCACGGCGCGGATTTGGTCGCGGTCCCCGCCCTGGGGCTCGCGGGCCATATTCGCGACCACGCCCTGGCACCACGCTTCGGTGGCTTCTTCGCCGGCGGCGGCGAGGATGGAGCCGACGAGGCTCTGGTTGTAGACGTTGGAGGAGCTACGGATCAGCACTTTGCCTTTCCATTTCGGGTCGGCGAGATCTTCGTAGCTCGCAATCGCGCCTTCGTCGACGCGGTCTTTGGCGACCATGATGACGCGGGCGCGCTTGGTGAAGCCGAACCACAGGCCTTCCGGATGGCGGAGGTTCGAGGGAATGCGCTCTTCGAGCACCGAAGACTTGGTGGCTTGGAAGACGCCGTCCTCGGCCGCTTGATTCAGACGGCCGGCGTCGACCGCGACGAAGATGTCCGCCGGGCTCTCGCCACCTTCGCGGCGCAGCCGCTCGAGCAGAGCGGCGGAGTCGCCCTCGATCGTATTGACCTTGATGCCGGTTTCGGCCTCGAATTGGTCGTAGAGGGCCTGGTCGTTGTCGTAGTGCCGGGCGGAATAGACGTTCACCACCTGATCGGCGGCGGCGGTCGTGGCGTCGTCAGCGGGGGCGTCGGTACCGGCGTCCGGCGTCGCGCAGCCGACTGCGGCCAGGACGAGCAAAGGCAAGAGCGCGGAGGATAGGCGCATGGTTGTCCTCTCGGTATTGGGCGCCGCGGTCGCGGCGCAGCAAGGTCAAGAATGAAGGAGTCTCAGCGGAGACGTCTCGGGCCGCAGGGGAGGGGCGGCATGTGGGAGGGCCCGCGGAGCGGAGGGGTTGAGATGTCGTCTCAGTAGACGAGGAGATTCTGGACCTCTCCGGTCCTCTTTGTCAAGATGCCGCGCCCGCGCCCCCGGCGGCGCATGCTCGGTGGCGCAGGGGCCGTCGGTTCCGCGGCGACTTCCGAACAAGAAAAAACCGGAGCCTGGCCACAGGCTCCGGACGCGAGAAGACCGTTCCAACCGGGCGAGCCTGGTCGGAACGTGGTGCAACTGGAAGGAATCAGACGGTGGGGCCGTCGCCTTCGCCGGAGGGCGTGGGACGTCGGCGACGGCCGACGGTAGATGCTTGCGGTCTCGGGGGTATTCCGGCGGCGAAGGCCGGAGCCGTACTGGTCATCAGCTTCTTCATGGCTCTCCGTGGCTCTGAATGCGCCTCGGCATCTCGTTCAGCCTAAGGGCGCAGTCTCGTGCAAGAGCGTGCGTTCCGCGGTCCGCGGAATCGATCACCGCGGACGCCGTAGATCAGCACTCGGCGGGGTTGCGGTCTCGGTTTGGGCGTTGGTCGACTTCCGGATCGGCCAATGCCTGGGGTGCGTGCTCACTACCCTTGAACGCGCGAAGAGGGGCCCGCGGGGATCACAGGGCAGAGAGAATCTGTCGATTTTCTGGAAAATGTATAGGTGAGACAAATTTCGTCCAGCCTCCTGGTCAAGAGAGGCCCGTGGAGCCATTACGGAACGGCCGCGGCGTGCGGAGATCCGCCGGGTCAGCGCTCGGGACAAAAAAGAACCCCGGCGAGAGCCGGGGCCGTGCTGTGCAAGGAGGTCTATGGCGTGTCGGGAGAGCACTCTCGGGTTGAGGACCGTGCGGCTCTCGCCTGGTGTCGCGCTTACCGGGTGGCGTCGATGGTCTCCATCGCTACCCGAGGACAAGGACGGGCCGCGGCCCCGTGTTGGGGCTGTTCGACGTTGCTTTCCGAGGGGGATTCGGAACGCAGCGGCGTCCGGCCTGAGGAGGACGGTGGCGCACGGCGGTTTCCGGTCCGAAGGGCGCCCGCGGCGTCGTCCTTGTCGTCCCTGAACGCGGGATCGTCGGCCGCTGCGGATCAAGGGGCGACGTCGCGGGGGCTTGAGGGTCAATCTTCTGGGATCGGCGTCGATGAACCGGGGATCGACGGTCGGCCCCGGGGCCGGGGCCGACGTCCCCAGAACATCCCGAGGCGGTCCCTACACCCGCGCGGCGCGGGTGACTTATGATGAGGACATGGTGTTGACTCCCTGGTCTGCCCGCCGGGCCTTCGGCCTTGTGGCGGTCTGTCTCTGCATGCTTTCTGCACTGCCGACGGAGGCGCTTTCACCAGATCGGGAGATCGACCAATACTCGCTCCGTCGATGGGGCGTGGACGAAGGGTTGCCGATGGACTCCGTCCTCGCCCTCCTGCTCTCAAAGCGTGGCTATTTGTGGGTCGGAACCCAGGAAGGCGTGGCCCGCTTCGACGGCGTTCGATTCCGTCATTTCGACCGGGCGACGGTGCCGAGCTTGCCCCACAACCAGGTTTCCGCCTTAGAGGAAGGGGCCGATGGCGCCCTATGGTTCGGAACCGAGCGCGGCCTGTTGCGCTACGGGCCGGAGCGGGGTGAGCAACGGGTCTACGGGGTGGAGGATCCGGTGGTGATTCGCGCCCTGCTGGCCGCCGCCGACGGCACGCTCTGGGTCGGCACCCAAGGGGGCGCCTTTCGGATCGACCGCGGCGGCGATGACCTGGTGCCGGTGGTCGGGGTGGAGCAGGGGGTGCGGAGCCTGGCGGAAACCCGGGACGGCACGGTTTGGCTGGGCACCGTCGCCGGCCTCGTGCGGGCCGCCGACGGTGTGCGCTTCACCGTGGAGGACGGTCTGCCGTCAAACACCGTGGAAACGCTGCACGCGTCGCCGGACGGGGGGCTGTGGATCGGCACCAACCGTGGACTGGCGCGCTGGCGTGGCGATCGTTTCGAAGAGGTCGAGCTCGACGGGTTTTCCGACGTCTACATCCACGCGATTCGCGAGGATCGCTCGGGCCAGCTTTGGGTCGGGACGAAGCGCCACGGCCTCCTGCGGCTGTACGGCGGGGAAGTCAGTCGGCCGTCGAAGGACGCCGGACCCGTGCAGGTGCGGGCGATTCTGGAAGACGCCGACGGCGGGCTCTGGATAGCGGCGTCCACGGGCGGCGGTCTCTTGCGCCTCTCGGACGGGCCCGCGGTCGCCTGGGGTCGATCGCAGGGGGTCTCGTCCGACCGAGTCTTCAGCGTCCTCGCCGAAGAGGATGGGGTGCTGTGGATCGGGACCTTCGGCGGCGGCTTGAATCGCCTGGAATCCGGCGATGTCCAGGTCTTGCGCCGCGCGGACGGCCTGCCGAGTGATCACATCTGGTCCCTTTGCCGCCGTCGCGACGGCAGCTTGTGGGTCGGCACGTACGGCGCCGGCGTCGCGCGGATTGCCGACGGGCGGATCGAATCCATCCAAGTCGGCGACGGACCCGAGGCGGGCTTCGTCCGGGCGCTGGTCGAGGACCCGGCGGGTCGGTTGTGGGTTGGCACCCGCCACGGGATTTTTCGCGAATCGGCGGGCGGCGCCTGGGTGCATCTAAGCCTCAACGAGGGCCTGCCCGGCGTCGGCGTGGTCGCTGCGCTCGCCGCCTCCGACGGGACTGTCTATGTGGCGGGCTACCGAGGCGTGGCGCGTTGGCGGGAGTCGCAGGGGCGATTCGAAACCCTTGAAGGGACCGCAGGCGTGTCGGCCTATGCCTTGGCCGAGGGGGCGGACGGCGCCCTGTGGATCGGTACGGAAGACCGGGGCCTCGGCCGCTACGACGGCGCGGAGGCCCGCTTCCTCGACCGCCGCTCCGGACTCTTCGACGACCTGGTCTACGCCGTGGTGCTCGACGGCATGGGGGGCGGCTGGGTGAGCAGCAACCGCGGCATCGCCCGCGTCGACCTCGCCCGGTTCGAAGCCGTGCTCGCCGGCGCGGAGGCGTCCTTGGCGCCGCGCGTGCTCGGCCTGGCGGACGGTTTGCCGACCACCGAGATGAACGGCGGGGCCAATTCCTCCGGATCCCGGGGGCCTGGGGGGCGCCTTTGGTTCCCCTCGCCGCGCGGCGCGGTGGCCGTCGATCCGCGCCTCGAATCGGTTCGGCCGAGCCCGCCGATGGCCTTTTTCGAAAGCGTCTTCGTCGATCGACAGGATCGCACCGACCAGGCGCTCAGCGCCGAGGCGGTCCTCGAACCCGGCTGGCGCGACCTGGAGGTGCGCTGGACGGCGCCGTCGTTCACCGACGTCGAGCAGCTCCTCTTCCGGTACCGCCTCGATGGCCACGACGCGGAGTGGACCGAGGTCGAGGGTGACCAGCGCCGTCTGCACTATTCGAGTCTCCCCGCGGGCCACTATCGCTTCCGGCTGCAGGCCGGCTACGACGGCGCGTGGGGCCCGGAAGCGCCTCCGATCCGACTTCTTGTGGCGTCGCCTTGGTGGCAGACGCCATGGGCGCTGGGCGGCTTCGGTCTGGCGTTTGCGGTCGGACTCATCGGGCTCTTCGGGGCGCAGCGTCGCCGCTATGAGCAGCAGCGCGAGGCGGCGGCGCGGGAGCGGGCCGTCGCCGAGCGACTGCGGGAGCTGGACTTGGCCAAGGATCAATTCCTCGCCAATACCTCCCACGAGCTCCGGACCCCGCTCTACGGCATCGTCGGCTTGGCGGAGTCTTTGCTCGAAGACGAGGGACTGGACGGAGACACCCGGCGTCGCCAGCTTGAGCAGATCGCCATCTCCGGGCGACGCCTCGGCGGCGTGGTGGGCGACATCGTGGACTTCGCCCAGATCCGTGAGGGCCGCCTAGAGCTGAACCTCGGCGCTATCGACATCATCCGGGTGATTGATTCCGTGCTCACCGTCGTCGAGCCGCTGGCCTCTGACGCCGGCTTGGAGCTGCGGCGTCGCGGCGCCGAGGCGCTGCCGCCGGCGCGGGTGGACGAGCGGCGCCTGCAGCAGATCCTCTTCAACCTCTTGGGCAACGCGATCAAGTTCACCGACAGCGGGTCGGTGGAGGTGACGGTCCAGCGGCTCGGAGAGGCGGCGGGGGGCGCCCTCGAGGTGTCGATCCGCGATACGGGGATCGGCATCGAACAGACGCAGCTCGACGGTATTTTTGAGGCCTTCGAGCAGGCCGACGCGTCGAACGCCCGCCGCTTCGGCGGCACCGGGCTCGGGCTATCCCTAACCCGCCACCTGGTTGAAATGCACGGCGGTCGCCTCTCAGTGGCTTCGACGCCCGACGTCGGTTCGACTTTCCGTTTCACGGTCCCGGTCGCCGACGGCGCCGCCGCGCCGGCGCCGCCGGAGCGGGCCGTCTCCCGCCCGCGTCTCCCGCCGTCGGAGCCCCCGCCGGTGCGGTCCGCGATCGGCGACGAGCTCGAAGGCGCCCACGTCTTGGTGGTGGACGACGAGCCGATCCTGCGGCTGTTGCTCGAAGCGCAGCTGGAAGCGGAAGGCTATCGAGTGACGGCGGTGGATAGCGGCGCCGGGGCCCTTGAGCTGCTCGATTCCGGCGACGAAGATGTCGACCTGGTGGTGCTGGACGTCATGATGCCGAGCGTTACCGGGTACGAGGTGTGTCGGGCGCTGCGACGCAAGTGGGAGGCGGCGTCGCTGCCGATCTTGCTGCTGACCGCCAAAGACCGTCTCCATGACCTGGTGGAGGGATTTGCCGCCGGCGCCAACGACTACCTGATCAAGCCCGTCGGCCGCGAAGAGCTGGTCGCCCGCGTCGGCTTCCACCTGAGTATCCTGGAGACCCACCGGCGCCAGCAGGCGGAGATCGAAGGGCTGCGACGCGCCCGTCGGTGAGCAGTGGGCCAAAAAAGCCGAGACCTGCGAATAGGCCTTAGCGCCGCTTCGTATGGGGGGCCATGGTGACGGGAATGAAATGGCGACGCCCAGGCCCATTCGAATGGACGCTGATCGCGGTGGTCGCGTCGGGACTCGCGTGGCTCGCCGTCGTGGCTTGGGGGCTGAAAGCCGAGCTGGCGCTGGCGCTGTTGATGCTCGCCGCGGCGACCGGGGTGATGGTGTGGCCCTTCCTCGAAAAACGCTCCGCGGCGCCGCGGCGCGGTCCAGGGGCGGGCGGTTTTGCGGAAGACGGGCCGGACGCGGACGGATTCGATCCGGCCGAGTACGACATGACTCCGGAACGCGTGCCGACGGTCGAGGAAGAGCTGCGCGACTTGGCCGGCGTATCGAAGGCCAAGACGCCGCTCGGTGTCTATGTCGCCCTCGGCCTCCTGACCCTTGTCCTGGGCGTCGTCGTCGCCGTGAGGCTCGGCTTCGACGTGGCCGGCGCGACCGGTTTACCGGCGCTGATTGAGGCCGTGCCCCGGGGCCTGCTCGAGGTCCTCGGCATTCTCGGGATCTTCGGCATTCAGGCGGCGAGGGTGCTCGTCTCTTCGGAGCAGCGGGAAAAGGCCGAGGCGCTCAAGGGACTGCGAATTGAAGCCGAGGTCCAGGACGAGCTGCGGGTCCTCCAGGGGGACGCGTACCGCGAGCCGGGGACGCCGTCGGTGGCGGAGGCCGCCGAGGAGGTCGAACGCTTGCGGGCCCGCCGCCGGATGTTGGGTAATTTCGCGGACGAGGCGGAAGACTTCATCGACTGAGGGCCCGGCCAACGTCTTGGTTTCCCAGGCCGCCGAAGCGACAATAGGGCATGGCCCACGCAACCGGTCGCCTGCTTGAGATCGCAAAGCTTTTCTCCCGGCTCGGCTGCCTCGCCTTCGGGGGGCCGGCGGCGCATATCGCCATGCTCGAAGACGAAGTCGTCGAGCGTCGGCGCTGGCTCGACCGCCAGCACTTCCTCGACCTGATCGGCGCGACGCAGCTGATCCCGGGGCCGAACTCCACCGAAATGGTGCTGCATGTCGGCTACGAGCGGGCCGGGCTCCGCGGGCTGCTGGTGGCGGGGGCGTGCTTCATCGGGCCCGCGGCCTTGCTCACCGGGCTGCTGGCGTGGGCCTACACCCGCTGGGGCTTGCTGCCGTCGGTGGACCCGCTGCTCGCCGGGCTACGTCCAGCGGTGATGGCCATCATCCTCGGGGCGCTGCTGAAGCTGGGCAAGAAGGCCCTGGGCAGCGCACCGGGGACCGCGGCGCCGGTGATCCTGGCGCTCGGGGTGGCGTCGGCGGTGCTCGCCGGCGTGCCGGAATTGACCGCCTTGGCGGCCGGTGGCCTCGTCGGGACCGCGCTCTTCTTCGCCCTGCGGCGTCCGCAGGGCCCGTCAAATCCTGAATATTCCGGTGGCGGCGGCGCTCCGTCGGCGGAATCGGACTCCCCAGCTCAGGGAACCGGAGGCCCGACGGCCGCGGCGGTGGGGCCGGCGGCCCGGGG
>JBCDKB010000150.1:0-16526 GCA_038747035.1 Acidobacteriota bacterium | reverse complement strand
GGGGGGCAGGGGACTTCAAGGACATTGGGGCCTCCGAATTTGATGCTCCCCCAGAGCGCGGCTCCGTGGGCGAGCGAAGTGGGTGGGTGGGACTTGCGCTCCTTAGACACCCGGGCCCGACAAGCGGTTCCCACGCTGATCAGAACCGACGCCACCCCGACCGCCAGACTCGCTGGGACTTCTTCCATACGCCACGTCTTTCATGCGCCACGTCGCGGTGGGCCGGCGGTACGCCTTCGCCTTCCCTAGGACCTCCGGCTCCGAAACCCAGCCTCGCGGGCTTCCGTACGAAGAGCAGACCGACCCGCCATCGACCGCCGGATCCCTGACCAACACTCCCACTCCCCCCCCGTGATTGGCCCATGACAGATATTGAAAGCTCGAGTGTCCCCCCCGGGGACACCGACCGAGTGACGGACTCACCGCCCCCTCCGGGCCTCGGTCTCGGCACGATTCCAGGCCGATTTGCCCTGGTCTACCCCATTGTCTTCATGCTGCCGTTTCCGCTGACGGCCCTCACCCTCTTCCGCGGCACCCCCGGGTACTCCGGTTCGTGGCTCGAGACGGCCATCACCTGGGTCGTGGGCCTCCACGGCCAGGCGGCCCAGCCGATCGTCACCTGGCTCGGCCATTGGCTCGTCGGCGAAGCGCCCTCCTTCGAGATGACCGGTAGCGGCGACGGCCTGGCCGCCTATCTCGACGTGCTGCTCGATTTTTCCGTGGCCACTGTCATCACCCTGGCGTGGTGGTTCTGGCGGCGGGCCCGGCCGGTGTCGTGGCGTGTCCGGGACGCGAGCTACGTCTTGGTGCGCTACTTCCTGATCCTGATCATGTTTTCCTACGGCTTCGCGAAAGTCTTCCCCATGCAGTTCCAAACCATGGGTCCGGATCGACTGCTCCAGCCCTACGGCGACTCCTCCCCGATGGGGCTTCTTTGGACTTTCATGGGGGCGAGCGCCGGCTATCAGATTTTCGGCGGCGCCGCCGAAGTGCTCGGCGGCGCGCTGCTCGTCTTTCGCCGAACGGCGACGCTCGGCGCTCTGGTGGTCGTGGCGGTGATGACGAATGTCTTTGCGCTGAACGTCTTCTTCGACGTGCCGGTCAAGCTCTACTCCTTCCACTACCTGCTGATGGCCGCCCTCCTCGTCATTCCCGATCTGCCCCGGCTCTTCGCAGTTTTCGTCGCCAACCGTCCGGCCGGGGCTAGGGATTTGCAACCCTTCTGGATCGGGTCGCAAAGACGCCACTACACAGCCATCGCGGTCAAGCTCCTGTTCGTCTTATCTTTGCTCGGCGTCAACATCTACTCAGGCCTCGAAGATATGAAGACGCGGGGTCCGTGGGCGCCCGCCCATGAGCTTCGCGCCGTCTACCGAGTGGAGTCGTTTGAGATCTTGCCCCAACCCATCCCGCAGTCAGCGGCTGCCGCTCCAGGGGACGGGACGCCATCAAGTGCCTCCACTAGGGACACCGCCGTTCCGCTCCCGTCGCTTGATGCCCAAGGCACCCAAGCCGCCGTTCCTGACGACGTTCGGTGGGTGCGAATCGGCCTCAATCCGCCAAGGAGTGTGACGGTGCAAAAAGCCAACGGTCTCGCTATTCGCATGCGCATGCGGCTCGATGAAGAGGCCTCCACGATCGCGCTCTACGATCGCTCGTTGCTCGAGCCAGACTCCGATCCTTTGACCCTCGAAAGGCTCGAGCAGGGCCGCCTGCGCCTTAGCGGCGTCTTTGAAGGGCAGTCGATCGACGTCACGCTGCGGGTCGACGAGCACAAGAGCCTCTTCACCACCCGACCTTTCCGATGGATCGCCGAATATCCATTCAACCGATGAGACGTCCGGGTCGCGTCGGGTTGCAAAGCTCAAACCAACTCTCGGCGGACGGCGTCGTATCTAAGGTAGCCCCCTGAACAACGACCGATCCGACCGCAGCCGCTCGCCGCGCCGGCAGCCAGGAGATTCCTTTTGAAGAAAGCCCGCCCCATCTCGCCCGTGTTGCCACTCGCCGTGGCCATGCTTCTCTGGCCAGTTTCAGCGGCCCCGGCCGCCGACTGGCTGCAATGGGGCGGCCCCAACGGGGACTTTACGGTGGAGTCCGAAGGGCTCGCCGACGGCTGGCCGAAAGACGGCCCCACAACGCTTTGGAAACGTCCCTTGGGCGGCGGCTACTCGTCGATCCTGGTGCACGGTGACCGCCTGTTCACGATGTACCGGGAGGGCGACGAGGAAGTCGTTGCGGCCTTGGAAGCGGCCACGGGCAAGACCGTGTGGGCCCATCGCTACACCCCTTCGTTCTGGCCCGATATGACCCACGCCTTCGGGCTCGGACCGAACGCGACGCCGGCCATCCTCGGCGACCGCATTTTCTCCATCAGCATCGACGGTCAGTTGAAATGCCTCGACCTCGCCTCCGGCGAGCTGCTCTGGCAGCACGACTTGCCGAAAGAGTACGGTCGAAGGAGCCGCGACGAGGAATATGGCTACTCACAGAGCCCGCTGATCTACCGAGGCACGCTGCTCGTCCAGGTCGGCGGGACCGACCACGGCGTCGTCGCTTTCGATCCGGCGGACGGAAAGCCGCTCTGGAAGAGCGATCCCGGCGGCGTCAGCTATGCGCAAGCCACGGTGGCCAACCTCGGCGGTCAAGATCAGTTCATCTATTTCTCGCCACAAGGAGTCCTGGCGCTTGACCCCAAGACGGGCGCTCGACTGTGGGACTCGCCGATCGAGTACAGCAACGGCAATCATTTGACACCGATCGTGCAGTGCGACGACAGCCACATCTGGGTCGGCAGTCAGTTCCCGACCGGCGGCGGCCGACTGCTGGAGGTCAAGCAGGTGGACGGCACCTGGACCGCCGAGCAGGTCTGGTTCGAGACCTACCTGCGGGCGGCCCATTGGACAAATATTCGCCTCGGCGACTTCATCTATGGATCCATCGGCGGCAACCAAATCTCGATCCTGACCGCCTTCAACTGGAAGACCGGCGACATCGCGTGGCGACGGCGGGGATTCCACAAAGCCCAGGCCCTCTACGCCGACGGCAAGTTCCTCTTCCTCGACGAGGAGGGCAAGCTGGTCCTGTCCAAGGTCTCGCCGACCGGTCTCGAGGTGCTCGCCAGCGTGCCGGTCACGGAATCCGTCTCCTGGACCCTGCCCACCCTAGCGGGCACCACGCTCTACCTGCGGGACCAAACCCATATCCTCGCCATGGACTTGGCCGAAACGGGCGGCGAACGTCAGAAAGTCGAAGCGGCCGAGCCGGCGTTCCCCGACTCGGCGCTGCAAGGAGAGTTTGGAGAATTCGTTCGAAAGATCAGCGCCGCGAATGACAAGAAGCCCTTGATCGACGCCTTTATCGAAGAGCAGAAGAGCTTTCCCATCGTCGAAGACGGCTCCTTGGTGCACTTTATTTTCCGCGGCAATGTGCCCGACGTGGCGATTTCCGGCAACTTCCTAGCCCGCGGCAGCATGGAGCCCCTCCATCAGGTGCCGGGCACCGACCTCTATTTCCGAAGCCTCCGACTCCCGGCGAAGTCGCACTTCGAATATAGCTTCCGTATCTTCGACGACCAGCTCGCTGACCCGCTCAACCCCCGGGTCTCCGAAGCCGACGACGACGCGTCGATACTGACCACCGTCGGCTGGATCGAGCCGCTCCACCTCCGCGAGCCCGACGGCGCCCGCGGTCGACTCGAGACTTTTGAATGGGCCAGCAAGGTCTTGGAGAACGAGCGCGAGATCAAGGTTTACCTGCCGGCGGGCTACGAGGGGGGTGACGATCGGTACCCGCTGGTCATGGTCAACTACGGCGACGAGGCTTTGGAACAGGGTCGCTGGGCCCACTCCCTCGACAACCTGATCGGCGAGAGCGTCGCTCCGCTGATCGCGGTCTTTATCCCCCGGGTCAACTTCAACGAGTACGGACCGGCGGTCGAGCAGTTCACCGACGCCATCGCAAGCGAGCTGCTCCCCACCGTCGACAAGCGATATCGGATCCTGAGCGGGCCAGAAAACCGCGCCATGACCGGCATCGCGAGCGGAGCATTCGCTTCGAGCTACCTCGCCCTCGGCAGGCCGGATCTCGTCGGCAAAGTCGCCGCCCAAAGCTTCTACTTCCGATCCGAAGCCGAGGAGAAGCTGAAAGCTTTGATCGAGAAAGGCGGCGACGGGGCGCCATCCTTCTACGTCGAATGGAGCCTCCACGACGTCGTGATCGCCCAGGCTGGAGTTTTCAGCGAAAAGCACAGCCGCGAGTTCGCGGAGCGACTCAACAAGAACAGCTTCCCCACCGTGACCCACGAAGTGACCGACGGCGCCGGATGGGGCAGCTGGCGTGCCCGCACGGATCGGATCCTCGAGCACCTCTTCCCGCTCAGCGACTAGCCCGGCGGGATCACCGAAGATCGTCGCGGGCTAGGCCCCCTGCGACGTGCTCCGCGTCCCCTCAGCGAAGCGGTCAAGGTCGCGGCGAGCGACCTGGCCGCCTCACCCGTCCAGATAGCCGAGACTTCGGAGTTGCTCGATGGTCTCGGGATCCACTTCCTGGACCTCCTCGGGTTGGAGGCTACCCTCCCGTTCGAGCCTCAGACTGCCCAGCGCGAGGTGTTCCGGAACGCCCAGCACCTCGACTTTGAGCTCGAGATTCCCCGTCGGCGCTAGCGCGCGACCCAGGGAGAGCTCGCCTCCGGTCGCGTCCGCAGGCCCAAATTCGATGGGCTCGCTGCCCGGCAGCGTGATCCGAAGTCGACCCTTCCCTTCGAAGCGGTTGACCTTCCAGTGGACGGCGTAGCCGCCGAGCGGGACCGAGAAGCCGACGGTGAGCGGCTCGCACCTAGCGCCGGGCTTGAGGGCGCGCAGCGTCAGCGCGCGTCGTCGCTCGCGCCACGGGCCCGCGGTCCAGCACGTCGACGATTCAGGCTGCATGGGCTCGGTGACCACCGGCCGGATCCGGAGCTCGGGCAAAGGCACGATCATGGACCGGGCCAGCGGCATCGTCGGGCGCCTGGCCATGCGGCCCTGGTATCGATCTACGAAATCCCAAAAGGCTTGGGGGGGCACGCTTTCCCTGGAGAGTTCTTCCCCATCTGGAGTCGTCGAGCTCCTGGAGCCCTCCGGCTCGAGGCGACCGAGGGGGCGGAAGTCGAACCCGCCGTCATTCTGAAAAAGCTCGCCGTCCGCGGTCATCACCACAGAGCTCGCCTCGCCCCGAAAGCCGAGTCGAGAACGGGTCCAGCCGAGGCGGTGAACATAGGGCACGATCTCGCGCCATCGGGACCTCGGCTCGTCGATCACTCGCGTCATGGATCGACCGTCGAGCACTTTCGAGCTGGGCAGGTCGACCTCCAGGAGATCCAAGAGCGTCGGCATGACGTCAACCATGCCGGTCAAACGATCGACCACGGCGCCCGGCGTGAGACCCGGCCCCGACATGATCAGCGGGATGTGGTGGGTGGCGTCGGTGCCGAAGGTGGGCAAGATATGTTCGAAGTAGCCGTTCTCGCCCAAAGCATCCCCGTGGTCCGCCGTAATCACGTGGGTCGTGGGCGCGTCGATGCGCTCCTCGACGTATCGCTTGAACCGCCCCAGGTGGAGGTCCGTGTAATACAACGACGAGCGCACCGCCCCTTCGTAGGCCTCGATGAGCTTGGGATCCGGGTCCTTGATGTAGCGCCGATTGCGAATCCCCGGCTGGTTTTGCCGCCATTGTTCAGGGGTCCAGCCCAGCTCATCAAGGGAAAAGAACTTGTTGACCGGCGGCGTTCCGTCGTGGGGCGTATGGGTATCCAGCAGGTGAATATAGAGAAAGAGCGGGCGCTCCAGGCCCTCGGCCCGGTAAGCGTCGATGGCTTCTCTCGCGCGGGCGAAAACATCCTCCGCCGGCGCGTAATACGACGTCCTCGGTACGTCGTAGAAGTGCTCGAAACCGCGGCTGAACCTGGACTCGGCGGTGGTCCACGGGTGGGTGGTCACCATGCGCGTGTCGTAGCCGGCCTCGCTCAGCAGGTGGGGCAAGAACACCATGTCATCCATGGGGACCTCGTCACGATTCCACCACGGCATCTCCCAGCCCGGCGGGTAGATCATCAGAGGCGGCGCGTCGAGGCGGGCTGTGAAGAGCTGCGGGACGGAGACCGCGGTCACGTGGGCGTGGCTGTAGTGGCGCGCGAAGCGGACCCCCTCGGCGGCCATGGCGTCCATTTCGGGGGTCGTGGGATAGGGGTGACCGTAGCTGCTGAAGTAATCAGCACGCGCCGCGTCCAGCATGTAGACGATCACGATCGGATGTTCCGATGTCGCCGGCCCCCCCAGCTGACCGCAACCGGCCAGGGTAAAGAGCAAGAGACCGAGGCCGAGACGCCTGACCGTCCGCCCCATCAGCTCGCCTCCGCCAGGAAAGGAAGCTCGTCGACGGCGAAGCGCTTCATCCGCCACAGGATTTCTCGCTCTTGCCGCCGGTTCACCTCCGGATTGGCGAATCTCCAGACCACCTCGCCTTCGGTGGTGATCTCAAAGGCGTAGCCCTTGTCGGACTCCGTCACCAGCGTATTGCCGTTGGGCAAGCGCTGCGCACCGCCGCGGGTCTTGGAGAAGAAGACCGGGCCCGGCGCGAACTCCCAGTGCATCTCGAAAGTCTCGGGATTGAATTCGATGACCCGCGATTGCTCTCGACCGTTGTCGAAGAGAAGGACGTTGCCATTCTCGAGCAGCGTCGGGTGGTGCTGGAACGAAACGTTGGTGGGCCCCCAAGCCCAAAGCACCCGCTCTTCGTCCCAGTCAAAGACGGCGATGGTGCTGATATTGCGCATCGAGATCATGAAATGGCCTTCTGCGAACACCTCAGGCAGTGAGCTGCCGGTGTGCTGGAGAAACTCGATGTGGTTGGTGTGCATGAGGTCCAAGCCCCCTTCTTGGGCGCCGAAGTCGAGGTGGTTCACCGTCGGCAGCAGGAACGAATAGGGGGAGTCCAGCAGCATGTCCAGGAGGGAGATTTTGCCCTTCACCTGACCGTCCGGCGAGAGGCGGGTAACCGTCTCTTCAAGCGAGTTGGTCTCGGAGTGGAACCGCGGATACGGCGCCTCGTGGCGGGTCAGCAGATAAATGTCGCCGTCTCCGCCGATCGCCAGGTCGTGGTGCACACGATCGGGGTGGTACCAAAGCACCTCCGAGTCCTTGTTGATCTTCAGCAGCCCTTGTTCATAGACCTGGACCAGCAGGTCGCCGCTGTCCAAGAGCTCGACGTGCACATGGGACACCGGGTCGACGTCGTAGTCCCAGCGATGGACCGGACGCCCGTCCATATCCAGCAGGAAAGCCTGGCCGCGCAGCACCGAGTCGTAGAGCGTCACGCCTTGGAAGGCCTTCTCGGGGTTGTGGATCAGCACCCCGCGCTGCTCAGAATTCGGATCGAAGGTCGCGGTCACGTAGCCGAGCGACCTCAGGACGCCGAGGTCCTCGGTCTCGGACTCGACGTGGATCTTCTTGCCTTCGTCCGGCAAACGCTCCGTGGGTCGCCCCGAGGTCTCCGGGTCGACATCCCTCTCTCCCAGGATGTCGATGAATCGATAGGTGAGAACACCCCAGACGAATGCGACCCCAAAAAGCAGGGCGATCTTCCAACTAGCGCTCACGCCAATTCCTTTCCAGCATGGTCCCTTAGCCTACGGTCTCGAGCCTTTGCTGCGGGCCTTGTGCGCGTGCAAATCCCCGGCTATTGCCATGAGGAAACGCACGACATAGGCGCCCAGCAAACCGAGGATGCCGGCCACTGCGATTTTCTCCCAGGAGTATCCCATGAGACCGGCCAACGACATGAAGCCTATAGTCGAGGCCCCGATCCCGCCGGGCATCATGGAGACAATCCCTACGGCGACCGCGACCGTGTGGCACACCGCGCTGTCCAGCCATTCGATGGGCGTAAAGGCATTGATGAGGAGGTAGGTGTACGCGAACTGACAGATCCAGCCGGCGACGGTCAGCAGCAGCGCGGCCGTCAGGTCCCGGGGGCTTTGCATGGCCGCCGAGGCTTCGCGCATGCGCTGGATCGAGCTCAGGACCGACGCCGGCCATGGGTGGTTGAATCGTTCGACCCAGTGGACCGCGATTCGATCCACGCCCAAGGGGCCCAATAAGACGAAGATGAGCAGGGCCAGGCCGCCCAGAAGACCGATCGCTACGACCATGGCGTCGAGCACCGTTCCGACATCGGTGAGGCGATTTCGCAGGTAGAAGGCAGACGCCGCGAGGGCCGAGGCCAAGAAGAGCGCGTCCAGCAAACGGTCGACCAGCACCACCGCTAAACCCGTCGAGGGGCGGACTCCGCAGCGCTCCTCCATCAGCAGCGGCGCCAAGGCTTCGCCGCTCCGGGCCGGGGTGAATCCGCTGATGAACGAGTTCGAGAGGTGGCTGCTGATCGCACCGGCGAGGGGTGCCTCAGGCTCAGCCGCGCGGAGCAGCACGCCCCAGCGCAGCCCCCCGACCACGAGGGAAAGCGCGAACATGGCCAACGAGCCCAAGAACTCGGCCCAGCCGAGGTCGCGGAGAGCGACGATCGCCTGCTCGCGGTCGACCGCGGCGGCCACGCCCACCAGCAGGGCCACCCCGACGGCGGTCAGCACCCTGTGCAGGAGGATGGAGCGGGATCGACGTCGAGATCCCGAAGGAGTGGCCGAGGACGCTGCCGGCGCCGGATCTATCTCCTCATCCATATGATCCGAATCGCTCTTTCTCGTCGTGGGCCGGCGTGTTGAGCTCGGCCGCGGGTCGACCGACGGAGCCTGGGCGTGGGCGACCTGCGGAGCGTCACCGTCGATGGATCGGGGGACGCCCTGGTACCCCGACGACGCACTTTTTTATACTACCCACATGGAAATGAAGACGCTAGTCCGCCGGATCCCCCACTGGGTCCGGGTCGTCATGAATAGAGACGTTGAGCGATTCCTGGACACCCTGCCCATCGGCGACTCCAGGGCCCTGGAGGTCAGCGGATGGGCCCATGAGCCCCGTCCGTGGAAAAGCTATCGGTCAACGACGTATCCTGAATTCGACCTGTGCACGCGGGAACCCATCGAGCCGTCAGCGGAGGTGGTGATCTGCGAACAGGTGCTGGAGCATCTTCCCGACCCCGTGCAAGCCACCCGGAATCTCTTCGCGAGCCTGGAGCCCGGTGGGCACGCCATCGTCTCGGTCCCGTTCATGATTCGCATCCACAAAGAGCCCGGCGACTACTGGCGCTTCTCCGCCGACGGCTTGCGGGCTTTGCTTGAAAATGCAGGTTTCGAGGTCCTGGAGTCCAAGACGTGGGGCAACCGGCTGGCGGCATTGGCCAATATGTGGTTTTGGTTCCCCTACATTCCGTTGCTCTGCCCCCTGCTGAACAATCCGAAGATTCCTCTGGTGGTTTGGGCCTTTGCCCGACGGCCCGAGACCGCCCAAAGCCAGGCGCAACCGTGAGGTCCCGACCGTGAATTCCGCGGAGCATGGGTTAGCCCGCACGACCCTACCCAACGGCCTCGAGGTCTCCGTGCTACCTCGATCGAAGTCCGAGGTGCTCTATATCTACCGGGAGATCTTCGAGCAGGGGGTTTACGGCCGCCGAGGAATTGAGATCAAAGACGGCGACTGTATCGTCGACGTCGGGGCGAATATCGGCCTGTTCGCCCTTTTCGCCCTCCAAGGACGCACCAACCTCCACCTGACGTGCCTGGAACCGCTGCCGCCGATTTTCGCCGCCCTCAGCGCCAACCTGAACACCGACACCACCGCCGGCCACCGGGTGGATCTGGTCAATGAAGGCATCTCCCTCCGGGACGAGGAAGCGGAGCTGGTCTTCTACCCCGCTTCGCCGGGAAACTCCACGGCCGTCCCCGACAAGAAGGAAGAGGAGGGGCAGCTGATCGCGTCGTCCCTGACCATGGGCGACTTCTGGCGACGCAGCAAATGGCTCTTCGTCGGTATGCTGCTGCTCTTTCCATTCCGTCGCTGGATCGTCAGGACCAAGATCCAGAACCAGTTCGGAGACTCTCTCCGCTTCCCATGTCGACTGAGGCCGCTGGGTGACCTGATCGATGAGCGCGGCATCGAGCGCATTGACCTGCTCAAGGTGGACGTGGAGGGGAGCGAGCTCTCGGTTCTGGACAGTATCCGGGACGACCAGTGGCCCATGATCCGTCAGCTGGTCATGGAGGTCTCACCTCACCTGGTGAGTCAGATCCCCAGCCTGCGTGAGCGCTTGGAAGGCTATGGGTTCGCCGAGATCTCGGTCTTGGAGGATGCGGGGTCTTTGGACGTTGACCCTGGCTCCCGAGACGGACGCTCCCTCCCCTGCACGCTCTACGCCCGTCGGTGAGATCCCCCTTCGATCTCTGAGCCCTTCTTAACCCGGAGCGTCCTCTAACACGCCGTCCCCCTCGGTGAAGAATCCTTTCCATTGCCCGAATCCATAGCTGATGTGGGTCGTGGCGTAGAGGACGGCCAGATGCGGCCAGAGTCCGAGGCGGCCGGCCCGGGCCGCAAACCACAGGCTCACGACCGAGATCGCCGGCAGATAGGCCCAGAGCACAAGCGGCAATAGGGGCGGGATCAAGAGTCCAAACTCAAACGCTTCGGGATGCCGACGCACGAGCCAGACCCGTCCCTTGCCGTAGGTGAACATATTCTTGGCCCAGGCTCGAAAATTCGCCCGCTGCCGATGCACCACCGCGGCACCGGGCACATAGAAAAGCTCGAAGCCGCCTTTGCCCAAGCGACGGGAGAGATCCTCATCCTCGCCGATTAAAGCAAAGCGCTCATCCCAGCCGTCCACCGCCTCCAGGGCTTCTTTGACGTAGAGCACGTTGAGCCCGGGCAGATGGTCGACTTTCTTCGCCTGGTCAAAGACCATGCCTTGCACCGAGCCCCGCGAGCCCAGGTGCGTGTTCAGCATGAGAGCTAAAGCGTCATAGAAACGGGTCTCCCCGGACGGCGGCACGTTGGCTCCGCCGACGGCTCCCAAGGCGCCACTTCCAGCCCGTAAGTCGGCCAGTGACGCCACCAGGGTCCGCAGCCAGTGGGCCGGGGCCTCGCAATCGGCATCGATAAACGCCACGTAGGCGTGGGACGCCGCCCGAAATCCGCGATTCCGATTGGAGCTGATCGACTTTGACGGATTGCTGATCACCACCAAACCGGGGGCGGCCCCGCGCGCCAGCTCGACCGTGCGATCCGTGGAGCCGTCGTCCACGAGGATCAGCTCGACGTCCGTCCCATCGATATCTTGGGCGGCCAGGGATCCGAGGCAGGCCGAGATCTTGGCCTCTTCGTTATGGGCCACGACCACCACCGTGACCCCTGTAACGTCCCGGGAACTCATGACCGGCCGGCTGTCCGATCAGCCCCAGAAATGCTGAGCCCGATCGTCTCGGACGTGGTGAAACGCGCCATCCAGATCAGTTTACCGAAAAGGCTATCCGACGAGAATCAGCTGGCGACGCGGCGGCTACGACGCAAAGCGATAGGAAACGACGCCGTCGTCGGCGAGCTCGATCTGGCAGTGCCCTTCGATATTGAGCTTCTCCAGCAAGCCCTTCGCCTCGTCGATCGTCAGGTCCGTCGCCCGCGCCACCTGGAGGGGCGTCAGCCAGCCGCCGGTCCTGCCGGCCAGCATCAGGACCCGACGCTCCGCCAACTCGCCGCGTCGACGGCGGGAGCTGTGCCAGACCGAGCGAAAAAGCCAGAAGGCGACAGCCATCGGTAAAACTCCGAAGCCTAAGGCGATCGTCGCCGTCGCCACTCCCCCGTCGCCGACGTTCACGGTCACGACGCCGATCAGCAGGCCGAGCAGACCGAGCAGACTCGCGACGACGTAGGCGAAGAGATCTTTAAAGCGACGGAAGGCTTCCAACATGAATTTCGCACCTCAAGGGATAGGTAAGCCGGCGGCGCGGAAGGGCGTAGCCGATAGGCATTCCTACGGCCGGCTCAGGAAAAGATTCGCTCAGCCGAGAGGATGGAGTCGCTCAAAGCGTCACGATCCAACGAATCTGCCGGAGAGGGCGCTGGACTTTAGTGACGGTGGCCCGCCTGGCCGGCGGCGGAGCCCAGTTGAAGCTTCGGCAGCTCCACCGGAACCAACGCATCCTCCCCTTCGACCAGGCGGTAGACGCGGCCGATGGTGACGTCTTCAAAACGCTGGACGGGGCCACCGCCGGGCCACCGAACGACCACACGCTCGATCTTCTCGGCGTCGGCCAGGCCGATCTCCTGCTGCAGGCTCGAGCCGCCGAACGACCCCCCCGAGCCGACCACCCGGTGAAGACTTCGACGCTCTCCGGAGGCCCGGATCACGACGACCTCAAGGCGGGCGCCGACGGCGAATCGATTGGCCTTGCGCCCCTCCAGGCGCAGGGTGACCCAACCCGCCTCCTGATTCGTCCCTGGATTTTCGAACAGACCGTTGTAGTAGGCGTCGACGGGGAAAGCGCCGCCGATCTGCTGGAAGATATCTTGGTCGCCGTCATTGTCGAGGTCGCCGAAGGCCACGCCGTGGCCTTTTTGCAGATGGCCAAAGCCACCGGCCGCGGTCACGTCGTAGAACCGGCCGCCGCCGTCGCCCCGATAGACAACGTTTGGCATCACCGACTCGAGCGGCGGCGAGCCGGTGCCAAAGTAAAGATCCAGATTGCCGTCGTTGTCGAGGTCGCCGAAATTCGAGCCCATCGGCAAGAGCGGACGCCCCAGGCCCAACTCCACGCCGATCTCCGTGAAGGTTCCGTCGCCGTCATTGCGATAAAGGAGGGGCTGCCCCGATGCAGCGACGGCGCCGAAATAGGAAGCCGCCACGGTCGCGGGGGACGCGCTGTAGGCGGCCACCAAGAGGTCGAGGTCACCGTCATTGTCGAAGTCAAAGAACCACGTCGGGAAGCTGCGTCCGACGGGCTCGGCGACGCCGGCCTGTTGAGCCACGTCGGTAAACGTGATGCGCGGCGCCTCCCCCGAGGTCGTGCTTAATCCGTTGTTGCGATAGAGGCGGTTGGGCTGCTCTGACATATTGCAGATGAAGAGATCTGGGTCGCCGTCGTTGGCATAGTCGCCCCAGGCCACGCCCTTGGCGAGCCCCAGGTTCGTGACGCCGGCCTCCATCGCCACGTCGGCAAAAGTGCCGTCCCCGTTATTGCGATAAAGCTCGCCGGCGAAGGCGTTTTCGTCGTCCGCCTCGTTGCCGACATAGAGGTCGAGGTCACCGTCCAGGTCATAGTCGGCCCAGGCCGCAGTCTGGGTCGGGAAAGCCCCGCTCAAGCCGGCGGAGAGGGTGACGTCGACAAACCGGCCGGTCCCGCCGTCCCCCTGCCCAAGGTCGTTGCGCAGCAGTGAGTTGCGCACTCGCCCGTGCTCCCCGAGCCAAGCCCCGCGCAGCACCAGCAGGTCAAGGCGGCCATCGTTGTTGAAGTCCGCATGCATCAGGTTGAGGCCGCCGAGCTGCTGGTCCAAGCCCCACGCCGCACCGACATCTTCGAATCCCCCCAAGCCGTCGTTTCTAAACGCCTTCATCGGTTGGCACGGATCCCAGCTGGTGGAGACCAAATCCAGAAGACCATCGCCGTCAAAGTCATCCATCACCGCGCCGCCGGCCAGGTCGAGGCTATCCACACCCAGCGTCGCCGCCACGTTGCGCCAGCGCGGGAAGGGCACTTCGCTGGTCATCGGAGGCAGCCGAAAACGCGCCGCCACCTCATCGGGTGCATCGCCCGCGACCAGGCGCGCGATGTTGTAGAGCCAGCGCGCCAGAGGGTCCGCCGGCTGCTCGTCGAGGAAGGCCTTGAGCTGGGCTTCAGCGCGCCGAGTGTGTTCGGTCAAAGAATGCACCGCTTCCGGAGCGACCGGCACAATGCAGCTGGCCTGGCCGTGGTTGGCGACACAATTTTGATCCTCAGCGAGGCGCAAGTGAGCCAGCGCCGCGGCGAAGCGGAGGATCTGCAGGACCCGCGGCGGAGCCCCGTGGCGCTGGGCCACCTCGAGGGCACCCTGCACGAGTTCGACGGCTTCCTCCGTCTCACCGAGCTGCAGCAGGCGCTGCCCGAGCTTCGTCGAGAGCTCCACCTGCTGGGGAATATCCAAACCGCCCGCGTCGAGCCGACGGCGCAGCTGGTCCGCCTGGGCGCGGCCGAAGAAGTGATTGCTACCCTGCGTCCACGCCCGGCACATTTCCTCAAACTCTTGCCCCTCCGAAGCCGCAGCCGGAGGTGTCGGTCCCCGGGGGGGCGTCTGCCCGGCCACACCGACCGGAGCCACCGCCCCAAAGGCCACCGCCCACGTCACCAGCCACCCCCACACCCGGGAACGCCGGGTCGAGCCCATCACTCCGGGGGACGTCGCGGCGCAGAGCGTTTTCAGAAGTGCAGCCATTTTCGGTGTCTGATGGGCTCGTCTCCAAAGGTTTCTCCCTTCGTGGACCGGCCAACTCGACACTACTGCACTTGGCGCCACCGGGTCACTCGCCGCGGCGTCGGCGAAGAGGTCCCTAGACGACGGTAGACCTCCGGCGGGACTCAGACCCGGCGGTGTGTCCGATCCGCCGCCGCGGTCGGGCGCGGCCGATGGGCACGTCCACAGGTGGCTCAGCAGATGACTCGCTCTGCCGAGGGAAGAGGTGCCCGCGGGGAACCGACGCCGCGGCTGTCAGTTCATGACGGAGAACGGCCGCTTGGTGACAAGAAGATCGCCCTTGAACCGAGCCGCCCCTAGTCTTGATTTGTCTACAGGACACCGCGCTCGCCGAACGAAGCGGGTCTTTAACGCATGAGGACCACCGAGATCATGAGATATATCTCCTTACTACTTTGTCTTTCCATATTCACGGGCTGCAAGGCCACGCCGACCGTCGATGAGATTCCCTGCGAGCGAAGCCCGGGGGTCGAGCAGGTCTACCGGCGTGAACTCGCTCTTTTTGACAGCTGCGGTTCATCGCCGGCCTGCCTCGACCGACGATTGAAGAATGTTCGGGACTCGCTCTCCGTCGCCCCCGACGACGTGGCTCTCCATCTGATCTACCAATTCGTCCAGAAGAACCACGGGCCGGCGGCGGAAGGGCTCTTGGTCGAGGAGTATCGACGCCGAGCCACAGCGCGGGGTGATGCGGAAGATCTGTACCTCTACGCCAGACTGCTGAGCCAAGATAATCCGCAAAGAGTGGCGTTGCTTGAAGAGTCGGTACGCCTCAACCCCTCCTTGCCCCGGCCTCACCGTTCGCTGCTCGACCTGTACTCGAAAGCCGGCGAGATCGACTCGGCGAAGCAGTCCCTGCAGGCTTATCTTTCGCTGTGCCCGACGAAATTCGGCATTTATCGACAGTTCGCTGACCTGCTCACGTCGGAGGACTCGTGGCGGCCCCACCTGGAGGCGGCGGGGAGCGCCCTGCGGTCCCCCCCACTCGAGGAAAGCTACCACCTTCTTCCGGATCTCTGGTCCACGGAACTCGACCTCGCACCTCAGAACTACCGCACCATCCACAGCACGATCCGGCAAGACCTTGAAGCCATCGCGACCCTGGACATGGGCCAGCGGACTCACGAAGAGATCACCAGCTGGTGGCGCGTCCAGCACCAAGGATTCTCGCTCCTCGGTGACGCATCGGGAACCCGACGAGCCCTGGAAGAAAGGGCCAAGCTCGAACCGTGCCATGAGGACGTGGTCAACGGGCGGATCGCCGCTTGGGGAGAAGACAATCCTTTGGAGGGTGCCCCGACCCCGGAAAACGTCGCTGCGATGTTCCGTCGCGAGGGCAAGGCCAGCGAGGCATGGCTCGAGAGCTGCCCGTCCTCGTGGCGCTATTGGGGCGCCTATCTTAGCGGCGCGGCGGCGGACCCGGAGGTCGCGGACCGTGAAGTGCTCCGTCGGGTCCACGAAGCCCGGCGCGCCGGCGAGAGCTTTGCCGCCGCCCTCGATTCGACGGATCGCTCGACCCTCGCCACCGTTCTGGCGAGGACCCTCCACGACCGAGGGTTGAAGGTCGAGGTCGGGTCGGATTGGCTGGGCGCCGAATGGGAGAAGCTCGGCGCCACCGCGGACGGGGCACTCCAGCTGGCGGCGCTCTTTCCGCCTGAGGTCGAGGATACGGCGGCGGCTTCCAGGGTGGGCATGAGTCTCCCGGCCTTCGAGCTGGCGGATCTCGATGGCCGATTGCGGAGTACCGACGAGCTCCGCGGCAAGATCGTCTACGTTGACATCTGGTCGTCCAGCTGCATCCCCTGCCGGAACGCCATGCCGAAGGTCCAAGCGCTTTACGAGCTCACGAAAGATGATGACCGCTTCGAGGTGCTGACGCTTTCCATCGACGCCTCCCCCAAGCACGCCATCGCCTTGATCCGCGGGAATGATTACTCTTTCCCGGTCATCGTCAACAGTGACTATACCCAGGCGCTCGATGTCAAAAGCCTTCCCACCCAATGGCTCCTCGGGGGCGATCTAGAAATCGTGCAAGATCTGGCTACCGCGATGATTCCCTACGACCAGGCCTGGCCCGAAAAAGTCCTCGCTTTGATGGAAGCG
>JBCDKB010000149.1:0-16582 GCA_038747035.1 Acidobacteriota bacterium | reverse complement strand
GGCGAAGCTCACCTGGCTCGGGTCGCCTAGGGCGATGGCGGCGGCGATGAAGCCGACGATCAGCAGGATCTTGAAGAGGGTGAAGAGATTCTGGAAGAGGCTGCCGATGCGCAGGTCCCGCAGGTGGGCGACGGTGATCACCGTCACGACGCCGCAGGACAAGAGCAGTGGCGACGCGGCGGGCAGGACCCGCGAGAAATAGGAGCCGAAGGCCATGGCGGCCAAGGCGATCGGAAGCGTGAAACCGACCACCACCGAGATCCAGCCGGCGAGGAAGCCCACCGACGGATGGTAGATGTGGGTCAGGAAGTTCAGCTCGCCGCCGGACCGCGGCAAGGCCGACGCGAGCTCGCCGTAGGTTAAGGCGCCGCATAAGGCGATCACGCCTCCGAGGATCCACAGCAGCAAAATCGAAAAGCCGGAGCGCAGGTC
Organism: Acidobacteriota bacterium; assembly: GCA_038747035.1. Classification (GTDB taxonomy): domain Bacteria; phylum Acidobacteriota; class Thermoanaerobaculia; order Multivoradales; family J023; genus JAUIJL01. The sequence continues at coordinate 16,150 of JBCDKB010000149.1, read as the reverse complement.
GACGAGCTGGAAGCCCAGGCTCGTGAACACACCGGTGCCCACCATATTGGCGATGGCGATCGACGTGGCGGTGGTGAGAGAAACCTTGGTGCGGGCCGACTTCATCGCGGCGCGCCCCCGTTTATGGGGCGCAGGGACCTCAGGCCCCGTCCAAGACGCTCGCCGGCAGCGCCTCGTCTTTGAGCATCATGGGGATGTCGGAGACGATCGGGTAGACGAGGCTGGATTCTCGGCACAGGAGGCCCTGGGTGGCTTCGGGCTCTTCGTCGCGGAAGTGCTCGCGATACTTCTCCACGAGGGCCGAGCGTACGGCGTCAGGGAGGTCGATGAGCTCGAGCTCGCCGCGACTCTCCGGGCAAACGAGGATGTCGAGAAGTTTCGGGTCGATGGCCATGCCGGGGTCCTCCAAAAGGGAGCGAGAGCTTAGCACGCGGGGCCGTGTGGCCCCGCGCCGACGGAGCGCGACTAGCGCCGGAAGCTGTAGGTCAGTAGCAGGGACTCGGAACCCGGATTGCGGTCGTAGATACCCGCATTCGACAGGTGGTAGAAGGACAACCCGAGGCGGGATCCGTCGTCCCACTGGTACGCGATGTCGAAGCTCGATCGGAACTCAATGACGCCGCCCAAGTCTTTACCGTCGCCGTCCTCGTAGAGGGCGACGGCGAAGCCGATGGTCGGCACCCAGTGGTCGCCGAGCGCCGGGACGTCGTAGCGGAAACCGCCGTAGCCCCAGATGCCTTCTTCATCGGTTCCGGAAACGCCGACGACCGGCTGCAGCTCGAGGAACCAGAACGGGAAGCTGTCGAAGCGGTACTCGACGCCGACCTCAAGCGCTTCGAAGCGCTCGTCGACAAATTCGAAGCCGCCGATCGAAAAAGCCCAAGCGGAGACATCTTCCGCGTGGGCGCTCACGGGTAGGAGGAGGGGAACCAGAGTTGCAACAATCAGCAAGAAACGGCGCATGGTCTGAACCTTCAGGGGACTTTCACGGAATCGACGTGCGGACGCTCGGGCGCCAGCGGTGAGGGGGCTTGATGGCCGAGAATACGTGATGGCTCGGCATTTGGATCCGCGGGCGGTCGGCGGTGCGCATTCAGCGCTTGCCCACGGCGCTACGAAGGTTACAATCCAACCGCCCAAGGAGGTACCCATGAGCGACAAAACCGCTGGGGGATCGGATACCCCCCGCGTTTCCGTGGTCGTCACCACGTTTAACGAAGAACACAATATCGCCGACTGTCTCGACTCGCTGCTGTGGGCGGATGAAATCTTGGTGGTGGACTCCTATTCCACCGATCGTACGCCTGAGATCGTCAAAAGTTACGACGGGGTGACCTTTATCCAGCGGACCTATTACGGCTCCGCGGCCCAGAAAAATTGGGCCATGGACCAGTGCGCCCACGACTGGATACTGATCTTCGACGCCGACGAGCGGTGCACAGAGCCGCTGCGGGAGGAGATCCGCAAGATCCTCAGCGACGGCCCGAAATTCGACGCCTACACGATCCGTCGGCGGGTCTTTTTCTTGGGTCAAGTCATTCGGTTCTCCGGCTGGCAGCGGGATCAGGTCATCCGTCTGCTCCGCAAGGGGACGGGGCGCTATCCGAATCGGCGCGTCCATGCCGACATGAAGACCACCGGTCCGGCGCCGCTGCTGAAGCACCGCATGGACCACTTCATGGTCGAAGACTTCCATAAATATGCCCTGCGGATTGTGAAGTACAGCCGCTGGGGCGCCGCCCAAGGGTGGAAGGAAGGCAAGAAGCCGGGCCTCGCCGAGGTCTTCGGCCGCAGCGTCTGGCGCTTCTTGCGCACCTACTTCGTGCAGCTCGGCGTGCTCGACGGTATGCGGGGCTTGGTTTTCTGCATGCTCCAGGCCTACGGGACCTACCTCAAGTGGTCGATCCTCTGGAGCTGGCGACTCAATGAGAAGCGGGGTTTGGAACCCGAGCTCCCGGAGTTCGACGAGTCGGAAGAGATTTGGGAAGGGCTCGATACGCTCAAGTAGCGCCCTTTTCCCATCGCCGACCGGCGTCGGTTTTCCGATTCCAGAGACTGGTGTCCTCCGCAGGTCCGTGCGCTAGCGCGGATGGATTCCCGGTGCGTGGATTCTCAAAACGGTCGGCCCTTAGGTCCCGGGTCGCGGCCGGATCGCGACCGGGGCGTTGTCAAAAAACTCTTGACAGAGTCGCTCCCAGGGCCTAATCTCCGCGGGACTCATCGAGACCGGCTGAGGGAATAGGCCCGAGGACGCCGGGGCAACCCACGAAGCTCACCACTTCGTGAAGGTGCCAACTCCTACGGAAGCCGATAGCCCGGCTGCCGGTAGATGAGAATCACGCGGAACAGGGCGTGATTTGCTCATTGACGGTCCGTAGGGTTTCCGATGAGAGAAACCTGACGGAGGACCGAAAATCATGAGCCTTCCCCAGACTCTCTCACCGGCGACCGCCACCCCCCACCTTGACCTGATCGTCGAGGCGAATGAACCGCGCCCGGTCGCCGATGGAGCTTCGGCCGATCCGCGCACGGCGGCTGTCCGCGCCGGCGTCGACCAGGACCCGGCTTTCGGGGCTGTGATGCCGCCGCTTTACCTGTCTTCGAACTTCTCCTTCGAAGGCTTCGGCGCCCAGCGGCGCTATGACTACACCCGCTCGGGCAACCCCACCCGCGACCTGCTCGCCGAAGCCATCGCCGACCTCGAACGCGGCGCCCACGCGGTTGTCACCTCGAGCGGCATGTCGGCCATCCACCTCGTGCTGCAGCTGCTGGAGCCAGGTTCCACGGTGGTGGCGTCCTACGATTGCTACGGCGGCACCCACCGGCTGCTTCGCGCCCTCGAACGTCGCGGTCAGGTCGAGGTGCGCTTCGCCGACCTCACCTCGCCGGCGGCGCGGGCCCAGGCCCTGCGGGCCTCGGTGGACCTGGTGTGGATCGAGACGCCGTCCAATCCGCTGCTGCGCATCACCGACCTGGCGGCCGCGGCTCGGGAAGCGCATGCCTTGGGGGCATGCGTGGCGGTCGACAACACCTTTCTGTCGCCGGCGCTGCAGCGTCCCCTCGACTTCGGCGCCGATCTGGTCGTGCACTCGACCACGAAATACCTCAACGGCCACAGCGACGTGGTCGGCGGCGCTGTGGTCGCCAAGGACGCGGCGCTGGGTGAGGAGCTCTCCTGGTGGGCCAATTGTCTCGGCCTGCCGGGCTCTCCCTTTGACAGCTACTTGACGCTGCGCGGCGTCCGGACTTTGGACGCGCGGCTGCGCATCCATGAAGAGAACGCCGCCGCCGTCGTCGATGAGCTGGCGGCCCACGACGCGGTGTCGAAGGTCTACTACCCGGGACTCGCCGACCATCCGGGGCACGCGATCGCGGCCCGACAGCAGAGCGGTTTCGGCGGCATCGTGAGCTTTGAGCTGCGCGGCGGGGAAGGGGCGGTGCGCGCTTTCCTCAAAGGGCTCAAGGCCTTCACGCTCGCCGAGTCCCTCGGCGGGGTCGAGAGCTTGGTGGCCCACCCCGCGACCATGACCCACGCCGCCATGGAGGCTGAGGCGCGACGCAAAGCGGGGATCGGCGATGGGCTTTTACGACTGTCGGTCGGACTCGAAGGGGCCGATGACCTGCGGCACGATCTTAGGGCGGCCCTCGACCGGGCGACGCCGGCGGCGGTTCGCGCGACGGAGGTGACGTCATGCGCGTGCTGAAGTTCGGCGGTACCTCCCTTTCCCACCCCCATCGCCTCGACACCGTGGCTCGCCGGGTCCAAACCCTCCACCGCGAGGGACCGGTGGTGGTCGTCGTGTCCGCCCTCGGCGGCGTCACCGACGAGCTCACCGACGTGCTCGAGGCGGCGCGCCGCGGGGAGCCGGCGCCGGGCTTGCGGCGCCGCCTGCGGTCGGTGCACCTGGAAGATCCGGAAAAACGCCTCGATCGGGCGGCGACCGAACAGCTCGCCGACGAGCTCGACCGCTGGCTTCGGGAGCTGGATCTCTTGATCGAAGGCATCACCCGGCTCGGGGAAGCGCCCCAAGGGGCGATCCATCGACTCCTCGCCACCGGCGAACGGCTATCGGCGCCCCGGGTCGCCGCTTGGCTCCGCGCCCACGGGGTCGAGGCCACAGTGGTCGACGGCACCAAGCTGCTGCGCGCCGACTACGACCTTTCTGAGCCGCGAACGTCGCCTCCGCGGATCGACGCCCAGGCGACCCGCCGTTCGGTGCTCGAGGGCCTGAGCGGTTTGGTGCGCGGCGAGGTGCCGGTGGTCACGGGATTCATCGGCGGTGACGTCCACGGCCGCACCGTCACCCTCGGGCGCGGGGCGTCGGATCTTTCGGCGACGACTTTGGCGGCGGCCCTCGAGGCGGAGGCGGTCGAGATCTGGAGCGATACCGACGGCGTGCTGAGCGCCGATCCGCGCCGGGTTCCTGACGCGGAGTCGCTGCGCGAGCTGAGCTTCGCCCAGGCCGCGGCGCTGGCGCGCTACGGCGCGAAGGTCCTCCACCCGGAAACCCTCGAACCCGTCCGCCGGGCGGCCCTGCCGGTCTATCTGCGGTCGACCTTCCAACCCGACGCCGCCGGCACCCGCCTGGCGGAATTGACGCCGAGTGTCGAGGATCAGTCGCCGGCCCGGGCCTTGGCGGCGACGGCCCTGTCGGTCACCCGATTCGAGGTGCGGGCGTCGGCCGGCGCGCCGCTCGCTTCCCAAGCCCTGGCGGTGCTCGAGCGCTGTGCCGTCGCGCCCCTCGCCCTGTCGTGCGGCCACGGGCGCGTGGAGCTGTGGCTGCGCGACGCCGACGCCGCGACCCTGGAGGCGCCGCTTCGCCGACAGCTGCGTCCGCTCGGGGGAGTGCTGCGGAGTGACGACGGCGGGGCCGCCGTCGCGCTCCTGCCGGCGGGTCAGCCCGCCACCGCTTTGCTGGCCGAGTTGAGTCGGAGCCTCGGCGAGCGAGGGCTCGTGGTGCGGGCGCTCTTCGTGGATCGGGTCGAAGGCTCGGGCACTTTCAGCGACGAGCCCGACGGCCCGGAGCTCGCCGTCGCCGTCGTGGACCGAAGCCTCGCCGACCTGGCGCTGCGGGTCGCCCACGAAGCCCTGGTGTGCGTGCCCGCGGCGGCCGAGCCCTTGGCCCACGACGTGGCGGCGGCGGCGTGCGGGTGACGGGTTGGAGAACTCGACAAATCACTTACTGACAGCAGTTAGCAGGTCATCTCCGGGTCGCTGGGGGGTCAGGTCGGGATCAGGCGCACACCCTGGTTCCGGAATCTCCGGCGAGGCACGATCGGGATCCACAAGGAGGACCGAAGACGATGACGACCCCCAAGACTGCCCCGACGATGACCCCAGCCGCGCCCGTGTGGTGGCTCATTGCGTGCTTCGCCGCCGCCAAGGTGGCGATCCACGTGGTCGCCCTTGAAGGCTACGGCTTCTTTCGAGACGAGCTCTACTACTTCGCCTGCGCCGAGCGTCTGGCGTGGGGTTACGTCGATCATCCGCCGCTGTCCATCGCCGCACTTTCCGCGCTGGTGTCGATCTTCGGCGAGAACCTTTGGACGCTGCGGCTACCGGCGGCGCTGCTCGGCGCGGCGCTGGTGGCGACCGTCGGCTGGCTGGCGGCTCGGCTCGGTGGAAGGCTCGGCGCCCAGGCCTTGGCGATGACCGCGGCGCTGGTGGTGCCGAGCTACCTGGCGCTGCATCACTTCTATTCCATGAATGCCTGGAGTCTCCTCTTCTGGACACTCGCCTCCGCGGCGCTGGTTTCAGCGCTCGACGGCGGCGGGCGTCGGCACTGGGGGGGCCTCGGGGTCGTCTTGGGACTCGGGCTGCTCAACAAGATCGACGTCCTGTGGCTCGGGGCCGGCCTCGGCGCCGGGCTGCTCGTCGCCGACCGTCGTCGTCTGCTCACGCCGGAGCCGTGGATAGCGGGCGAGGTGTCCTTCGCGATCTTCACGCCGCACCTGATCTGGCAGGCCGTGAACGGCTGGCCGACCGTGGAGTTCGTCCGCAACGCCGGCTCGAACAAGATGAAGACCACGGCGCCGGTCGACTACGTCGTCGACCAGATCATGGCCACCCATCCTTTGAGCCTACCGATCTGGCTCGGCGGCCTGGCCTTCCTGCTCTTCTCGTCGCGCGGTCGCGCGTTCCGCGTCGCCGGCTGGATCTATCCGTCGGTGCTGCTCATTCTGTTGATCAACGGCACCTCGCGGTCGGGGTACCTCGCCGGCGCCTACCCCCTGCTCTTTGCCGCGGGTGGCGTGTTGTGGGAAGGCGTCGTTCAGCGCTGGCGCCGGGCGGGGACGGCCGTGCTCGCCGGCTACGCCTTGGTGCTCGCGGCCACGGGGGCCTTCCTGGCTCCTTTGGCGCTTCCCATCTTGAGCGTGGAGGACTACCTCGACCGCGCGCAGACGCTCGGCGTTGCGCCGTCGACGTCAGAACGCAAAGAAATCGGCGAGCTGCCGCAGTTCTATGCGGATATGTTCGGCTGGCCCGAAATGGCGGAGGAAGTCGCCCGGGTGTGGGAGAGCCTAGACGCCGGAGAGCGGGAAGGGGCGGCGATCTTCGTCGGCAACTACGGAGAGGCCGGAGCGCTGCGCTATTTCGGACGCCGCCACGGGCTGCCGCCGGTGCTTTCGGGGCACAACAACCACTGGTTGTGGGGACTCGAGGTGATCGAAGAGCACGGCCTCACGGGCGACGTCGTGCTGATCCTCGGCGGCCGGGAGGAGAGCCACCTGCAGAGGTTCCATCGGGTCGAGCGGGCCGGCGAAACGCGCTGCACCTACTGCATGCCCTATGAGAACGGTGTCCCGATCTTCATCGCCCGCGAGCCGCGGGGCGATCTGCGGGAGTTCTGGCCGGCGATCAAGCATTTTGAGTAGGGCGCGCGCGCCCCGCCGGGCCTCCGCCCTACGCCGTCTCGACCCGCTGGCGCAGCACCACGCCGCGCTGGGCGAGGTAGTCGATGACTTTGGAATGGCAGTCGGCGTCGCGGCCGACGACCTCCGGCGGCGAGATCCCGGGCCGTTTCCACAATCCGTCGACCACCAGGCGCACCATCGCCGTACAGGTATAGCCGGTGGTGCGGGCCATCGACGTGGTGCCGGTGGCGGCGTCGGTGCGGTCGAGCAGGTCGTAGGTGATGGTGATGGCCTTGCCGTTTTCGACCCCGGTCGTCACCAGCCGCATGGCGGTCAGCTCTTCTTCCCCTTCCCGCAGCTGCCATCGGGGGAAGAGCAGGTGGGCGGTGAGGTCGATGGGGCGCACTTCGGTGCCGTCCTTGAGCGTCACCGGCCCTTCGTCGAGGAAGCCGCTGTCGCGGAGGACTTCCATGAGGTGGCGATGGCCGGGGTAGCGCAGGGTCTTCTCGATCAGATTCGGCACCTGGGACGTGACCATCAAGGTGCGGAGTCCGTCCGTTTCAAAGGCTTCGAGGGTGCCGACACCGTCGACGTCGAGGCGTTCCGGGCGGCCGAGTGCCGGGCGCTGGACGGTGCGTCCATGCTCCCGCAGGCGCACCGGGCGGGTGTATTCGGCGAGCACGTCGATCGGCGAGAACGGCGCCTTATATTCGTAGGGCGCCCGCCGCTCCACCGGCAGGCCGCCGACGTAGCAGGCGAAGCTGTCGACCGACTCCAGAGTCGATTCGAGGTGGCCGAGGATGAGGTTCGAAAGCCCCGGGGCGACGCCGCAATCGACCAGCGCCGGCACATTTTTCTCGCGAGCTAGGCCGTCGAGGGCGAAGGCGTCCTCCTCGAAGAACGAGATATCTACAAGGGGTGTGCCGGCGTTGAGCACGGCGCGGGCGGTGGCAAAGCCCATCGGGCCTGGCACCGCGCCGACGGCGAGGTCGTGGGCGGCGGCGATGCGCTCCACCTCGGCGGCCTGGCTCAAGTCGGCTCGAATTTTTTCGACGCGGCCGAGGCGGTCCAAGGCCGCCTCCGACACGTCGGCGACGGTCACGTCGAGGTCGGACTGACCCGCGAGATCCTGCACCATCGCGGCGCCGACGCGCCCGGCCCCCAAGACGACAATCTTCATGGCGTGCTCCTCGGTCCGTCGGACGCCGGGAGCGGCGTCGACTCGGGCGTGATCCTACCTCCAACCCGCTTTCGTCGGACCCTCGTCGTCCGATGGGGACGAGACGTCCTTCGGCTGCCGCGAAATGGTTAACACGTCACGTCCCGGGGGCGTAGTTTGGAAGGTAAGCCAGGGCGAGACGGAGCCGATGTCCCGAGAAGCTTCGTCGACGCCGCTGGCTCACGGTGTAGCCGCCGTGATCTACCAATCGACCTCTGAGGCTGAAACCATGAATGCGGCAACCATCGACATCGGAGCTGCGGCGGCGTCGCTCGGCGTGCTGATCGCCGACGATGAAGAACTCGCCCGACAGCGCATCCGCGATCTCATCGAGGGCCACCCGCGCTTAGCGGTCTGTGCGGAATGCCGAGACGGCCGGGAGGCCGTGGCGGCCATCCGAGAGAAAGCGCCGGACCTCGTTTTCCTCGACATCAACATGCCGGAGCTCGACGGCTTCGGCGTCATCCGCGAGCTCGGCGACGACATGCCCGTGGTGGTCTTTGTCACCGCCTATGACCAGCACGCCGTGCAAGCCTTCGAGGCCTCCGCCGTGGACTACCTGCTCAAGCCCTTTGACCGCGTGCGCTTCGAGCAGGCTCTGGAACGGGCGCTGTCTCGATTTCAGCGCTCGACGCCCTACGAAGAGCTCGAGCGCCGGGTCGATCGGCTGGTGGCGATTGCGGAGGCCGAAAAAGAGAAGAGACCCTTTAGCGATCGCCTGGTGGTCCGCCAAGGGGGTACGGTGCACCTCCTGAAGGTGGACGATATCGACTGGGTCGAGTCGGCCCGCAACTACGTGAAGATCCACTGCGGCGAGCAGTGCTACACGCTGCGTGAGACCCTGACCAATATCGAGACGCGCCTCGACGAAGATCGCTTCCTGCGCATCCACCGTTCGACCCTGGTCAACGTCGACCGCATCCGCCGGATCGAACCCGGCTACGGCTCCGAGTCCCGGCTTGAGCTCGATAACGGCACCCACCTGATCGTCAGCCGGGCGTACCGTCGAGGCCGGGTGCGCGAGCTGCTCGACGGCCTCGAATAGGCGCCCGGGACGTTCGCTTAGCCGCCCGCGGCGGCGCGCTTCGGGGCGGCGGAGCGTTCGGCGGCTTTGGCGATTTGTCGGTCGTAGATCGATTCGCGCTCGTCGGTATTGAGCGAGCACATGGGCACAGCGTGCCAGCCGTCTTCGCGCTCGACGGCTCCCCGGAATGAGCAGGCGTCGAGCCGCCGCTCGACCTCCGGGCCGCCGCGGCGGACCTCTTCGGCCGACATGAAATTGTGCTGCACGATGTTGAGCCACCCGAGCCGTCCGCCGGCGGCGGCTCGGATGAGATCCAACCAGCCGAGGTCGCTCTGGCGGAGCGCCTGATTGACGTAGCGCAGGGCGCTGATCGGCGCCGTCGGGTGACGGGCGATGATGCCGATGCGGCGGAGCACGGCGTCGGTGAGGTCGGCGCCGCGGCCGCCCGCGCCGCCGAAGACCCGGGCGATCTCGCCGCGCAGGGCCAGGCTCTTGGGGTCGCCGGGCAGGGCGTCGAGGATCCGGCCGTCGCCGAGCACGCCGACGGTGGTCATGCGGCTGCACGCCGGATCGCCGAAATAGAGATTGTCCTCAGCGAGCCCGTCGCGGCCGAGGGCGCGGCACACCTCACGCCACGTGGCTTCGGGCGTCGCCGGGCGCTTGGAGCTGCGGGTTCGGCCGATATCGGCCTCGGGCTGCAGGCTGAGCATGGAGAAAGCTTTGAGTCGCGACGGGTCGCCGATCAGCCAGCGCACGATCTCGCCGACGGACTCGAGGTTGTCCTCGGTCACGGTCACGGTGTGGGCGGCGGTGAGGGCCTGGCCGGTGCGGCGGCGGACCTCGAGCACCAGGTCGGCGAATTGCTGGCGCAGCGGGTGGAGGTCCGTTTCATCCCGGAGCTCGCGCCGCGGGAATCCGGGGCGTCCGGCCTGGGTCACGTCGATGTGGATGGCGACCTTGCGCAGCCCGGCGCGCACCACGAGGTCTTCGAGAATCTGGGGATTCTCGAGCAGCCGCTGCCCGTGGGTCATGAGCATCGGGATCAGGCCGGCGTCGCACGCATAGCTGACGATCTCCAAGAGCTCCTCAACGCGGTCGGCTCGAACATAAGCATCGACCACGTCGCCGCCGGTGATCTGCAGGTGGCCGGCGTGGCCGAGGAGTCGGCGGTTGGCGTCGACTTGGGCCTTCATCTGCTCGAGGGTCGGCAGCGGCGCCTTATTGGCATTGCGCGGCAGATAGCAGTGCGTACAGCCAAAAGAGCAATAGGCCGGACCGAGCACGAAACCGCAGTGGGGGAGGTGGCGTCCGAGGGCCTGCTGCGGCACCTGGAGCTCCGGCGGCAGGCCGTTCCAGCGGTCGGCCAGGATCTTTTGATTTTCCCGTGGAATCGGCTCCTTCAACGCGCGGATTCTTTGACGCATAGCGGAAGCCTATCCGATCTTGCCCCATCCGCGGGGCTTAGCGCCCCGTAGATGCACATGCAGCCAGCCCCTTCCCGCCGCCAAACCCCGGGCTGGACCTGACCGGAGAGAGAAATGTCGACAGTCGCCCGCTTCCACCCCCGCCGACCCCGATTCTGGGGATTCCTCGCTATGCTCGCGGTGCTGACCGTCGGCTCCTTCTTCGCCACCGCCGATGAGCCGACCGCAGGGAAAGAAACCCCCATGTCCCCACACGCCACCGGTTTTGACCACGCCCCATGGACCGCCGTGCTGGCCGAATTCGTGGACGACCGCGGGATGGTCGATTACGAAGGGCTTTCCCGTGACCGGGCGACCTTGGACCGCTATATCCGGTCGATCGAGGAGACCAGCCCCGCGTCCCATCCCCAACTCTTCCCCACCCGGCAAGAAGCCCTGGCTTATTACCTCAACGCCTACAACGCCCAGGTCTTCGCCGGCGTTCTTTCCCGCGGACCCGAGAAGAAGAGCGTGTGGCGCGGCTTGGTCTCAGGCCTCAATTTTTTCGTCCGCCTGAAAATCACCGTCGGCGGCAAAAGGACGAACCTTAAGAATCTCGAAGAAAAAGTGATCCTCAAGCGATTCGAAGATCCGCGGGTCCATGCGGCGCTGAATTGCGCGTCGATCGGCTGCCCGCGCTTGCCGCAGATAGCTTTCCTCCCGGACCGGCTCGACGAGCAGCTCGACGCGGCGATGCGCGAGTGGGTCAACGATCCCCGCCACGTCGAGGTCGATAGGGCGGCGCGGAAAGTTCGGCTGAATAAAATCTTCGACTGGTTCGAGGGGGACTTCCTCGGCTACGAGAAGCGTCAGGGGACGGCCAAGCCGAGCCAAATCGACTACGTCAACCGCTTCCGCGACGCCGATCAGCAAATCCCGCGCAACTTCTCGCTCTCGTTTCTGCCCTACGACAAAGGTATCAACGCCCAGTAGGTTCGGCCGAGTCGGCCGGCTTCGCTGGCACCTCAGCCGCAGGACCGCGTTCGCCCGGCGGCCGGTCGCCGCGCTTGCGGTCGCCCCAGCCGAGACGCAGCGGCTGCTCGTGCTCTTGGATGAGACGTTGCGCCACGCTGCGGTCGCGCTGGATCGCGCCGCTGAGCAGCGCCTTGCCGAACGGCACGCGGCCGCGTTTGATCTCCAGGAAAGCGCGGGCACACTGGAGGGTCACGGAGCGATCGCCGAGGTTCTCGGCGCGTTCGATGCTGCGGGCGGCGCGTTCGATCTCGTTGGCCCGCAGCTCCAGGAGGGCCGCGTTCACCCACGGCGCCGCGAAGCCCGTGCCGAGCTCGGTGGCGCGCATATAGGCCTCGTAGGCAGCGGATAGCTTCCGTCGTCGCTCGAGGATGACCCCGAGCTGGTTGAAGACCCGGGGTTCCCTGGGCTCGAGGGCGACGGCCTGGAGCGCGTGCTTCTCCGCGAGCTTGTAGCGCTCGAGTCGATGGGCCATGGTGGCGGCCTGGAAATGGCCGGCGGCGTCGCGGGGCTCGAGCTCGACGCTGGCCAAGGCGTCTTCCAGCGCCAGCTCGTCGTTGCCCTTCAAGGAATGGGCGAGGCTGCGGAAAAAGTAATCCCGGTGCGGCGTGATGGCGGGGATCGCCAGCCAGTTGACGAGGGAAAGGGTCGCGAGCGCCACAGCGATGAGTGCCGCCGACCGCCGGAGCCGGCCAGTCGCAAGTAGCGACGGCGCCCGGCCCCCCGCGGCCGCGGTCACCAGATCGATGAAGGCGGCGCCGCCGCCGCCGGCGACTACGGCGAGGGCCGGCCACAGCGGTAAGCGATAGCGAGCGTTGACGAAATAGAGCACGACCGCCGCGCTCAGGAGCCCGAGGTAGAGCACCAGCCAGAAAACGAGGCCGCGCGACTCCGGCGGCGCCCGTCCGCCTACGAGCACGCAGGCGCCGACGCCGGCGAGGGCGAGCAGCAGCCAGAACCGCACGGGCAGAAAGCCGAGCAGCTGGGATTCTTCGCTGGCGATGAAGGCGTAGCTCTTATTGTTCGGGATCTCGCGATTCCAGCTGAGCAGCAGGGTCTTCTTGGCCATCAGGCCCAGCCAGTGCAGCGGATCGGCGCGGATCTCATCCGCGGTGCGCTGGAGCCAAAAGCGTGACACGGCGGCGGGATCCGGGGGCGAAGACGCGTCGCCGGATTCCTCCCGGTAGACCGAGTAGGCGAAGAGCTGGACCGAGTCCTGGTATTTGTCGTCGTAGCTTTGGTGGCGGTCTTGCCGCGGGATCATGCCGTCGGCGCCGCGCTTATTGCCGAGATAGAGATTCACGCCGCCGCCGCCGGCCACGAGCTGGAAGCGGCCGACGTAGGGCGCTTGGAGGAGGGCGCTCGCTGCGAGCGTCGCGACCAAGCCCGAGAGCGCGGCGCCTGCGGCTGCGGCGCGGCGCGTCCGCGACGCCGCGCCGGGCAGGAGCGCCGCGGCAATAGGGAAGGCGACGGCGAGGATCAGCGCGTTGGCCCTCGCCGAGGCCATCAGCCCGAGCAGCGCACCGCCGACGATCCAACGCCAGAGCGCCGAGTCGGCCCGCACCGTCGCTAAGTGCAGCAGCAGCAGGGCGCCGAGGTGGGTGAAGAGGGTGGTGACCAGCAGCTCGCCTTCGAAGAAGAGCGGCGGCCCGGCGAGCAGGTAGAGCCCGCCGGCGACGGCGCCTGCGGTGACCCGGCCGACGAGCCGGATCGACAGCAGGGCGATGGCGACGGAGGTGCCGACGCCGAACAGGTGTTGGGCCGCGAGGGCGAGGGGATAGCCGGCTTCGCCGAGGCCCAGGAAAGTCGCCAGGAAGGCCGGGTAGAAAAGACTGCGGAAGGCCGGGTTGATCAGCTGGATATCTTGGCCGGCGGCGAGGGCGCGGGCGACGCCGTCATAGAACGCTTCGTCGAGGATCGGCACGCGGAAGAAGGCGGAGCCCGTGTGTTCGACAAAGTAGAAGAAGCGCAGGACGAGGCCGCCGGCGATGAGCCAGAGCAGGAGCCGACGCCGTCGGCGCCGGTGCTGCGCCTGTTCTATTTCGAGGGCCTGCGCCGCGTCCGAGCTCATTCGAGGATCAGCGGCCAGAGTCCGTTGTCCTCGAAGCACTCGAAGACAAAGGCGGCCATGCGCCGATCTCCGGCGGCGCTCGTGTGGATGCCGTCGGCCCGAAAGTCTCGATCCCGGTCTTCCTGGCTCAGGTCAGCGAATCGGGCCTCGAGGTCGCAGAGCGTGGCGCCGGTCTCGCGGGCCACATCGCGGACGATCGAGACGTATTGCCGGTGCAGCGGCACCAGGTCGTCGAGGTTGCGCAGCCAGCGCTCCGCCAGCTCCGGCGGCTCGTGGCCGACCCGATGGTTCGACGCGGCGGTGATCAGCACCGGCGTGGCGCCTTTGGACTCGAGGTCAGCGACCATGGTGCGCAGGTTGTCGGCGAAGTCGGCCGGAGAGACGCGATTGGGGTACGCCGTTTGGCGGGCCCCCCAGGCGACCATGGCCTTGGTGCCGAGCTGAACCAGGCGTAGGCCGCTCATGCGGCTAGAGAAGACGCGGCGCACGCGGGCGACGTTGCGATCCTCGATACCGAAGCCGATCCAGTGGTCGTTCCAGCCGTAGTAGAGCGTCACGACCCGCGGGTCGAGTTCCGCGACGTCGCGCTTGACCTGCTCCCGACCCTGGTGGGACGACCAGCCGGCGACCGCGAGGTTGCCGAACCTCGGACGCTGCCCTAGCCGGTCTTCGGCGAGCCCGGCGAGGGCCCGGTCCCAGCGGCCGAGGTGGGTGCAGGAGTCGCCGAGCAAGAGGAGCGGTGGCTGCTTGTCGCGCAGGCGCTCAAGCTTCTCCCCGTAGTCGCGGGTGACCCAAAAGAGGTCGTCGTCGGGCTGGAAACCGACCTTGATCATCACCGGATCCGGTCGGCCGAATTCGATGTCTTCGGGGTAGAGGACGAAGCTGAAACCCGAAAGACGCAGCGTCACCTCTAAGACCACCAGCAGGAAGAGAAGGGTGCCCGCCATCAACGCGACATTGACGGCGAGCCGTCGCCAGCGGCCGCCGGAGTCTGGAGCGGAATCCGCCGTCGTCTCTTCAGGCGGCTCGGGCACGGATCAGCCGTTGATCTCGGCGCCCGTGCCGCGGATCTGGATCAGCTGAAAGGGGCCGTCGCCGACCGACGCGGCGTCGAAGCTCTCGCCATTTTCCTCCGCCAGGTGCCGCAACCAGCCGGCGTAGGCCTCGCGGCTCATGTCGCGGATCTCGACCGTGCCCTGGGCGACGGCCCGTTTACCGATGGCGTCGGCGGGGAAGATGATGACGTCGTCTTCCACCTTGACGCGCACCCGCGCGTCGCCGTCGACGAGCTCCATCCAGCAGCCCTTCTTCGGGCACACGCCACGGATCTCGCCTTCGACCTGGACGGCTTGCCCGCGCCACTGATCCGGTGACGCCACCAGGTCGGCGATCGGCACCGCCGTGGCTTCGGCGAGGCCGGCGCCGTAGGTCTGGGTGGTCAACTCGTTGGCCCCGGCGTCAGCCGCGGCGGGGGTCACCGCGAAAGCGAGGGCGGCAATGGCGGCGACGGCGACGGGCCGCCAAAGTCGGCGGGGGGAAGAGTGCGTGTCCATAGGGAACTCCTAAGGCGATGGGGAAGAGAAGGGGGCGGGCTCGGTGCGCCACAAGAAGAGGGCGAATCCGACGGCCCACGGCAGATCGACGATGAAGGGCTGCGGGCGGGCCGACTCCGGCAGCTGTCCCGTGTGGAGGGCCCACAGAGAAAAGACGAAGCCCGCGCTTTTGGCCATGAGGCCGAGCCAGACGATGCCACGGTGGCGCTGGGGATCTCTCGATACCATCAGGAAGCCGACGCCGAAAATGAGCACCGCCGTCAAGAGCAGCTGGAAGGCGAACGGATAATTCGGCGTCGGCATGCCGGCTTCCAGGTACGGCCGATTGAGGGTCAGAAGACCCATCGTGCCGCCGAAGAGATTGAAGAGGCCCGCGATGAGGAAAAAGCGTTTCCAGCCCGCCATGGGCGGAGCATAGCAGCGTCTGGATCCCCTCGGGCATTGCGGAAAGGCACGTGCGACGCGCAGCTCGCCGGGCTCGGGCAGCCGTCGCCGGGGGCGAGCTTCACCTCGCCTCTCGGTGCTCATGGCATTCGCCATCCCCAAACAAGCTCGGCTTCGCCTCGCTGAGGCGGGGACAAGCCCCGCCACTACTCCGGATCTGCTCTAGACGGCCTCGCCTTAACACTGCGCGCCTGCGGCGACCGCAAGAATCGACGCATCAAGGTGAAGTCCGACAGTGCGTTCCTCCGGCGTAGGGGCTGGGCTTGCCCCAGCCCGCTGCGAAGAGACCGGGAATCGGCTCCCCGATCGAGTTGGCGGGCCAGTTCTCCCGTTAAAGGGAGTTCGGCTTCGCCTCGCTGAGGCGGGGACAAGCCCCGCCACTACTCCGGATCTGCTCGATACGGCCTCGCCTGAACGCTGCGCGCCTGCAGCGACCGCAAGAATCGACGCATCAAGGTGAAGTCCGACAGTGCGTTCCTCCGGCGTAGGGGCTGGGCTTGCCCCAGCCCGCTGCGAAGAGACCGGGAATCGGCTCCCCGATCGAGTTGG
>JBCDKB010000148.1:0-16618 GCA_038747035.1 Acidobacteriota bacterium | reverse complement strand
GGTCGATCACCGCATCTTGAGCGGCCACCTGGTCGAGGGTGCCGAAGTCAAATTCGATGCGATTGGAATCCGCGTCCACCGCCGGCTGCGGGGTGAAGCCCGCCCGGTCCAAGAAGGTATCGAGGGGTCCGAGACTGACCGTGCCGGCGGGGGGCGGCGCCGCCCCCACCGTCTCGGACGACGCGGTGACCTCGGACGCCGAATGCACCGGCAGCGGCAGGTAGTCCCGAATCACGAGGCTCTCGAAGTCGAGACTCGGCAGGGTGTGCTGTAGGCGATAGGTCACGGTATCGCCGGGCTTCACTTCCAGCGGGTCCGGCAGCGTCGTCGAGCCGTTGATGGCGTAGATCGTCTTGCTCAGCTCGCCCAAGGCCAGGCGGCTCGAGGCCGAGCTGTCGTCGTCTTCGTCGAAGCCATTCGAGGTCAAGAGATCCAGGCGGAGAACGTCACCGCCGATGACGACGGAGTTGTACAGCACGTCGTTCTGGTCGACGGAAGGATCTCCCGAAAGAAAGTCGTCGCTGAAGTCCTCCAGCACGATGGTGCGGAATCGCAGCACGCCCTGCGTGCCGCCTTGGTTGAAGGCGCCACAGTCCGGCAGCGGCCCGGCGATTCCGGCCGGAGGAATGCAGCCCCCGAGCATCGTGCCGCCGAAGCCGCGGTCTTCGAGCTCGCTCGACACCCAGAAGATCAGCGTGGTGGTGCCGGAATTCGGCGGCGCGTCGTCCGGACTGAAGTCCGGAACGAGCTTGATATTCCCAGCACTGAGGGTCAACTCTTCCGTGACGTCGTGCTGCGTGAAGCTGAGCACGACGTCTTCTTGATCGTCGAACCTTTGCCCGTCAGAGAGGATATCGGTGAGCCGGACTTTGTTGAAAGCGAAGAAGTCGGAGACTTGAAAGTGCAGCGAGTACTCGAGGCTATCCCCCGGGGACAGGCCAGAAGTGCCCTGGTCGACGGCCAGGCTGACGCTCTTCTGCACGGTGATGGACTGATCCGAAAGCTCGTGCTCGGGCCCCGCCGGATCGGACGCGACGTTGCCCGCGGTCGCCGGATCGCGCGGGTCGATGGGAATCCAGTCCCCGATCGCCGAAAGATTGTTCTCCGAAATCCGGTCGTCACCGCTGGTCGGCGGCAGCACTTCTTGGCCCGCCGCGTCGAGCAGCGGCACAAAGAACTCCACCACGATCTCCGCATCGACGGCGTCCATCGAGCCGTTGACCGCCGGAAAGTTCACGACGAGCTCACGGTCGTCCACCTGAGCGGCGATGCCCACCGGCGGGGCCTCCGCGACGTCGGCCGCGGGCGTGTTCGAGACCACCGAAAGGAAAGCCACATTGGTCGGAAAAGTGTCCGTCAGGTCGAGGTCGGTGACGTCCTGGCCGTCGGCTAGGTCGAGGCGCAAGGCGTAACGCTGCGGGAAATTCGGACCTGTGGCCGTCTCATCTTCGGGGCCTAGGTAATGCTTGCTGAGTCGAAAAAGCACGGGCTCCGTGCTCGCCGAAGGCCAGGTCTCGCTATCGGGATCCGCAGTGCTCAGAATCGTCGGGTCACAGCAAAAGTTATCGAGGGCGTCGGCTCCGAAGCGAAATCCGGAACGGTGCCGGATCGCCAGGGGGACGTTGACATCCGCCAAGGCGCTCACGTCAACACTGAGATCCACCTCAAGCCGCGGCTGGGAGGGGACAAACGAGCCGAAAGGTAGCTCGATGACGACCAGTTCATCACCGCTATCGCCGCAGATCCTGATCGCCAGCCCCGCGGTATCGCGCGCCAGTGGATGGTCGACGCAACCCGTTCCGCTCCCTAGGCTTCCATCGTCGGGGAAGAGCAAGCTCGTCACGGAAAGCTCGGCCCCCAGATAGCTGGCGCTTACGAAACTGAGTCCATCCGGGGTGTCTTGCCCCTGCGCTCCGTCGACGCCGTTGCGCGGGAGGACCAAGTCCACGAAGGGCCCGAAGCCGACGTCGAGACTGTCCCCGGAGGCGTTATCGAAAATCACCCGCAGCTGGGCCGACTCGCCCACCAGCACCTCGTCGTCCAAGTCCAAAGTGGTGTCTGGCACGGGCTGCGCATTGAGCACCGAGCCGAGGAGGAAGAGGCCAAACAAGCCAGCCAGGACCGCCGGCGCTGCGGTGGCCGAACGACAGGCGGAGGCGGTGGGTTCTTGAAGCGAGGGTGATCCGACCATGGAGTCTCCAGAAGATGAGTGATCACAGAAAATCAGGGCCAGCCAGAAGACTATTCCGATGAAACTGGCGGCTGGAATCGGAACAATCCACGTTTCATCAGTGATTAATCTGATGCGCGTATCAGCTTTTTCCTACACACAGGAAGCCTTTTCCTACTTATTAAAAACCACTCATAAAATGATTACTTTCACCCCCATGTGAGATATTCAAACCTACCGACGTAGGAATATTCTCACCCCATTGGAATTCTCTTGACTTCGCGTGGAGGCGCTCAGTAGCATCCCGACTGGCGCTGCAAATTCGCCGCGCCGAGGCCTTACCTTTCTGTCGCAAAGCCCTATTTATAAGGTCTTTCAGAGGTATTCGCCGCATCGAGGCCAAAGCGGGCGCGCGCCCCCCGGCAGCCGCCGTCGCCAACCGCAGCAGGCCCCCCGTCGTCCGCCCACTATCCGCGAAAACACATCCTGCCGGGTTCAGCATGAGAGTTCATCGAGGAGCGATCCCATGACGTTTAAAGAAGGCCTTTTAGGCGCTCGGAGCCATCTCGTTTTTCTGCTTGCGATTATCTTTTCTTTCGCTCTCATCCTAAGACTCGAAGGAGTCGAGACCGGCCCGACCGAGTTCCTGGAGCTCGAGGCCGAGGCGCCGAAGCCGCCGACCCACCACCTCGACAGCCAACACGAGGAGTGGGCGCGGATCGCCTGGCGCTACTTCGAGAAAAACGAACGCGCCTCGACGGGGCTGGTCGACTCGGTGTCGGGCTATCCGGCGACGACGTTGTGGGATACCGGCTCTTACCTACTGGCGATCATCGCCGCGCACCGGCTCGAAATCATCGACCAGTACGAGGCCGACCGCCGCCTCGAGGCTGCCCTCGGGAGCCTCGAAAAAATGCCCCTGGTGGCCGAGCGTCCGGCGGGGGGACTGCCGAATAAGTCCTACAACACCGAGACCCTCAACATGGTTGACTACAACAATCAAGCGGCGCCCGAAGGCATCGGGTGGTCCGCCATCGATGCGGGTCGGTTGATGGTGCCGCTCCACGTCCTGGTCTGGCACTACCCCCAGCACACGAGCCAAGTCCGACGCGTTTTCGACCAATGGGACTTCTCCCGGTTGGTTCGAGACGGCACGCTCTTCGGAGGCCAGCTCGACGAAACGGCCCGCCCCGAATCCGAGAGCGTCCGCTACTCACTCGTCCAGGAGGGACGACTCGGCTACGAGGAGTACAGCGCCCGCGCCTTTGCGCTGGGCGGGCTCGACACGTCGGTGGCCAGCCGATTCACCGATTTCCTCCGTTGGGTTCCGGTCTTCGACGAACGCATCGCCACCGATAGTCGAGACGCCCGGGACTACGTCGCCCACAACGTGGTGGTCAGCGAGCCCTACGTGCTGGACGGCCTTGAGCTGGGCTTTGACCGAGTCACCAAGGAACTGGCTTTTCGCGTCTTTAAAGCTCAGCAGCAGCGCTATGAGTCGACCGGCGTTCTGACCGCCGTCTCCGAGGATCACCTCGATCGCCCCCCGCACTTCGCCTACTACGGCGTCGTCGCCGACGGCAAACTCTGGCACGCCATCGACTCCAACGGCCGCGACGCCGACGACGCTCGGACGCTATCCACCAAAACGGCCTTCGGCTGGCACGCGCTCTTCACCAGCCGATACACCAAATTGCTGCTGGAAGACGTCCGGTCGCTCCATGACCCCGAGGGCGGATGGTATGCGGGCCGCTACGAAGAAAGCGCAGAGGCCAACGACCTCCTGACCTGCAATACCAACGCCGTCGTCTTGGAGAGTCTGCACTACATGGCCTTCGGTCCGATGGTCCGATTTTCGAATTTCGAAAGGCTCTAAGACGATGATCCGACCCTCTCTCGAGACTCGCTCATCCGCGGCGGGGCGCCGGCTGCTGCTCGCCGCGCTCGCCCCCTGCCTCGCCCTGTCCGCCTGCGGTTCCCAGCTCTCCTGGCTCTTTGAACCGAGCGCGACGACGCTGGGGGGCGGTGACGCCAAAGTCTGTTTCCGCGTGCCCGACATGGGGCCGCTCTGTGAGATGGGCTGTGAAACACCCTCCTCCAAGTCCGGGTACCACGGCAAACACCCCGGCCGCAGCGGCGAGCTCTCGGCGGTCGAGATGAAGATGGCCCGAATCGCCTGGAAATACTTCGAGAACAATTACCAGCCGACCACCGGACTGGTCAATTCGGTCGACGGTTTCCCCTCGACCACCATGTGGGACACCGCCTCTTACCTCGGGGGGCTCTTGGCGGCCCGCGAGCTTTGCATCATCGACAAGCACGAATTCGATAAACGCCTGAGCAAACTGCTCGGGACCTTCAGTACCCTCGATCTCTTCCAGGGCGAGCTCCCCAACAAGGCCTACAACACCGAGACCGCGGCGAAGGTGGACTACACCAACGCCCCCGGAGAGATCGGGTTCTCGGCCCTCGACCTCGGCCGTCTGCTGATCTGGTTCCGGATCCTCAAGGAGCGCTTCCCCGAGCACGCCAACGGCATCGACCGTGCGCTCCTACGCTGGAATTACTGCCGCGTGCTAGACGCCTGCGGCACTATGTACGGCGCCCTCAAGACCGGGGACAAGGTGGAGTATCTCCAAGAGGGGCGCCTCGGCTACGAAGAGTATGCGGCCAAGGGCTTTCAGATGTGGGGGTTCTCGACCGTCCTTTCTTCCCTGGCCGAACCCTACGAGACCATCCCGATCTTCGGCGTCGACGTGCCCTACGACACCCGCGACCCGAGGGTCTTGGGCGCCCATAACTACGTCGTGGCCGAAAGCTACGTGCTCGATGCGATCGAGCTGAATTGGGACGAAGGGACCGACCGGAGCTCCAGCGACTCGACCCATACGGTCCCTTGGATGCGAGATTTCGCGGACCGCATCTATCTGGCCCAGGAAGGGCGGTACCTCGAGACCGGCGTCATCACCGCCCGTACCGAGCACCAGCTCGCCGGGCCGCCGTATTTCGTCTACGACACGATTTACACCGACGGCTACCCCTGGAACACGATCACCGAGACCGGGCAATTCGTTCCTGAGCACTCTGCGATCGCGCTCAAGGGGGCCCTCGGTATGTGGGCGGTGTGGGAGACGCCCTACACCGACCTGCTCTTCGACACGATTTCATCGCTCTACGACCCCGAAAAAGGTTTCTACGAAGGGCGCTATGAAATCTCGGGCAAGGTGATTGAGACTTTCACCGCCAATAACAACGGCATCATGCTCGAAAGCCTGCTCTACAAGACCCAAGGCAAGCTCCTGCGGTGGAAAGGCATCCCCGGGATCTGGGAGACAGCCCTCAGCAACCCGTTCGACGGCGCCCGCCGCTGCCTTCCCCAGCATCCCCGAGAATGCGGCGCCCCCAGACCCGGGTCCGGATAGCCATGTGGAGACGCCACCGAGTCCCCGGCACTTTGGCGCTTCTGGCCCTCTTCACGCCGCTCGGCGGGTGCGGGCTGGCGGTGAACAGCGTCCGCGAGGGCGTTGAGAACTTCCGTAACTCCCAGCTCTTCCACCAGGGACAGCACGGCGAGCTCACCGACCAAGAGCTGGAATGGGCGCGAACCGCCTGGCGCTACTTCGAAAATAACTACAACAGCGAGACCGGGCTGACCAACATGATGGACCGCTACGGCGTGACTTCCATGTGGTGTGTCGGAGACTCTTTGGCCGCCCTCGTCGCCGCCGAGCAGCTTGAGCTCATCGACAAGCGGCGGTTTGACCTGCGCATGAGCACCCTCCTGGGCACGCTCAATCGTATGGATCTCTTCGCCGGGCGGGTGCCCAATCGCCTCTACGACACGGCCAGCGCCAAGATGGTCGGCTATGACAATCAGCCGGCGGAAATCGGCTGGTCCGCAATCGACCTCGGCCGCCTGTTGATCTGGCTCTCCGCCGTCGCCGGTCACTATCCCGAATATGGCGAGTATGCGCAAAAGGCCATGCTGCGCTGGAGTTTCTGTGACGTGATCGGCGCCTGCGGCGGGCTCTACTCCGGTGCGGCCGTCGCGGATCGCATCGACCTGGTGCAGGAAGGGCGTCTGGGCTACGAAGAATACGCCGCGCTGGGTTTCGCCAGCTGGGGCTTCAACACCGCCCGGGCGTCGTCCTGGGAGCCCTATGAGCAGATCACCCTCTACGGCATCGATCTGCCGAGGGACGCCCGGGACCCGCGGCAGACCGGCACCTTCGCACCGGTCGTCTCGCTCCCCCACCTGCTGGCCGGCCTCGAATTCAACTGGGACCGCATCCGGGATACGGAGAGCTCGGACGCCCGTCACTCCGATGCGGCTTGGGCCCAGCTGGCCCAGAAAATCTACGCGGTCCAAGAAGCGCGGTGGCGAAACGATCGGATCCTCACGGCGCGGACCGACAATCCCTTGAGCGCCCCTCCGTTCTTCGTCTACGACGCGATCCACGTCGCCGGCTACCCCTGGAATACGATCAGCGACCAGGGAGACGTCCGTAACGACCTCGCCCTCGTGTCGAGCCGGGCCGCCTTCGGCCTCTGGGCCCTCTTCAAAGGCGACTACAGCGAGACCCTGCTCAAGGCGGTTTGCACGCTAAATGACCCCGACCGCGGCTGGTTCGAAGGTCGCTACGAAGCCACCGGCGACCACGAAAAAGCCATCTCGTGCACGACCAACGCTCTGGTGCTCGAGGTCTTGCTCTACAAGTCCCGCGGCAAACTCTTCAAGGCTCCGGAGCAGCCCACCCTGCTCGACCTACGGGCCTCGAACGTCTTCGTGCCCCCCGGGCGGTGTTTGCCGGCGGAGAGGCGGTCGTGCACATGAGGGTTCGGCAGACCGAGCGGACCGCCCGTCCGGCCGTCTGGCTCCTAGCAGCGGTGCTGCTGTTCATCGTTGGCCAACCCGCCTGGGCCGAGGAGTGGCGGCCGGGTACCTTTTTCGAGCGCGGCCTGAGGCTTATCGAACAAAGCCGGCTTGAAGATGCGGCCGAAGAATTTCTCGCGCGGGCGGACGACGGAGCGAGCCCGCTCGATCCGCGCGACGGGGCCTTCGCGCTCGTCCTAGCCACGATCACCTTCGAACGCCTGGACAGCCCGCGGGCCTACGAGACCTGGGCCGAGGCCACGAAGCGCTATCTGACGCTCGGTCTCCCCTGGCGCCAGGAAGCGTCGGCCCTCCGACTGGCGATCGAGGAGGCGAGGTCGAAGATCAGGGCGATCTCGGCCAACGGCGATTCGCTGCGCCTCGATCGATCGACCGCTTTCCTGCTCGATCTGGAGGAAGAGCTGGGCTTCTCGAGATTCGAAGGCCCGAGCCTACACCTCGGCGGCGGGCCGAAGGATCTCGAGCGGCCTGTTGTCGTGTCCAGGGCCTACGTCCCGCGGCTCGGCATTCGAGCCCAAAAGGCGCCGCCCGCAGAGTCTCAATCACGGCACGGCGAGCTCGAGGAAGGGGAATCCACCCAAGCTGGACCTTCGCCGACCGAGGGCCCGAGCCGGACCGGCAGCTCGAGGGTCCTGCCCGTAGAAATCACCGAAAGCGCCGAGACGCCGGCGTCCGAGCCCGTCAGGCCCAGACCGGCCGGACCACCGGTGCCGATGCCGCGGACCGTGGCCGCGCGGCTGACGATCCCTTCGGTCGAACAGCCGGACCTGCCGACGCCTCCGCTTCGGTTCAATCCAGCCCAGAGCCGTGAGGAAGGGATCGTCGAGCTGGATCCGCAACTCTCCCCCGATGAGGCCAACCCGGGACCGGTCTCTTCGGAGCCTCCCGCCGAGGCGAACTCACCCGCTCCTTCACAGGTCTCGGCGCCGGAGCCGGCGCCCACCGAACCGATCGCCGAGCCGGATCCTCCCCCTTCTCTTGAGGATTCCGAACCGCCGCTGGCCCTCGCGGAGCTCCCCGAACCGAGTCCGCCCCGTGCCCTGGCGGACTCCGAACCGCAACCGACGCCCGTGGAGCCCGTCACCGAGGCGAGTCCACACCTGGCCCCCGACCCATCAAGCCCGGCCCAGGCGCCGGCGACCCCTTCAGGCGAGGTGGACCAGGCTCCGCGTCGCGAGCACGGAACCCGACTCGAGTCCGACCCGCCGGACGACGCCAAGTCTCACACGCTGCTAAGCCGCAGTCCGCAGGCGGGGCCGCAGCCGCTGACCGAGCAGGAGCGAGAAGTCGCGCGCATCGCCTGGCAGTTCTTCAGAGCCAATAAGAAGGAACGCACCGGACTCGTCAACTCGGTCCACCGCTATTCCTACCTGACGATGTGGGACCTGGGTAGTCAGATCGCAGCGATGGTTTGCGCCGAGCAGCTGGGCCTCATGGGAAGGCCCCTATTTCTCGCCTGGCTTGACCTGCTACTCCTCACCCTCGAGCAGATCTCTCTCTACGGTGGCGAGCTGCCCAATCGCGAGTATTCGACCGCGAGCGCCGCCATGACGGATATCCGTAACCAGCCCAGCTCCGAGGGTAGCGGATGGTCGGCCACCGACATCGGCCGGCTGCTCATCTGGCTGAAGATCACCGCCACCTGGTACCCGGAGCGGCAGTCGAGGGTCGAGGCCCTGGTCGACGGATGGACGTTCGACCGCTTGGTTGCGCGCCAAGAGATGAATGGCACCCTGGTCCGCGACGGCGGCGAGAGCTACTACCAGGAAGGCCGCCTGGGCTATGAACACTACGCAGCCGCCGGCATGGCCCTGTGGGGACACGACCTGTCGCGGGCCTTCGACTTCGAGCACAGCAAAGCGGCGGAGCTTGAGGGCCAGCCGATCCGGGTCGACACCCGCGACCATCCGATTCTGACCAGCGACCCATTCGTCCTGATGACCCTCGAGCTCGGCGGTCTATCCGAGCAGCTTCGGACCTGGGTCGACACTTTCTTCAGGGCGCTCGAAATCCGGTCCGAACAAACCGGAGTCCTGACCGCGATCGGCGAAGACTCTATCCACGTCAAGCCCTGGTTCGTCTATCGAAATTTCATCTACGAGGAGACCCCGTGGATGACCACCGACAGCCGCGGCCGCCCGAGTCCGATGGTGCCGGTCTTCAGCACCAAGGCAGCGTTCGGCTGGTCCGCCATTTTTCCGGATCACCCCTTCGCTCAGCGTCTCTTCGAGTCCGCCGTCGAGCTCGCCCACCCGAGGGTCGGATACCAGGCCGGGCGCTACGAAGACGGTTCGATCAACCGCTCCCGAAACGTCAACACCAACGCCATCATTCTCGAGACTCTGCTTTACCGGCAGCGGGGCCACCGGCCGTTCCTGATCTTGGAGGTCGACCACGAGGGTGCGTCCGAAGGCAGGGGGCGTCGCTGAACGATGGATGGACGCGCGTTGGCCTGGATCCTCGGACTCCTCCTCGTCGGTGACCTGCGGGCCGAAGAAGACGAGAAATCGCCTTGGCAGCTCCTGGGCGAAGGCGTGAGCTTCTCCCTGAGCGCCTCCTATGGCCTGGACTCCGGATCGGAGTCCAGTGCCGGCGTGGGTAGCGAAGGGGATCGCCGGGGGAAATCGTCCCTCTCCGCTTCTTTCAAGTACAACCCGGTCAGCTATTGGTTCGCCACCTTGACCACGATTAGCTACGCGGACGAAGCCCAGCAGCAGCCCTGGGATCCCGATTTTACTTTTGTCATTGGCTATGACGATTGGCATCCGGGCACCCTGAGCGTGATCTTTTCCCACTACGGCGGCAATCGATTCGATCCCGGGGCGGACGAGTCGATCAGCCGGCTCGAAGAGGGGACCTTCTCCTTGGGCTGGAAGCTCGACATTCCGAAGTGGTTCGAAGACCTCTTCATCGTGCATCCAAGCGGCGGGCTCGCGGCCTCCCTCGGCCTCCACCTCACGCCGCGGTACACGGATCTCGCCTCCGGAGAGCGCCGGGAGTGGAAGAAGGCCCTCACACTTTCATTCAAATATTCGATCTATCAATGGATCTACTTTAACGTCACGCTCTTTTACTACCCGGATCCCGATCAGCAGCAACCGTGGGATCCGGACTTCACCTACGGCTTCGGCTACTTCGACTGGCACCCCGGCACCTTGACGGTGCAATACAACAATTATTCCGGCAATCGCTATCCAGGACGCGAAGCGGGCCCGGGAACCGGCCGCTTCGAAGACGGCAGCCTCTCGGTCGCGTGGAGCTGGTCTTTCTAAACCCAAATGCTGTCAACCACCCGAGGAATCGCACCATGCTGACGAGCACTGCCTCAACACCCCCAAAGTTCCACCCCCACGATACAGACCTCAGCGCCAGTGACCTCGCCCGACTCGAAGAGCGGGGCCTGACGCCCTCCGAGGCCACGAGGCAGCTCGAGCTGCTCAGGAAAGGTCCCCGCTACGCCCGGCTGGTGCGGGCCTGCCGTGTCGACGACGGCATCCTGCGTCTTAGCGACAGGGCGAAGGAGGAAGCCCTCGAAAGGTTCGCCGAAGCCGCCCTTAACCAAAGAGTCTCGAAGTTCATTCCCGCATCCGGCGCGGCCACCCGCATGTTCAAAGAGCTCGCCGCCTGGGTCCTTCTCGAAGACGCCGCTGAAGCATCCCCAATGCCTGAGGCCGTCCGCCGCTTCTTCGATGAGTTTGCTCAGCTGGCCCTCTCGGAAACGAAACAAGGCAAGCTCTTTGAAAACGAGTCCCGGCGTCTCGGAAGGAAAGAAGCCCTCCGGCGATTTCTTCTGGGTGAAGGGGCGCTTTGCAGTCAACCCAAGGGGCTCCTCCCATTCCATAGGGCCGGAAACGTCGTGCGCACCCCATTCGAAGAGCACTGCCGTGAGACCGCGGAGCTGCTCGGCGGGCGCTCGGAAGATATCCGCTTGCATTTCACGGTGGGAGCCGCCCACAGAGAGAGTTTCGAGAGACAGGCGGCCGGCGCACTCCCAGCTCTCCAGGTCGAATTCGGACGCCGTTTCGGCGTCACTTTCTCCTGCCAGAGCCCGACGACGGACACCCTCGCCCTCGACGATAAGGGACACGCGTTCCGCGTCGGGGGCGAACTCATGCTTCGCCCCGGGGGGCACGGCAGCCTGCTCGCGAATCTCGAAGCCACCGAAGGGGACCTGGTCGTCGTCAAGAACATCGACAACATCGCCAAGCAACCGTCCGCCCCATCCGTTCTCTGGCAGCGGATTCTCGTCGGTGAGCTGATTCGCCTCGAGCGTCTTCTCGCGAGCTGGCGGGAAAAGCTGATGAAGGCCCCGCCCAGGGAAGGCATCAAGGAGATCGCCGCGCTCCTGGCCCGGCTCTTTGGGGACTCCCCGCGGCTCACCTCCCAGGACCTCCCCATCGAGAAACGTCGCCGCGCCCTGCTCCACCAGATCGACCGCCCCTTGCGGGTCTGCGGCATGGTGCCTGTGGATGCATCAACCGGCGGCGGTCCGTTTTGGGTCCGTCAGAAAAACGGTGACGCTCGCCGTCAGATTGTCGAGTCGGTGGAGATCGATCCGTCTGAACCAGAACAGCGCCGCCTAGCGGCCGCGGGCACGCATTTCAATCCGGTCCTCATGGTCTGCGCCCTCAAGAGCTTCGAGGGAATACCGCATCAGCTGAGCGAATTCAGCGATCCCGAAGCGAGCTTCATCACCGAGAAAAGTCTTGAAGGAAGGCCACTTCTCGCCCTCGAGCGTCCGGGCCTTTGGAACGGCGGCATGGCGGAATGGAACACCCTCTTCATCGAATGTGACGGCGCGGCCTTCACCCCCGTCAAATCGGTGCTCGATCTCTTATCGCCCCAACACCGATGATCAGCTGCCGGAGCCCAGAGGGGAGACAAGGCTAAAACCATGATCCGTATTTTCCTGGCGGATGACCACCTGATGCTGCGCGAAGCACTCAGGGCCCACCTTTCGCGGCAGCCCGACATCGAGTGCGTCGGTGAAGCATCTACAGGACACGAAGCCGTCGCGAAGATCCAAACCCTTGACGTGGATATCGTGCTCCTCGACCTCAAAATGCCGGGGCGTGGCGGCCTCGAGACCCTCGAGGTCCTCAAGGGCCTCCCGCGGCCGCCCAAAGTGCTGATTCTCACCGGCAGGCCCGAGAAGCAATATGCCGTTCGATGTATGAAATCGGGAGCCGACGGCTACCTGCACAAGAACCACGCCGCCACCCTTCTACGCAAGGCGATCCACACAATCCACAGCGGACACAAATTCATCACACCCGGGCTGGCGGAACAGATTGCCTTCACTTTCGATCCAGCCGACGACCGGGACCGCCACGAGCTCTTGAGCAATCGGGAGTTCGAGGTCATGTGCAGGATTGCCAACGGGATGTCGCTTTCCGAGATCGCCGAGGAGCTATTCCTCAGCGCCAAGACGGTCAGCACCTACAGGGGTCGCATCATTCGCAAGCTCCAGCTGGAGAGCAGCAACGAGCTGACGCTCTACGCCCTGAAAAAGGGCCTGGTCGAGTAATCCACCTCCCCTTCGGTCTCCTCTACACCCGCCGATCCACATCTCGTCGGACGAGACCTGTTGGAAAAGCTGGACCCGGCGCACGATGTCGTCGCAAGCGCCTTCGATCTGGCGAATGCCAGCGAGCCGGGCAGCCACTTCGCCGCCGGGTTATTTGCCTTCTCTCAGCCCAATCCAACGATCAGCAAATGGTTGGATGGCTGATGGAGCGAGGGCATCGGGGAGTGTCGAAAAAAAGGAAAGCTGTGGGTACTGCGTCCTCTCGCCGCCCTGACGCCTCCGCCGTCTTGAAAGCTGTAGGAACCAGCCGAAACCCTATCGCAATCTTCTGACGGCCCCGTCGGATCATTCCGACATCGCCGCCCGATCATTCCGACGGGTTAAGGGTTCACTACCCGATACCACCCCGTCTTATTACTTGTCAGACTTCCTTCATCAAGGACGGGAGCTCGTTCGAAACGTTTCAATCCGAAACGGTGGGCCAGCTCTCGGAGGCATCAAGAGTGCGAAGCCTGTCCCACAATTCAAGCGAGACCACTATGAATTTCTTAGGAAGTCTGAATGTCACCCGCGTCATGATTGTCGATGACCACCAGATCGTCCGGGACATGCTGGCCCGGTACTTGGGCAGAACCCGGGGAATCGAAGTGGTCGGACAGGCGGAATGCGGCCGGGAAGCCGTGGACCTCTGTGCCCAGCACGACGTTGATCTCGTCATCTTGGACTTGCGCATTCCGGGAGATGAGTGTACCGCCACGATCTGCGACCTCAAGGCTCTACCCGTTCCTCCTAGGATCCTGATTCTGACCGGGGCCCACGACGAATGCAGCATGCGGCAATGCCTGCAGGCCGGGGCCGACGGCTACTTGTGCAAAACGAGCCAAGGTGCCGTCTTGATCAAGTCGATCCGTCAGCTAGCCGCGGGCGGGAAGTTCATCCCACCCAGGCTGGTCCGGGAATTGGCCTGGTCGACCGCCGACCAGGTACCCGCGGACCACAAGAGCCTTTCCGGGCGAGAATTCGAGGTTTTCTCGCTTTTGAGCCAAGGCCTGACGCTGACCGAGATCTCGAAACAGCTGGACCTCAGCGTCAAGACGATCAGCACCTACCGGTCTCGAATCCTGGGAAAAATGCACTTCCGAAATAACGCCGACATCATGCGGTACTCGCTCCGCGTCGGACTGTAGTGGGCCCGACCGTTTCGATCCGACCGATCCCTTTCGCCGACTAGGACCAAAAGCTCCCTCGGGATTCGCACGGAAACGTCCGCGGCACCGCGCCGTCGAAAACCACGACTTCCGGACAGCCAAGATGCATAAAACAAACTGGAAGACCAACCTCGCTCCTTTTCTCGAGAACTTCCTTGAGATTATTTTGGTGGTCGATCTCGAGTCCGGAGTCGTCCTCGAATCGAACGACTCTGCCCGAGACTTGCTGGGCTACTCGGCGGATGACATGAGGGGACGGCGGTTCGAAACCCTTTTCTCGAGTCGAGATGAAAAGACCTCAGAGCAGTTCATCGACCTGGTGCGGGCCCACGGATCGTCGCTGTGCCAAAGGTTTAAAGACAAGCAAGGCCACGATCGCTGGATGGACTTTCGAACCACTCTGATCTCCTGGCAAGACTCGGTCGCCATGCTGGTCACGCTTTCTGACGCCGAGGATCGCGTGCAACAAGAGATGAGCCAGGCGAGCCAGCTCGCGGCCCTCGAGAAGGCCACCCGGGAGATCCCTCGAGACAGCCACGTGATTCCGATCTGCATGGAATGCAGCCGACTCCGCACGGGCTGCGGCTCGTGGCTCCCGGTCGAAGACTATCTCCATCAAGACGCCAAGTTCCGATTGAGCCACGGCATCTGCACCGCATGTTTCGAAGAGGTCCACGCGTCCTACCTCGAGGCCCCCGAGGCCTGTTCGCACGGGCAAGGATCCACCTCAGATCCTGTCACTTAGGGAGAGCCAGGCCATGAATCAATCCATATCGATCCTCCTGGTGGAAGACGAGGAGCCCGTCCGCAGGATGCTCGCCGAAGCTCTGTCGAGGCGAGGCTACCGAATCGCCACCGCCTCCTCCGGACTGAAGGGTCTGGAGTCGACCCACCGACTCACCGCCGATATCGCGACCATCGACTGGGCGCTCAACGACAGGGTGGGCCAGGACGTCGCCGATCGGCTGAGGGAAAAAAGTCCGCATCTCGTGACTCTTCTTATTTCCGGCTACACCAAAGACGTGCTGATTCGGAGGGGACTCGTCCGGGAATCCGCGGAATTCCTCGAGAAGCCTTTTCCCCTGGTGGCGCTCGAGAACAAGAGCCACCGGCTGCTCGATTCAGCTCCACGACCTCGGGCGACCGGCCCATGATTCGGCCCCACGGAGGCCCCCTGTCCGGCGCTGAGCCACCCGTTCCGCCGGGGCTCGCGACTCTGGCCACCGCCGTCTTCACCGATCTCGACGACACCTTGCTCGATCAGGAGGGCGCGGTCGATGTGGAGTCCACGAAATTGATCTATCACCTCGTCAAGTCGGGCATTCCTGTCGTTCCCGTGACCAGCAAAACCGCGGCCGAGGTCCAGAGGCTGCGCGCCGACCTCGAGCTCGACGGCCCTTACGTCGTAGAAAACGGTTCGGCGATTCACGACTGGCCCGGGCCCGGGGAATCGACGATCTGGGGTCCGAACTACGGCGAAGTCCGCCAGGCCTTTATCGGACTCAAGCGCCGGTACCCGCTCGTTGGATTTGGCGACATCTCGGTCAGCCACCTCTCGCGGATCTGCTCCTTCGACGTGACGTCGGCCGAAAACGCAAAGAATCGAAGCTCTAGCGAACCGTTTTTTCTCACCGGCGGCTGCGACTTCGAGCGCCTGCGTCTAGAGGTTGAGAAGCAGGGTTTCAGGATCGCTTCGGGGGGCCGCTTTTTCTGCTTGCAGGGCGCCCAGAATTCAAAGGGCCGCGCGATCGAACACCTCACACACGCTTTCGCACAAAGCCACCGCGAGAAGCCGACGACGATCGGAGTCGGACATGCGCCGAACGACGTCTCCATGTTGCGAGCCGTTTCCATCGCCGTCGTCATGCCCGACCACTGCCTTTCCGAAGAGCTCAAAGCGCAGCTCCCGCACGCCTACTTTTCCCAACAGCCCAGTTGGAGCGGAATCGTCTGCGAAGCCCTCGGAAAACTCACGGCTACAGAAGCCTCGAAGACCTCGGACGCAAAGGAGAACCATCATGTCTGACCTTTTCCAACATGAGAGCGGCATCGGCACCCTACCGCGACTGAGCTCAAACTGGATCCAGAGCGTCGAGCTGCCGCTTCGCTCGATCCCTAAGCTCCCCAAAGTGGCGTTGATTCTGCCCGCGCTCTTCTCCGAGTTCGAGACGCCGGCGATGCCGAGGATTCTCGGGGCCCTGCAAGAGGCAGACTATATCCACAAAGTCATTCTTTCCCTGGACCGGGCGGAAGAGCACCAGTTCCGCCATGCCTGTCAGCAGCTCGGGACGCTGCCGATGAAGAAAGAGATTCTGTGGCACGACGGGCCGGAACTGTCGGCCAGCCGGGACTACCTTCGAACGGAGGGGGTGGATCTGCCGGGTCCAGGCAAAGGCCGGGGCGTGTGGTTCTCGATGGGCCTGGCCCTTAGCGATCCAGAGATCGACATCATCGCGGTCCACGACTGTGACATTAGAAATTACAGTCGCGAGATGCTGGCCCGCCTTTTAATGCCGTTGATGAGCGGCGGCTTCGGCTACCACTTCAGCAAGGGTTATTACTCGCGGTTTGACGACCGGCTCTTCGGCCGAGTGACCCGCCTCTTCTTCCTCCCTCTGGTTGCAGCCCTCGTCGAAGTGCTCGGACCTTCGGACCTACTCAAATTCTTGGGCGGCTTTCGCTATCCGCTCTCGGGTGAGTTTGCGGCGACCCGTGATCTGGCCCTGCGGCTGCACGTGGCTCCGCATTGGGGCCTCGAGACCTCGATGCTCGCCGATCTTCATAAGCTGGTGGGTTCGGATCAGATCTGTCAGGTCGAG